>JAKSOW010000029.1 GCA_024405395.1 Kiritimatiellia bacterium | reverse complement strand
TGGTGCTCGGCGAGGTGGAGACGATCCAGGCGGGGCAGTACCTCGCCTCCGTGCCTGAGTTGCTCCAGAGCGGCAAGCATCCCGGCAAGACCAACGTCACGGATACGGACAACGCGCTTAACATCCTGCGCTATCTCAACGACAAGCCCTGCGCGGTCATCGTCAAGCACAACAACCCGTGCGGCGTCGCCACCGGCGGCACGTTGGCCGAGGCCTACTTCCGCGCCAACAAGGCGGACCGTCTGGCGGCCTTCGGCGGCGCGATCGCCCTTAACCGCGAATGCGACCTCGAGACGGCCAAGCTCATCATCGAGAACTACGCCGAAGTGGTCGTGGCGCCCGAGTTCGCGCCTGGCGTGATGGACCTTTTCGCCACGAAGAAGAACCTGCGCGTGTTCCGCATCGGCAACATGGCGCGGCTGACGGATTTCGTCGCGAAGACGGTTGTCGACTTCAAGAGCCTCATCGACGGCGGCCTCGTGGCGCAGATGAGCTTCGTGTGCCAGGCGCGCAAGCCCGAGGACTTCATGCCGGCCTACTGCAACCGCAAGATCACGGACAAGGCGACGGGCGAAGTCAGCTTCAGGGAACACAAGATCAAGCGTCTGCCGACGGCGAAGGAATACGAGGATCTCGTGTTCGGCTGGCTCGTCGAGGCGGGCGTCACCTCGAACTCGGTCCTCTACGTGAAGGACGGCGTGACGGTCGGCATCGGCACGGGCGAGCAGGACCGCGTCGGCGTCGCCGAGATCGCGCGCGACAAGGCGTACACGAAGCACGCCGACTGGATCGCCTGGGAGAAGTACCAGAAGCCCTACAACGACCTGCGCCTCGTCTTCGGCGAAGAGGACGGCGCGAAGAAGCAGGCCGAGATCATGGAGCAGACAAAGGCCGAGAAGGGCGGTCTGCCGGGCTGCGCGATGGTTTCCGACGCATTCTTCCCGTTCCGCGATGGTCTTGAGGTCGGCATCCGCGAGGGTATCACCTCCGTGGTGCAGCCGGGTGGTGCCATCCGCGACTGGGATGTGATCGACTGCGCCAATGACGCCAACGTGGCCATGGTCTTCACCGGCCAGCGCTCGTTCCGTCACTAAGGCCGTGCCATGAGTTGGATTGGCGCCGGCATAGGAGCTCTGTTCGGCGCTCGCGGTGGCGTGTTGACCAGCATCGCGGGCGCCGTGATCGGCAACTGGGTCGAGGAGAAGCTCAAGTCCGGCGTCCGCGAGGCCACCGGCGCCGCGCCGCGCAATCAGTCTGCCCAGGGCGAATATGTGCTGCTCGCCGCGATTGCGGCGATGCTGGCCAAACTCGCGAAGGCCGATGGCCGCGTCACGGCCGATGAGGTGGCGTACTGCGAGAGCGTGTTCGGGCGGCTGGGGCTCACGGGCGAGAAGCGCGAGTACTGCATCCGCATCTTCCGCCAGGCCAAGGACGACGCGACGTCCATCTACGACTACGCGGCGTCCTTCGCGTCGGCTCAGCCGGCGCAGAACATCCGCGAGATCGTGTACGACATCCTGTGGGATCTCGCCTGCGCCGACGGCGTGGTGACTTCCGCCGAACAGGATATTCTGGCTCGTATCGTTCGCCCCCTGCGCATCAATGCCGGACTCTTCGCCTGGCAATACCAGCGTCGCGGCCTAGGCGGCGCCCGCGCGTCCGATCCGGAGCCGCAGCAGTCGGATCCGTATGAGGTGTTGGGGTGTCCGCGTACGGCCTCGGACGAGGTGCTCAAGAAGGCCTACCGCGAGAAGGCCAAGAGCCTTCATCCCGACGTGCTGCGCGCGCAGGGAATTTCGGAAGAGCTGCTCAGCAAGGCCAATGAGCAGATGGCACGCCTCAATGCGGCGTGGTCGGAGATACGCAAGGCCAGGGGGATCTGAGGACCGCCATGATGAACATCCACACGCCGTTGACCGGCCTTGACTTCGTCGTCATCGCCATCTACTTCGCCCTGGTGCTCAGCGCTGGCATGTTCATGGGCAAGTTCGTGAAGAGCTCGAAGGACTTCTTCTCGGGCGGCAAGAAGGTGCCGTGGTGGATGGGGGCGATCTCCAGCTACATGGCGATGATCAGCTCGTTTGTTTTCATTGCGCATGCGGGCGTGGCGTACCAGGATGGGCTGGTGGCGATTCTGGTGTTCTGGTCCACGGTCGTGGGCGTGGTGCTGGGCTCCTGGATTTTCGCCTGGCGCTGGCAGCGCGCGCAGGTGACCACGCCCATGGAGTATCTGGAGCGGCGGTATGGCTCCGGCGTGCGCCAGTTCATCAGCTGGTGCGGCATCGGCTTCCGTGTGCTGGACAACATGGTGCGCCTCTATTCGCTGGGGCTTATCGCCAGCGTGCTGCTGAACATCCCGCTTTCGGCGGGCATCTGGCTGGGGGTGGTGATTGTGCTCGCCTACACGTTGACGGGCGGGTTGTGGAGCGTGCTGGTGACGGACGTGATCCAGTGCACGATCCTCTTCTCGGCGGCCGTGGCGATGCTCTTCCTTTCGCTGCATGAAGTGGGAGGCCTGGGGGCGTTGGCGCAGACGCTGCCCGATCATTTCAACGCCTTCAACGGCCATCGCGGGTCGTTCATGTTCCTCTTTGCCTACTATCTCATCGTGTTCATCAAGTACAACGGCAACTGGGCGTTCATCCAGCGGCTGGAGAGCGTGCCCGATGAGCGCAGCGCCATCAAGATGGGACTGCTGACGGCGGTGCTGCTGCTTCTGTTCCCCGTGGTGGCGCTCTTGCCCGCCATCGCCGCCCGCCACCTGCTGCCAGGCGTCAATCCCGAGGAGGCCTATCTGACGCTCTGCACGAAGCTGCTGCCACCCGGGGCACTGGGGCTGATGGTCTCGGCGATGCTGGCCGCCACGCTTTCGACCTTGGCCAGCGAGTTCAACGTCACCTCAAGCGTCTTCTCGAAGGACATCTATCAGCGGCTGATGCGTCCGCAGGCGGGGGCAAAGGAGATGCTCCTGGTGGGACGGCTGGGCATGGTGGCTGTGGCTACCTTGGTCGCCGTCGGATCTCAGTTCGTCACGGCGCTGGGTGGCGCTTTTGAGGCCAACAAGCTCCTGATGGGGCTCTTTGGTGTGCCCATCGTAATCCCCAGCGTGTTCGGCATCCTCTGGAAGAAGCCCAACACGGCTGGCGTCTATGCCTGCATCGTGGCGGGCGTGCTGGCGGGCCTGGCCTTCAATGTGGTATTCAAACTGAAATGGGAGTGGGCCACGGTGTGGCAGGTTGCGGCGTGCCTGCTGGCCTATGTCGCCTGTGGGTGGCTCTGCCCCACGTCGGCGGCGGAACAGGATTCCAAGGATGGTCTTTTCAGGGAATTGGCGCGCCGTTGAGGCGGGCGCACGCAAGGAGAATGCTGATGCTGGCCTTTGACGAACTTTATTCCTGGGTGAAGGAGCTGCCGATCGTCGATTGGCACAACCATCTGGACCTGAACTGGATCGCGGCCGACCAGCCTCTGGGGTCGTTGTACGAGGTGTGGGTGAAAGCCGATCCCTACAAGCATCGCGCCATGCGCATCTGCGGCGAGTCCGAAGAGGCCATCACCGGCGGCGCGTCCGAGTCGGACAAGTGGGCGGCCTGGATGCGGACCTTGCCCAAGCTCGTCGGCAATCCGGTCTTTGCGTGGGCGCAGATGGAGCTGGCGTTTCTGGGCCTTCCCGTTTCGGACTATCTGCATGGCGAGGGTGAGAATGTTTCCTTGTCCGCCTGGACGCCGAAGAAGATGCTGCAGGCGTTCAATGTGGCCTACTATGATCCGGGCTACCGCATGAATGCGGGTGACGCGCCAGATCTTGAGGCGTTGGCGAAGGTGCATGCGCGTGGCGGACGCGTGCTGGACATCTCGGTGGATGAAGGCGCGAGCCTGTTGGCGCCCGACGTGCTGCCTACGCTTCGCACGGCGATTCGCTTTGCCGTCGCGCACAAATGGACCATGCTGCTCCACTTGGGCGCCTTGCGCGAGACAAGTGCGCGGCTGCGCGCAGCGGCAGGCCCGGCGGGTGGTTATGCCGGCATGCGTGCACCAGTGGATCCGGCTGTTGTGGCGCGTTTCCTTGATGTTCTCGAAGGCGAGGGACTTCTGCCGCGCACGATCCTGCTCTCGCTCAATCCCGAGGCCCATGCGCAGTTGGCGGTACTGGCGGGCTCCTTCAACGGGGCGGGACTCCCGGGCAAGGTGCAATTGGGCCCGGCCTGGTGGTGGTGTGACCACAAGGAGGGCATCTGCGATGTGTTGGAGAAGAATGCCGCCTATGGGGTTCTCGCCACGTTTGTCGGCATGACCACCGATTCCCGTTCGCTCCTGTCATTTGTACGGCACGATTATTTCCGCCGCATTCTCTGCCAATGGGTGGTGGAGAAGGTGGCCAAGGGCGATTTCCCCGATGATGCGACGCTGATTCGTCCGATGCTGGAGAACATCTGCCATCGCAATGCGGCGCAACTCGTTTTTTGATGTGTTGACGGCGTAACTGTAGTAAAATTATCATTCTATGAACTTTTTGTTCCTCGCGTTAATCTTTCTGACCCATCCTACGGATCCACCGTGTGCCTATGTGGCGCCCGATGGCGCCATTGTTGGCACAGATGTGGATTTGGCGCGGAAAATCGCCGCCGAAATCGGGGAGGAACTCAAGGTGGAAGGGGTTGACTTTGAGGCCATTCTGCCACGTCTGAAAGCTGGTACGGCTGATTTCGGCATTGCCACAATCACCATCACCGAGGCCCGGAAGCGCGATGTCGACTTCTCCATCCCGTATGAGATAGGTGGCGCCTGCTTCATGTACCGCACAGATTCGCCGCGTCCGCGCATGTCACAGTTGGCTTCGCTGCGAATCGGGGTCGAGAATGGCACCACGGACGATCTTTATCTCTGCAATCACGGTTGTGACCCTGTGCGATTTGTCAATATGGTTGATGCCGTTGATGCGTTGGAAAAGGGGCGGGTGGACGCCATTTTCTTTGACTGTACGCCTTTGCGGGCCTGGGCCAAGGCCTCCAACGGGAAATTTTCGGTCACACCGCTCGAAACGCGTGACAGATACGGTGTCGCGGTTTCCAGGAAGCGCCCCGACGTATTGGCTGCCGCCAATCGGGTGATTGAGAGGGAGGCCGCAAAGTGACGGAACGACGCCGTTTGGGGCTACGCATCGCCATTAGCCTGCTGTTGGTCTTTGTCGTGACCTTGGCGGCCAACTGGCTGCTGCATCATTGTCTGTCCGAGAAGGGGGCGCGCAAGGTCATTGACCGAACCTTTCAGGACGTCCAGGGAGCCGTAGCGGGCCGTGTCAATGCACGACTGGTGCGGCAGGCGATGGCGGCCCGCGAACGGCTGGAGGATGGTTATTCCACAGAGTCGGACTCATTGGAGCGCCTGGCGCATGAGCTGCAGGTCACGGAGATCTCGGTTGCCGACGGCAAAGGCGTCATTACCGCATCCTCCGTGCCGGAATATGTGGGATTTGATTTTTCGACCGCCACTGGGCAAGCCGCCGAGATGATGTGTCTTGTTCAGGATGTTACAGAGTTTTGCCAGCCCTTTTGCCCCAATTCGGCCAAAGGTCTCTGGCGCAAGTACGTAGGTGTGTGGCGGCCAACTGGCGGCTTTGTCCAGCTTGGCTGTGACGGCAAGGCACTTCGGGATTTGGCGCGTTCGTCATTGGTGGGGCGCACGCGAAACTGGCATGTCGAAGGAGAGGGCGGCGTGGTCATCACGACGCCGCAGGGGTTGGTGCTGTCCGACTACGCCGAGCCTAATCGCGAGGGCACGCATTGGATTGAACCTGATGATTCGTACTATTGGCGGCGGCGCGAAGTGGAGGGATTTCTTGTCTATGTGCTGATCCCCAAGTCGGCGGCGGCGGTTACGCGCAACATGCTGGTGGGCGCGGCCGCGTTGCTGAATGGTCTGGCATTGGTCCTGGTGGCGGTGCTGGTGGGGTTTGTGATCGCCGCCTATGTGCGTCGCGAACTTAGGCGCCAGACCGAGAAGGAGCTCAAGGTGGCGTCAGACATTCAATACTCCGCCCTGCCGAATGTCTTTCCGCCGTTCCCCGAGAAGACCTCCTTCGACATCTTCGCGGACATGAAGACCGCCAAGGAGGTTGGTGGAGATTTCTACGACTTCTATTTCACGGGGATCAACACGCTGGTGTTTCTCATTGCGGATGTGAGCGGAAAGGGTGTGCCGGCCGCCATGTTCATGATGCGCGCAAAGACCCTCATCAAGAGCCTTGCCCAAACCGGCAAGCCGCTGGATCAGGTGGTCCGCGAGGCGAACAACGCCCTTTGCGAGGGCAATGACGCCAACATGTTCGTGACCGCCTGGATCGGCCAGATCAATCTGGACACGGGACACGTCACCTATGTCAATGCCGGACACAATCCGCCTGTGGTGCGTCAAGGAGAGAAAGTTGACTTCCTGTCGTCTCGGGTAGCGTTGGTCTTGGGCGGAATGCCCGGAATCCCCTACAAGAGCGCCGAACTGCAGTTGGCGCCGGGCGACGCCATCTACTTGTATACGGACGGCATCACCGAGCAGGCTAACCCGGCTTTTGAGCTCTATGGCAACGAACGCCTGTTGACGTTGCTGCGGTCTACGCGTTATCGCCAGGAGACGCTGCTCCCTGCCGTTTTTGAGCACGTCATGACATTCGCCGAGGGCGCCGAACAGGCCGACGACTGCACGCAGCTCGTGCTGTGCTATCGCGGCGAGGCCGAGACTGAGAGCTTCGACTATCCGCCAACCATGGAGGGCCTCAAGCAGGCCACGGCTGATCTGGAACGGTGCGTGGCGGAGCTGCCGATGAAGGCGCAGACGAAGCTGATGGTGGCGGCCGACGAGATCTTCGCCAATATCGTGAACTATTCCGGCGCTTCGGCCTGGACGCTCAAGGTGGAGAAGCTGCATTACCCCGATGTGGCACGGCTCATTTTCATTGATGACGGAAAGCCCTTTGATCCTCTGGCGCTGCGCGATCCGGACACGACGTTGTCCGCCGAGAAACGCAAAGAGGGGGGGCTCGGCATTCTGATAGTCAAGAAGACGATGTCACCTGTGACCTATAGCCGCAAGAACGGAAAGAACATCCTCACCATGGGGTTTGCCTATGGCGACTGACATGATCTAATCAGAAAGGAAAAGCAAGATGGCGAACGAACTGGACGAAATGACGGGCCCTGTGAATGGCGCGGGTCGCGACATCAATGTGATTGAGAAGCAGTTGCCCGTGCAGGTGGGCTGGGGCTCCACGCTTTTCGAGATATTGCTCTGGGTGTGCGGGATCCTGCCTGGCGTAATCTTCCTCTTCATGAAGATCAGCGCCAAGAACTATTTCCAGCAACTGCAGCAGAAGCTGCAGGCTGATGCCTCCACCATCGACAACTACCTGGAACAGCGGGTGCAGATCCTGCAGAACGTCGCCCAGCTGGTCGCGAAGGCCGTCGATCTCGACAAGGATGTGATGAAGGCCGTCGCGGCGTTCCGCGGCGGACGGCTTCCCGAGTCGGAGCGCAATGCCGTGGCCAGCCAGATCGACGGCTGCTTCGGCCGCCTCTTCCCGCAGGTGGAGGCGTATCCTGAGCTGAAGGCCCATGCCGCCATCGCCGATGCGATGCAGCAGAACGCCTATCTCCAGAAGGAGATCACGGCGGCACGGTCGCTCTACAACGACACGGTGACGCAGTGGAACACGGACGTCTTCTCCTGGCCCACGAAGCAGATCGTCGCTGCGCGGGCCGGCTATACGACGCGCATCCCGTTCACCGCCTCCGCCGCCACCAAGGCCCAGGCCCGCCAGGTGTTCTTTTGATTGAAGATGTCTACGAGCCGCTTGCGCGCTATCGGGACGAATTCAAGGACAAGTTCTCCCGGTTCACGCGCGAGAAGTTTGAGGCGCTGACGGAGGCTTCTGGGGTCGATGTCGCCGCCAATCGGCGCTGTGTGGCGCGTATGCGTGAGCTGCAGCGTCGGGCCGCTCGGGCCCTTGCGATGGCGGCGGTCTTCTGCGGCCTGGCCTTCTTGGGGCTTCTGCTGGCCTTGGGGTGTTGGGGCGTGCCGCATTTCCTGCCGGAGGAGGCTGCGCGCCTCCCGCGAGAAGGGTGGTGGTTGGGTATTGCGGCGGGGGCTGTGGTCGTCGTCGTGTCGATTGTCCTTGCGGTGAAGAAATTCGGCAGGGGGGCTGTCCTTGGGCAAAAGGCCGAGGAGCAGAAACAACTCGCCTGGGCGCAGATGCAACCGCTGAATGCACTGTATACCTGGGACATCACACCGAAACTGATCGAAGCCACCGTGCCGCGTCTGGCCTTCGATCCCTATTTCACGGTTACGCGTCTGGAGGAACTGCATCGTCGCTATGGTTGGAGCGATGACTTCAATGCGGGCAAATCGATCATCTTCGCGCAGTCGGGCACCATCAACGGCAATGCGTTTGTCTTTGGGCAGTATCGAGAAATGAAATGGGGAATGGAGACATACCACGGCAGTCTGGAGATCTCCTGGACGGAGATGGAGCGGGATGACGACGGCAAGCTGCGCCGCGTCAGGCATTCGGAGACGCTTACCGCCGAGGTGGAGAAGCCGATCCCCACTTATCCTGAGCACAAAGTGCTGATTTACGGGAATGAGGCGGCCCCCAATCTGACCTTTTCGCGAGAGCCTTCTGGCCTTGCCGTCAACGGCGGCCTCGGCAATGCCGTCAAGAAATGGTGGCGGCTGCGCAAACTCAAGAAGTTTTCGCGCATTCTCGACGACGACTCAAATTTCACGCTGATGACCAATCATGAGTTCGAGACGTGGTTTCACGCGCAGAACCGCAATGACGAAGTGGAATTCCGTGTCTTGTTCACGCCTGTGGCGCAGCAGCAAGAACTGGCGCTGATGCAGGATCAGTCTGTCGGCTATGGTGACGATTTCTTCTTCTGCAAGCAGAATCGTATCAATATGCTGCGCTCGCGCCATCTTGACGAGGCGACGATCGACACGAACCCCGAACGCTTCCACAACTATTCCTATGATGGCGCATTCGCGAATTTCGTGGCCTTCAACGAACGCTACTTCAAAGACGCCTACTTCGCCCTGGCACCCTTGCTGGCGATCCCACTCTATCAGCAGATGCGGGCACAGGAAGACATCTGGAAGGGCGTCCTGCCACCGCGTTCCTCTTCCTTCTGGGAACACGAGACCATTGCCAACTTCCACGGCGAGGACAAGTTCCAGCATCCCGATTGCATCACGCATTCCATCCTTAAGACTGACGTGGTGACGCGGGAGAATGGCGAAAGCGTCGTGGCGGTAACGGCGTATGGCTATAGGGGCGTCGAGCGCACTGACTATGTGGAGGTCCACGGCGGCGACGGACGCTGGCATGATGTCCCCGTCCATTGGACGGAATACCTACCTGTCGAACACTCGGGTAATATGATTCTTGCCGAAGACACAGGGGGTGATGACGCGGCGCCAGACCCTGCAGAAGACGGCGATTCGATTGTCCGCCGCTCAATCCGTTCGCGTTTGCAGAGATGAAACTGAATGTGGGAGTCCAAATGAAAAACATGACATTCTTGGGTGTGGTGGCTGTTTCCGCCTTGTCGCTTGCGTTGGCGGCTGCGGAGCAGACTATGCCCTTTGCCAATGGCGATTTCGAACAATACGAGGGAAATCGTCCTGTCAAATGGACGTTGGGGCGGCAGATGAAGGCGGGCCGCGGACTGGGACACAATGCCAATGGTGGACTCGTCTGGGAAAGTGTGACGCCCTTGGCGGAGCGTCTGTGCTCGGCGCGGCAGATGTTCGGGGGCTTCATGCCCGGCGACTTCTTCCATTTCTCCGCCCTGGTCAAGAAGGAGAACTACAAGGCAGGGTCGGGTGATGGCCTGGCTATTGTCATCGAATGGTGGGATGCGGACAAGCACTGGATTTGTGCACCTGCCGCGCGTGGGACGGAGAAGACGCCAGGCGACTGGTATCAGGTGGAGGGTGGCGGCATCGTGCCGGCCAAGGCCGCATACGGGATCCTGCACATCTACGTCTGCAAGGGTTCCTCTGGCCGTGTCAGCGTCGACAATGTCACGGTGCGACAGCTGGTGCGCGATCCGGTTCAGTTCGTCTGCTCCTCGGCCTATCGCGACACGGCGGTATCCGGCCCGGTTTCCTTCCATGCGGTGGTGTCGGTGGCCCCGACCGTGGAGAAGGCGAGTGCGTTTTTCCGCTGGAAAGGCGTGAATGGCGAGACCTGTAGGCGTCCTGCCGACCATTTCTCCCTGGCGTCAACGGAAGGGGAGGCATCGTTGATGCTTCAGGTCGCCGATCTCGCCCACGGCTCCTCGCCTGTTGTCTGCGAATTGTGGGCGGACGGGCAGAAGCTCGGTGAGTCTTCTGTGTCGTTCACGCGCGCCGACGAGTTGCCGAAGCGCCGGGTTTGGATTGACGCTCACAAACGCTGCATTGTCGACGGCAAGCCGTTCTTCCCCCTCGGCATGTATTGGGGACAGACGCTTGACCGCACGCTCGACATCTACACGAACGGTGCCTTCAATTGCGTGATGCCGTACCAGAAGATGACGCTGCCGATCCTCGACAAGCTTCAGTCCGCCGGCATCATGACGTTTTCCTGCGTGAACGATCTCACGATCGGCAAGCCAGAACTCCTGCGGCGCATTGAGGAGCAGCGTAATCATCCGTCGTTGCTGGGTTGGTATGTGATGGACGAGGCCGGTGTGGAAAAGGTGGGGCAGCTGGTGGATTGGTACCAGTTCATCCGGCAGCATGATGCGGACCACCCCGCCTATGCGGTACAGGATCGCATCTATGATCTGCGCAATTTCATGCCGGCGACGGACGTTTTCGGGCTTGATCCCTATCCTGTGGCAGACCGATCGCTCAATCGCGTGACCGAGTTCACACGTGGCGGCGAAAAGGCGGTGTTCGGCACACGGGCCTTCTGGAATGTGCCGCAGACCTTTGCCTGGAAGTGGTATCGTCCCGGCATGGGCGATAAGGGACGCTTCCCCACGTTTGAGGAAATCCGCTCCATGAGCTGGCAGCATATCGCAGGCGGCGCGAACGGCCTGATCTCATTCTGCTTCTACCGCATCATCGAGGAGGCCAAGGAGCCGGACCCTGCGGTGCGCAAGGAGAACTTCAGCCGCGTCTGTCGCGTGAGCCATGAGATCGCACGTATGTTCCCGGTGCTGCTGTCCATCGAAGATTGTCCGAAGATTTCGTATCCTGCCGATTCGTTGGTGTGTCGCGCCTGGGTGAAGGACGGCGAGCTCTATCTGCTCGCGTGCAATCTGACGGACAAACCCCTTGAGGCAGATGTCTCTGTTGAGGGAGGCCCCTGGCACATGGTCGCTTGCGAGGTTGGAGAGCCGGCGACGAGGACCAACGACGGGAAAGTGCATTTGTCTTTGCCACCGATCGGCGTTTCCTTTGTGCGGCTGCGCAACCGATAGGCGGTGATTCGACGTTGACGGGCAAGAGTGAAAATGCGATAATGTAGGTCAATCCTTGGCGGATAACACATTATACGGAGAGAGAACATGCAATTCAACAGAAGAGACTTTCTTAAGGGGCTTTCGTTGACGGGCGCCGCCTGCGCGGCGGGCGGTTGTGCCAGCGGGCGCCTCTTTGACTGCACGAACGGTTCGCCGATGCATGGCTTTGCGGCGCCGAAAATCCCGCATATCCGCCTGGGTGTGGTGGGCATGGGGAGTCGTGGCTGCGGGGTGGTGGGGCGCGTATGCAATCTGCCGGGCGTCACCGTGGTGGCCGTGTGCGACAATGTGCCCGAGAAGATCGCTAAGGCCCAGAAGATCCTGTCTGACCGCAAGAAGCCGAAGGCGAAGGAATACCTGGGCGACGAGGCCTGGAAGGCGCTCGTCAACGACCCCAACATTGACGTCGTGTACAACACCACGCCGTGGGTGCTGCACGTCCCCGTGGCGCTGGGCGCAATGCGCGGCGGCAAGCACGTCTTCACCGAAGTGCCCAGCGCCTTCACCGTGGACCAGTGCTGGGAGCTGATCGAGACCAGCGAGAAGACGCAGCGCCACTGTATGCAGCTGGAGAACTGCTGTTACGGCGAGACCGAGATGCTGACCTTTAACCTGGCGAAGCTGGGTATGCTCGGCGAGCTCGTCCACGCCGAAGGCGCCTACATCCACGATCTGCGTCATATGTGCGAGACGGAATGGCCTGGCTGCGAGTGCTGGCGCTTCGGCGAAAACCGCGACAACGGCGGTAACCGCTACCCCACGCATGGCCTGGTGCCGCTGTGCCTCACGTTCGACATCAACCGTGGCGACCGCCTCGACTATCTGGTGTCGCTGGACTCGAACCAGGTGAACTTCAAGGCCTACATGGATGCCAATCTCAAGCCGGACAATCCCCGCCGCCTGTCCAAGGTGAAGATGGCCGACATGAACTCGACGCTCATCAAGACCTACAACGGTCGTTCGATGCTCGTTCAGCATGACGTCTCCTCGCCGCGTCCGTATTCGCGCATCCAGCTGGTGACGGGCACGAAGGGCGCCGTATGCGACTATCCGTTCCGCATTGGCTTCGAGGCGAAGAGCGGGGCCGGGCTGCACAAGTGGTTCGATGAGGCCAAGACCAAGGAAATCCGCGAAAAGTACAAGCATCCGCTGCACCGCACGATCGGCGAACTCGCCAAGCGCGTGGGCGGTCATGGTGGCATGGACTTCATCATGGACGCGCGCTGGGTCTACTGCCTGCAGCAGGGACTGCCGCTGGACATGGACGTCTATGATCTCGCCACGACGTGCTGTCTGTGCGAACTCACCGAGCGCTCGGCCGACCATCGTGCCCGCTCGATCGACATCCCCGACTTCACGCGCGGCGCCTGGCGCACCAATGCGCCATTGGGCATTGTGGACATCGATCTCACCAAGTTCGGCCTCAAAGACGAGAACGTCAAGAAGGCCGCCGGACAGATCAGCGTCTAAGCGTATGGGAAAGGGTGGGTTGCTGAGTCGAGCAGCCCACTTTGTTTTGGGAACTTAAGAGAATAGGATTGCTCTATGAAGAAGATGTGTCTCGGAATCGGCGTCGCTGCCGTTGCCCTGGTGGCGGGTTGTGTGATGTTCCGGGGGGAGGACCCCTATGTGGCCAATCTCGCCAAGGGCATGAAGACGCCCGAGACCTCAAAGCTCTTCGTGAAGTACGTCGATCCGCTCAGCGGCATCACGAGCTATCTGCTTAAGCCGGGCCTCATCGACGAGAACCAGCAGTCGCTTTATTTCACCTGCAAGTCTATGACTGACGACGGCCGTTTTCTCGTGCTCGACATCTCCCGCAACGAATACCGGGCGGATGGCACGCGCAAGGAACGCAAGGAACTGGCCTATGGCGGCAAGCACAAGGCGATCGTCGACTTGATGACGGACACCTTTGTGCGCCTGGACGACATCGATGGCCAGATTCCGTTCCTCGACGTGAAGACCGACCAGATGTTCTATGCGCGCTTCAGCCGTACGGACCCCGAGAAGAATGCGCTTTACCGGCGCGATCTGCTGGTTGATCCCACCAAGGAGATTCGCGTGTGCGCGATGCCGGAGGAGCTGACGAAGGGCGCCAAGCTGGTGCGCTATTTCACGCATCTCACGCTTTCGCATGATCGCAAATACGCCTACCTGGATTCCCGTGTGGACGACAATCATGTGCAGGGCGTGCTGGAGCTGGCCACGGGCAAGTACACCAAGTGGAACGAAACGGGCCTCATCAACATCAACCACGGACAAATCAATCCCGTGCGCAACGACATTGCGCTCAATGCCTGGGAGTGTGTGAAGTGGAAGGACTCCAAGGGCGTCGAACACGGCATCGAGATGGTGGACGGCGTCTACCCGCGTCTGCAGCTCATCAGCCCCGGCAAGCGCGAAATGGTGCCACCGGCCTCGACGTACGCGACGCACGAACGTTGGGATGAACAGGGAGAGGGCTTCTACTGGTGCGCGTCCAGCGTCTGGTATTGCGACCTCAAGACGCGTGAGCAGAAGCGCATCTCGCCGCGCGGCGCGCATGCGATGGTTTCACGCGACAAGGAGATTCTCGTCACGGACTGCCCGGTGGGGGCCTGGTATCGCGGCTGCCAGTGGCAGGTCTACTGCCACAACATCAAGACGGGGAAGGGCGTCTATCTCTTCACGTACCGCCCGCCGATGTGTCTGAAGGAGAATGAATCCAAGCTACACCCAGACCCGCATCCCCAGCTCGTGTGCAATGACCGATATGCGATCTGCACGATCAATCACGCGGACGGCCACATGGACTTTGCCGTCACGCCCGTGGATCAGTTGCTGGCCCGTACGCGCGAAGACCGCATGGCGGCGTTTGCCGATCTGCCGCCGGTGGCCAGCCCGAAGGCCGTGGGCAAGAAGCTCTCGGAGCATTTCCTCGAGACGCCGCCCGACAAGCATGGTCCCAAGGGTTGCGAGCGCCCGTTCAAGAGCGATATGGTGCCGTATCCGGTGGTGAGCCTCTGGGTGAACGCGATGGAGTTTGCCCGCACGACGGGCGACAAGGCGATGGAGAAACGCCTGGTGGACGCCTTCGAGCCGTTCTACGACGGCGGTGCCAAGGCGAAGATGCGTTCGCAGCCGTTCCATGTGGACTTCACGATCTTCGGCGCGGTGCCGTATGAGGTCTATCTGCTCACGGGCGACGAGCGTGCGCTCAAGATGGGGCTCCATTATGCCGAGACGCAATGGCGCATGCCCACAGAGGCTGAAATCCACACGCTGCCGAAATGGGTCTGGGGCGGCAAGGAGAAGCACATCCTGCCGCAGGACGAGGTGGCGGCGTTCCACAAGCAGGGGTACAGCCCGCAGACGCGCCTCTGGATCGACGACATGTACATGATCACAGTGTTGCAGACGCAGGCCTATCGTGCCAAGAAGCTCGACCCGAACGGTAAACCGCATCATGCGCTCAAGTACCTGAATCGCGCAGCGAAGGAGATGTGCCTCTATCTGGATCGTCTGCAGCTGAAGGATGGGCCGCATGCGGGCCTTTTCTACCACGCGCCAGACGTTCCGTTTGTGTGGGGACGCGGCGATGGCTGGATGGCGGCTGGCATGGCGATGCTGCTGCGCTATCTGCCTGCCAACAACGAGCATTACCACATCATCCTGGAGGGTTACCACAAGATGATGGCCGCCCTACTCAAGGCGCAGCGGCCGGATGGCCTCTGGGCCCAGCTTGTGGGCGATGAGAAAGCATGGCCGGAGACCTCGGGCTCGGCGATGTTTACCTACGCCTTCATCGAAGGCGTGAAGAACGGGTGGCTCTGCCCCAAGACGTATGGCCCCGCCGCCAAGAAGGCCTGGGTGGCGCTGTGCGGAAAACTTGACCCCTACGGCAATCTGCCGGACGTCTGCATCGGCACGGGCAAGAACAACGACTATCAGTATTATCTGGACCGCAAGCGCCTCGTGGGCGATCCCCATGGCCAGGCGCCGATGCTGTGGTGCGTGAATGCGCTCCTGTCGCCGGCGAAGGTCGAGGAGACTAAGTGACTGCAGTAGGTCGAGGAGAAACGCGCATGAAGCGAAGTGTGATTCTGGGAGTCGTGGCTCTTGCGGCGATCTTGGCACGTGCGGCATCGTTGCCGCAGCAGGTTGATGTGCTGGTGGCGGGCGGCACGCTTGACGCCGTTCGGGCCGCCCTGGCGGCGAAGGCCGCAGGGAAGAACGTTTTCCTCGTGGCGCCCCGCGCCTATCTCGGCGAAGAACGGGCCGCGACGCTGGATCTGACGCGTCACGCCGACGATTCTGCCGACGATCCGCTCATTCGCGAGATCTTCAATCCCAAACACCGTGCGCGCGGTGCCTACAACGTGTTGCGCGTGAAGAACTGGCGGGCGGCGTTCAAGTACGCCGCCTACGAGAATGTGGAGACGCCGCCGGTGGCGGGTTCGCTTGACGACGTCACCACACCGTTTCTCGTCAAACGCGCCTGCGATCGGGCGCTCCTGGCCGCGCAGGTGCCTTATCTCACTGGCATGGCGGCGGTGGCGGCCGAGAAGGGCGCCGACGGCAAATGGCGCATCGCCTGTGCGTCACGCGCCGGCGAGCAGATCGTGGCGGCGAAGGAGTTCGTGGACCAGCGGATGCCGCGCACGGTGAAGGCCGGGAAGGGACGGTTCCTGTATCGTGTGGTGCGGGGCCCCGCCACGAATGTGCACGTGGAGGATGTGCCCTTCGAATACGAGGTGCCCTCTTCTGATGGCCTGGGTGTGGCGGCGCTGGAGAACTATGCGCGGAGCCTGATCAAGAATGACAGGGAACTGCTGGATCTGGCCGAGTGTGTGGTGGCGCTGGACGGTGCCACCCGCGTGCCGTTGCCGCCTCTTTCGGCGCCGTTGCCGGTGCTGGCCGACTGTGACGTGTTCGTGGCGGGCGGCGGCACGGGTGGCGGACCGGCCGCCCTGGGCGCGGCGCGCGCCGGCGTCAAGACGATTGTGGCCGAATACCAGGCCATCTTCGGTGGCGTCTCAACTGAGGGACGCATTGGCTACTACGGTTCCTACGACACCTTGCGCAGCGGATTCTCGCAGGATTACGACAAGGCGACGAGCCGGCTCGGCCCGTGTTATCTCCATGCCCGCGACACTTATGTGACGCGCGGCGTCGAGGAGAAGAACGGTCTGGCCTGGCTGGGCACGCTGGTGTGCGGGGCCACGACGGCGAACGGACGACTCACAGGCGCCATCGTGGTGCTGCCGGACGGTACGCGCGGCATTGTGCGCTGTAAGGTGGCGGTTGACGCCACGGGCAACAGCGATCTCGCGGCGGCGGCCGGGGCCGAGACGGAGTACATCACCGCCGACGAACTTGCGCTCCAGGGCGCGGGCGTCGCCGGGCAGCCGCTTGGGGAGAACTGCGTCAACTCCGACATCGGCTTTGTGGACGAGACCGATGTCGTGGACCTCTGTTTCTTCCTGCAGCGGGCGCGCCTTTCCACGCCAGACCGCATCTGGAACGTCTCTTCATTGTCCGACTCGCGCGAACGCCGCCGAATCAAGGGCGTATCGCGGGTGACGCCGGTTGACCTGATGCTGAAGCGCACGTACACGGACACCATCACCCAGGCCCGCAGTCGCTTCGACACGCATGGCCAAACCACCGACCCGATCTTCTACGTGCTCGACATGGGACGTGATGGCACTTTCGTGGAGGGCAATGTGCCCTACGGTGCCCTGTTGCCGAAGACGCTCGACGGTGTGCTCGTCATTGGCCTGGGCGTGAGCGCGCACCGCGATGCGATGCCCGTGCTGCGCATGAAAGCCCACATCCAGAACCAGGGGTATGCGGCTGGGCGCGCGGCGGCGATGGCCGTGAAGGCGGGCTGCACGCCGCGTCAGATTGATGTGAAGGCCCTGCAGCGCCACTTGGTGGAAATCGGCAGCCTGAGTGCCGATGTGCTCACGTCTGCCGATTCCTTCCCGCTTTCGGACGAGTCCCTGGCGGCGGCGGCCAAGTCGCTGACCAACCACTACGAGGGTCTGCCGGCGGTGATGAGCGACCCGGCGCGCGCGCTGCCCTATCTGCGCCGGGAAGATTCCTTTGAGGCGGCCCACATCCGCGCCTTGCTGGGCGATCCGTCGGGTGCAGATGCGCTCATCGCGAAGCTCACGAATGCTGAATGGGACGAAGGCTGGAACTTCAAGGGCATGAGCCAGTACATCCGCAGCGTGAGTACGATGGACCGCTGGATCATCGCGTTGGGCAACACACGGGATCCTCGGGCGCTGCCGGTGCTGGATGCCTTGGCGAACAAATTGACGGGTACGAGCGAGTATTCGCACTTCCGCGCGCTCGCGAAGGCCTACGAGAAAATCGGCAACAAGGCCTCGGCGGTAGTCCTGGCCCGCCTCCTTTCCCTGCCTGGCGTGAAAGGGCACGCCATCGCCTCGGGCGAGGTGCCGCTGATCGAGGGCTACAGCGACTTGTGGGCCAACCAGGAACGTTCGGACGCGCTGCGCGAGATCAATGTGGCGCGTGCGCTCTACAATCTTGGTGACGTGGATGGACTCGGCAAAGCTGTGCTGCAGGCCTATGCGGCCGATCCGCGTCGCGCCTTCGCCAACCATGCCCGTCTGGTGTTGGAGTCTCTGCCGTCTGGCGCTTTCCCCATTTCGGCCGGCAGCACGGATATCGTGGTGGAGCCGGGTGCGCCGAAGACGGTGGCATACGCGGCGGCAGAATTGGCGGACATCCTGGCCGAATGCCTGGGCGTGCGTCCGGCGATCGTTTCGGCGCCGCGGCCGGGATTCGCCCCGATCGTGCTCGGCGACGGCGCCCTGGCGCGCGCGGCCGGTATTGATGTGAAGGGGCTCGTCCGTGACGCCTTTGTGATCCGTGAAAAGGATGGCACCGTGTTCATCGCCGGGCGTGACGACGCGAAAGCTGATCCCGCGCAGATTGTCGCCGCGGGCGGCCTGGGTAGGCTGGAGTTCGAGCGCGGCACGCTTTTCGGCGTCTACGAGTTTCTCGAACGCTTCGCCGGCGTGCGGTTCTATTTCCCCGGCGAGCTCGGCACCGTGATTCCCAAGCAGGCCGAGCTGACCGTGCCGACGGGCTTTTCGTTGATGCGCGCGCCGGTGTTCACCGTGCGCAATCCCTATTTCTCCGGCGATGGCGCCGTGCCGGGCGAGACCAACTCGGTACCCTGGAATCCTACGGCCTATGGCGGCGAAGTGACGGCGGAGACGCGGCATTTCCGGAATGTGTGGAAGTCGAAGAGTTGGTTGCGGCTGCGGCTTCAGACGGAGTCGATTCCCTGCTGCCATGGTCAGCGTGGCTTCGACTACGCCCATCGCTTCCACGCGACGCATCCCGAGTATTTCGCGCTTTCGCGCAAGCGTCCCGACGGTGGCTGGGACCGCGATATCGACGATGATTTCCACACCGAATGGAATCCGCAGCTTTGCCATTCCTCGGCCGTGTGGGAGGAGTTCTACCAGGATGCGCGCGCCTATCTCTCGGGGGCTAGTGCCGAGACGCGCGGCATCCGCCGTCGCCACGGGAAGGGGTTCGCCTGGGGCGTCAACTGCAAGCAGGGCCGCTTTGTGGACGTGATGCCGCAGGATGGGCTTCCGCAATGTCATTGCGAGAAGTGTCAGAAGGCCTACGAAGGCCAAACGGGTGGACAGTTCGCTACTGAGCTTCTGTGGACGCGTACGGCCGAGCTGGCGCGAAAGATCGGCGCGGAGTTCCCCAACGCCATCATTACGCAGATGGCTTATTGGCCCTATCGCAATGTGCCGAAGTGTGCCCTGCCCGCCAACCTGTGGGTGATGGTGGCGGAGTGTGGCCCCTGGGCATATGCGAACGAACAGGCGTTTGCCCGCGATCTCGCCGAACTGCGGATGTGGCACGAGAAACTGGGGCACAAGGTGTGGATGTGGACCTATCCGAGCAAATACGGGCGCAAGGCGTGTCCGGGCATTCCCGACATGGCGCCGCGCACCTGGGTGAAGACCTATCGCGCCTATGCGCCATATTCCATGGGTGCCTTCTGCGAGTCGGAATGCGACAACGCGATGTATCACTACCTCAACTACTACCTTTACGCAAAGCTGGCATGGGACCTGGAGATGGATGAGGAGGCCGTCCTCGATGAGCATTTCCGCCTCATGTTCGGCGCGGCGGCGTCGGAAATGGCGAAGTTCTACGCCGATCTTGAGCGCAAGTGGACGCAGGACGTGTTGCATGCCGGCAGCAGCGACTCGGGCGGCACGCGGATGCACGTGGCGGGCGAGGAGGCCCTCTATGGCGACATCTACTCGCCTGAGGTCTGCGCCGGCTGGGCGGCACTCTTTGACCGTGCGGCGGCGAAGCTCGCCAAGGGATCCATTGAGGCGCGGCGTCTGGCGTTCATTCGGGAGCAGTTCCTTGAGAAGATCGTCAAGGCGTCGGCAGATTACACGCGCGCCACCGACATTACTGTGCCGCACCCGCATGAGACGGCGAAGAACATGCTGCTCGATGCGGCGAAGGAGTACGAGATCGTCGTGACGCCCGACCAGAAGGCCGTGGGCGGGCGGCCGCTGCCCCAGTCCGGCTACATGCTCAAGTTTGCGCAGCCTTTCGAGGCGGACGCCACGTATCGGCTGTCCTATTGCTTCGAGCTGGACGCGAAGGACCCCTGGGGAACCTTCTTCACGCAGTTCTCAACGGGGCCTGGACAATGGATCAATGTGCAGAAGGGCGGCTTGGCGGGTGGCAAGGTGAAGCCCTCCTATCGGGAATACGTCTTTTCCACGCCGAAGAAGATCGGCCCCACGGAGAAGCATTCGTTCGGCTTCTACCTCACGGGCATCGGCCGCGCGAAGGTGTGGAATGTCCATCTCGAGAAGATTCAGAAATAAGACCATTCAGGAGGTAGGATCAAGATGAAGAAATCATTGCTGCTTGTTGCCTTGGCGCCGTTGTTTACGCTTGAGGCGAAGATTCTGGTGTCGCAGGACCACGCGGACGCGCTTTACGCGGCCGGGCAGGAGGCGACGTTCACGATATCCGTGGTGGATGACCAGACGGGTGCCGCGCTCAAGGCGGGGAACGCCAGCTGGACGCTAGACAACTTCGGCTCCGAGAAGCTGGGCTCCGGCAAGGTCGATCTCGCCCAGGGTAACCCCTTTACGGTGAAGGGCGCGCTCAAGACGGATGGCTTCCTGCGTCTGGTGGTCAACCACGACAAGGAATCTCAGGTGTGGGGCGTGGGCTATGACGTGCTGAAGATCCGCCAGAACGAGCCGCGGCCCGCCGACTTCGACGCGTATTGGGCGGCCGAGAAGGCGCGCATCCGCAAAGAGGTGCCGTTGGATCCCAAGATGACGCGCGACGCGAAGCTGTCGAGCAAGTCCTTCGACGTCTATCGCGTCAATTTCGCCACGTTCAACAATCAGCGCGTGTATGGCTTCTTGAGCGTGCCCACGGAAAAGACGGGCCTGCCGTTCGCGCTCAACGTCACGGTGCCGGGGGCGGGGCCTGGCTATGTGACGTGTCCGTGCCGCCCGAAGACCGTCTCCTTGGCAATGAACGTGCACATGTTCGAGCCCGAGGCGACCGGCGATGCGCAGCGGAAGCACATGGAGGAGGCCAATGCGGCGTTGGCCGCCAAATACGCGCTGCCCAACCCCAAGGCCTACTGCGCACTGGCGGGCTTGGTGGCGTCGCGTGAGGCCTACCATTATCACGATGTGCTGCTGGGCATTGACCGGGCGGTGGATTGGGCGGTGGCCCGTGAGGATGTGGACAAGGCGCGTGTCGGGTACAACGGCTCCAGCCAGGGCGGCATGTTCGGCCTCTATCTTGCCTATCTCAATCCCAACATCACCAAGGCCTTCGTGGCCGTGTGTGCGGGTACGGGACATTATGCGTTCCGCCAGAACCGCCGTAATGGCTGGCCGCAGCTCATTGACGGGCAACCGAAGGACCTGCGTGCCGTGGCCGAGAAGAATGCCGCCTATTTCGATGGCGTGAACTTCGCGGCCGGCATCAAGATCCCGATTCGCGTGATTGTGGGCTTTGCGGACATGACCTGCCCGCCTCATGACGTCTATGCCGCTTACAATGTGCTCCAGAGCGCCGACAAGGAGATCACGAACGCCATCGGGTCGCCGCACAGCTGGACTTCCGTGCCCGCAGGCAAGGATGCCGGCCAGCGCTATATGCAGTGGCTGCTGACCAAATGAGGGTCGTTTATTGGGGACAGCCATGAGTCCTGTTGAGGTCTTACACTGCGTGTCGAGCTTTGATGTCAATGGCCTTTGACTATGGCTTGCTTGCGTCGAAATCTGTGTGTAAGACAAATAATTAGTCCACGGTGAAGAGGGCAGCAAGCTCGCGGCCAACTGCCTCAAAACGCCAGCCGTGTGCGAGGACATTGGTGTCGTCTTCGGGATTGTCCAGGAAGGCGGTCACTACGGCGCGACTTGCGATTGTGGTGGCGTCCACATGAAGGGCGGCGGCTTTTTCGCGCAGCCAGACGATGGCGTTGTCGGCTGCCTCCTGTACTTCGGGCAGATAGCGGACATGATTGTCGGCTGGCCAATCCTCTTCCGGTAAATCGGCGGCCTGCGCCAACGCTTCGGCGTAATGGGCGGCAAGGGTGTCGCGTTGGCCATTGTTCTTCAGGCGGTGGCGGAAACGCGGGGTTCCGCCCTTGAGCGGACGCTCGGCGATTTCGGCCAGGGATTGGTCATCGGAGAGCCAGGTTTTGGGAAGATTCCATTCTCGGGCTTTCGTCTCCCGTACGGCGGTAATGGCCTGCAGACGAGCCCGACCGGCACCGTCCAGACGGATGCGGCCGCATTTCACTTTCTTCCAGGCCTCTTCCGGGACCAGATCGGCATAAAGGGCGGGATCATTGTAGCGCTGCAGCTCTTCCTCTAGCCAGGCACGCGTGCCCAGTTCGTCGGCATTGGCCAGAAGTGTTTGGCGCAGCTCGTCCAGATAACGCACGTCATCGAGGGCGTAGTCCACCTGGGCGTCAGTCAACGGGCGCTGCGTCCAGTCCGTACGGGTCTCGGTTTTGGGCAGATTCACGTTGATGGCTTCGGAGAGGAGCTTCTGGAGGCCAATGCCGCCGGGGAAGCCGGCAAACGCCGCAGCAAGCTGGGTATCGAAGACGTTTTGGGGACAGACCCCGGTGTAGTGGCGGAGATGCTCCAGATCCTGGCGGGCGTCATGCAGAATCTTGGTGATGTGGGCGTCGGCGATCAGATTGCCAAGAGAGGCGGGATTGGTGCCCAGCAGGCAGTCAATGGCATGGCAGTGGCCTTCGGCGTCTGCCATCTGCACAATGCCGAGAATCGGGCGATAGGTGCGCATCCACACGAATTCGGTGTCCAAAGCGAGAATGCCGCCGGCCTGAGCCGCAGCGCAGGCTGCATCAAGAGAAGGGGTATTTCTGATTAGGGATTCCATCTTTCGTCTCCGTGGATAATTATACCACTTTGAGAGCCTGGGGAACCCTAAAAAATGACATAAGGTAATTCCTGCGAGAAGTTCGGTCTCGGCACTTGGTATGCTCGGTACAACAACTTGCCGTTGAAGTCCTCGTGGGTATTTGATAGAATACTGTCAATGCACCGAATTCTGCTAGCACTTATTGGCCTTATGGCACTTGCGGCCGGGGCGGAGACAACCTCTGCGCTGCCGGGTGATCGCTTTACCTTGGCGCGTGAGTTCTCCCGCCGCGGGTTGCATGCCGAGGCGCTCAAGGAGCTGGAAAGCGTGGCGCCTGGGCCTGGCGTCGCGGGAGATGAACTCGCCTATTGGCTAGGCGAGGAATACCGTGCTGTGGGACGTTCGTCCGAGGCGCTGGCGCAGAGCCGGAAGATTGTCCAGTCTTATCCAAAGAGCCGCTATTTGCCTTACGCGAAATTGGCTGTGGCGCTCTCCGAGAAGGGGAAGGCGCAGCAGGAGCTGATGCTGTCGCTCGACACGAAAGACGTGCCCAAGCCGGTGCGGGATGCCGCCCGCTATCACCTGGCCGCGCATCGCGCGCAATCGGACAATCCGGCGGAGCGGCGTCTTGCGCAGGCGACCTACCTGGACTTGGCCAGCTCCAGTGATCCGCGCGTGGTGGAGGAGGCACTGTACTTTTCCGCCATGCTCAGCTATCGGGACAAGCGTTATGCGGAGGCTGCCGCACTTTTTGCCCGGCTTTTCAAGACGGCACCCAATGGTCGCCGAGCGGCCGAGGCCCGTCTGTATGCCGCCTGGTCCAACCATCTCGTCAATCGGCATGCCGAGACGCTGGCGCTGGTGCGTCCGCTGGTGGCGCAGCACAATGAAGACGCGTCCTATCTCGCCGCCGTGTCCCTGCAGGCGCTGGAGAAGCGTGATGAGGCCCTGGCGGCGTTTGACATTGTGCTGCGGGATTTCCCCAACAGCCGATATGCGGATTCCCTCTGGAGCGCACGGCTGAATCTGCTGGTCTCCAAAGGGGATTCGCAGGCCGTGTTGGACATGCTGAAGAAGCGTGGTGATCCGCCTGCTGACGCTGCGGCCAATGCCTTCACTGCCGGCTATGACGCGGCGGCCAAACTGAAGCAGTGGAAGCCAGCTCTGGAGTATGCCCGTCGCGCGGCGGCGCTCAAATCTCCCCAGGCGGCGCGTGCCCGCTACATGGCGGGCGTTTTCGAAGCGTGCCTTGGCCGCCGCGCCGAGGCCATCCATACCTGGACCAATCTCCTGGTGGCCGAGCCCAACTCTCCGTTTGCGGCAGATGCGCTGAAGTCGCGGGCGATGGAGGAGTTGAGCGACAAGAACTATGCGGCGGCGAACCGCAGCTTCACCGAATTGGCGCGTCGTTTCCCCAATCGGGTGGCGAGCGCGGAGGACCTCTATTGGCGGGGAACGGCCGCACGGGGCGCCGGCGATCTGCCTGAGGCCGAACGGCTCTTTACTGCGGCTTTGGCCGCCAAGCCCACCCCGGAATTCACGCGCGAGATCCAGTTGGAGCTGGCCTATCTGCTCCAGAAGCGAGGGGAGGTCGTGGGTGCAGTGAAGGCCATGGCTCAGCTTCTGGATACGAAGGCCGTGGAGCGTCTGCCAGACGCTGAACTGGCTTGGCTAGCCGAAAACGCTCTGGATCAGAAGATGCCTGAGGCGGCGCGTGGTGCGGCTGAAGTGCTGGAGAGGCGTACCTCGGATCTGGCCTGGCGACAGATCGCGGCCGAGATGATTGGCGAGGCGTATGACGCGTTGGACATGGGTGACGCGGCCATGGCCGCCTATCGCCGCGCCTTTGATGTGGATGTGCGCACGGACCGCGGTGCCAAGGCCGCGTTGCGGCTGGGCGAGCTGGAGTCCGCCGCCGGTCGCCATGCTGAGGCGGCCTCCTATTTGACGGCTGCGGTGGAGCGGGCCCAGACCAAGAATCTCCTGGGACTGCGGATGCGGGCCTATACGGCTTTGGCCAAGGACAAGGACGCCTGTGGATTTGAGAAGGAGGCGTTGGGCTATTACATGCTGGTTGCCACGCTCTTTGACGATCCCATCGTGGTGCCGCCGGCCATGACGCGCGCGGCGGAGATTCTCCGCAAGCAAGGAAAAATCCGCGAAGCCGATGAGCTTCTAGCTGACCTTAAGAAACGCTATGAACGCTGATGCCGCCACAGAAGACCGGGAAAAATCCTCCGCGATCATCATCGCGGCGCTTGTGTTCTCGCTTGCCGCCCATATCGCGCTCATGTATTCGCTGGAGCGGTGTTCGTTCAATACCTTTTCGGCGGACGCCAAGCATTCGCGCAAGTGGACGCGCGATCTGCCGACGATGCATGTGGTGCGCCACACCGGCGATCCGCTGGCGACCGAGAATGAACGCGGCCGTCCCACGGCCGCGCCCGTAGTCGAGTCTGTGCAGGAGCGGGTGGCGCGTCTGGGCGAGAAGCCCCTGGACCAGGCGCCGGCCTTGACTGACGCCGCCGTGGCGGCTCCTGTGGCTGTGCCGCCGCCAGAGACCAAGCCGGCCGAGTGGAAGGTGCGTGAGAAGTTTGACGTGCTGGACCATCCGGTGGCTGCTGAGGAGGCACTTCCCGCCCCGGAAGTAGCCGCGCCAGATGCGCCCGCGTCCGTTGGCGCGGATATTCTGCCGCCGGCCGATCTTCCCGCTGTTGCCGCGTTACCCGCCGCAGCGCGCGCGGCGGCCCAGTCCAAGGATGCCGTGGAGAACAAGGGTGGTCTCGGATTCCCCTCGCTTGCCCCCCCTGAAATCGGCTCTGGGCCAGGCGCGTCGGCTGCCATAGACTTTTCGGCGTCATCGGTCGCGCTTGAGGCCGCCACTGCTGCTGTTGCCGCTGTGGAGCCGCCGCCGCAGGAGAAACCGCCGGAGGTCAAGCCCGTCTCGTTGCCCAAGGAGGTTCCCCAGCCGATTTTGCCGCAGGTGGACGAGAAGGTGGTGAAGGAGGAGAAAAAGGCGGTCAAGGAACTCCGTGATGAACGGCCGTCTGTGCCTTTTGCCAATCATGTCAACTGTGGGCTTGACTATTGGATTGACCCACAGCATCCGGACTTCAAGTATTTCCGCCTGCGTCTTTCCTCGCATTCGCGCAACCCGCTAGAGGCTGTGTCGACGGATGGTGTGTATTTGCTGGACGCTTCGGGCTCGATCGCGAACGACCGCCTCAAATCGTGCCGCAAGGCCGTTTCCGAGGCGATCCGTACGCTCAACTCCAATGACCGCTTCAACGTGGTGGCGTTTCGCGACAAGTTCTCCTACCTTTTCCCCGCTTGGCGCGAGGTTGATGCGAAGAGCGTGGCGGCGGCGGATTCCTGGCTGTCGAATCTGACGGCGCATGGACGCACCGACGTGTTCAAGACGATCAAGAGCGTGCTCGCGGTGCCGCGCTCGCCGGCTCGTCCGCTCATTGCCGTGGTCATAACCGACGGCGACCCCACCAGCGGTATGACGCGTTCGGCGGAGATCATCTCCGCGTTCAGCGAACTCAACGATGGTCTGGTGGCGATGTACATGTATGGTGTGAAGGAAGAGGCCAATGCCTACCTGATGGACATGCTCACGCGCGAGAACCGCGGTGAATGGACCCGTCATTCTGGTATGCGTTGGCGTGCGGCGAGCGGCATTCCCGAGTTTGTCGCGAAATTTGCCGATCCGGTGCTGACCGACGTCTCTGTGACCTTCGCGGCCGCCTCGCGCGTGGACGCCTATCCCAAGCGCGTGACGCATCTCTACCAGAGTGGTCCCATCGACGTGTATGGTGTGTGCCCGGCTTCCGTGAAGGATCTGGCGTTTGTTGTACGCGGCCTCAATGGCGCACAGGCTTGTCAGGATGTGTTCAAGCTGGCGTTCAAGGATCAGCCAACCTTGACATCTGACGTCAAAAAGGCCTGGGCGCAGCGGCGCCTTTATGCGATTGTGGGCGAGTATGTACGCAATCCGGATCCAGGCCTGCTTCGTGATCTCAAGCTCTTCTCCAGCCACTATGGTGTGGCGATTCCCTACGAAGCCGAACTTGGAAAGAATAGTGTCCGAAAATGACTTTTGACTCCGTTGAATCCTGCCTTGAGGCCCTGAGGCGTGGTGAAATAATCGTCGTTACCGACGATGAAGACCGCGAAAACGAGGGCGATTGCATTTGTGCGGCCGAATTCGCCACTACAGCGAACGTCAACTTCATGGCCACATACGCGAAGGGGTTGATCTGCATGCCCATGAGCCGTGCCTGGTGCGAACGGTTGGATCTGCCGCAGATGGTGGCCACAAACACCGACAACCACCAGACGGCGTTTACGGTATCGATCGACGCGGCAGGTACACGCACGGGCATCTCGGCGGAGGAGCGCTCGCTGACGGCCATGGCCTGCGTCAAGGAGGACGTGAAGCCGGAGGACTTCCGTCGGCCGGGACACAGGTTCCCCTTGGAGGCCCGGGCCGGTGGTGTGCTCAAGCGCGCAGGCCACACGGAGGCGACGGTGGACCTCTGCCGCCTGGCGGGGCTCAAGGAAGTTGGGCTCTGCTGTGAGATCATGAAGGATGACGGCACTATGGCGCGCATGCCGGACGTCGCCAAGTTTGCCGCCGACCATGGCCTCAAATTCATGACGATCGCCGATCTAATCGCCTATCGGCGCCGCACCGAGAAGCTGGTAGAGATGGCGGTGGAAGAGGTGGATTTGCCGACGGATTGGGGTCATTTCCGCCTGCGTATGTACAAGTCGTTGACCACCGGACTGGAACATCTTGCGCTTCTGAAGGGAGACTTTTCCGATGGTGCCCCTGTGTTGACGCGCGTGCATTCCGAATGTTTCACGGGCGATGTGCTGGGCAGCGAACGCTGCGACTGCGGACATCAGCTTCACAATGCGCTGCGGATGATCGAGCAGGAAGGGCGCGGCGTGCTGCTCTACATGCGCCAGGAAGGGCGCGGCATCGGTCTCAAGAACAAGTTGCGTACCTATCATCTTCAGGAGAAGGGGTACGACACCGTCGAGGCAAACGTCAAGCTGGGTTTTGCGCCGGATCTGCGCGAATATGGCGAAGGTGCGCAGATTCTGGAGGATCTGGGCATCAGCAAGATCCGTCTGCTGACTAACAACCCCTGCAAGGTCAAGGGCCTGGCGGGATACGGCATCGAAATCACCGAGCGCGTGCCGATTGTGATTCCGCCATGTAAGCACGACAAACACTATCTCGACACCAAGCGCGAGAAGATGGGGCATCTCATCTGACATGTACTACCTCAAGCACTTCGTCAACGTGATGTTCAATCCCCTGACCATTGGCGTGGTGCTGATGGCGGCTGGGTGCGGCGTGGCGATGCTGCGTGCCAATCGTCGGCTCTGGCGTTGGCTGGGCGTTTCCTGCTTTGGTCTGGGCGTCGTCTGGACCTGGATTTGGAGCACGACGATCTTCATGTGTGTCGTGGGTACGCCGCTGGAGGGGCAGTGGCCTGCGCAGAAGGTCGAAGACGCGCCTACGGCCGATGCGATCGTGATCCTTGGCGGCGGCATGGGCGCGCAGCACGATGGCCATCCCTATCCCGAGATGTGGACGTCGGCCGATCGCGTGTGGCATGCGGCACGGCTCTTCAAGGCAGGAAAGGCTCCTCTCGTGATCACGAGCGGCGCCACGGATCGACGTAGTACGGTGCCGTTGCTGAAGGACCTGGGCGTGCCGGTTACGGCCATTCGCTGTGAGGAGCAGAGCCGCAACACCGAGGAGAATGCGGCGTTCGTGCAGCAGATGCTGTTGGCGGCCAATACGTCCACCAATCGTCCGCGTGTGTTGCTGGTCACTTCTGCCTGGCACATGACGCGGGCGAAGATGATGTTCGAGCGCTATGCGCCACAAGTGGATTTTGTGCCTGCCGCAGCCGACTACGAGGCGACCGTTCTCACGGGTGCAGCACGCAAATACGATGATTTCCTGCCGGCGGCTGACGCCCTGATGCGCAATACCTCCTATTTCAAGGAATGGTTGGGGCAGTTTGGCTATTGGATGCTACGCCGCTGAAGGAATGTTTTTTTATTTCATGATGGAGAACGTTATGACAAATCTCAAGCTGATCGCGGCCGGTGCGTGTGCGCTGGGCCTGTTTACCTCAGAAGCCGCCATTCGCGCCGTCACGCCGACGGCCTGGAACGGCGACCCCAACTGCTGGCAGATGCGCCGCCATCTGGAGAAGATGGGAAGCGTCACGAATGGTGGCGCCCAAGTTGTGTTCATCGGCGACTCGATCACGCACTTCTGGGAGACGAAGGGCAAGGCGCAGTGGACGAAGTACTTTTCGGAAGGTCGGCGGCGGGCGCTTGATTTGGGCACCAGTGCCGACCGCACGGAACACGTGCTGTGGCGCCTGACGGAGGGGCGCGAGCTGGATGGCTACGAGGCCAAGTGCATCCTGCTGATGATCGGCACGAACAATTCGGGCCACTTCAAGTTCGAGGATGAGACGCCCATCGACACCATCTTCGGCATCAAGGCCATTCTGCGCGTGATCGCCGAGAAGCAGCCCCATGCGCGCACGATCCTCACGGCCATCTTCCCGCGCGGCGCCGACGCCACGAACGACTACCGCCGTCGCAACGATGTGGTGAACAGGGAAATCGCCAAGCTGGCAGATGGCAAGCGCGTGATCTGGTGCGACTTCTCCGACAAGTTTCTGGATGCGCAGGGGCGGCTCAGCCCCGAGATTTTCCCCGACCTCCTCCACCCCAACGCATTGGGATATGAGATCTGGGCTGGCTCTGTGATTCCGCTCATCGACAAGGTGCTGGACGCCACGCCGGATGAGGTGATTCCGTCGGTGTGGCCGTCGCATCCGGGCACCTATTCCTTTGAACGCAATGAGGCGGCGCGCGCGGCCTCCGCGTTCGGCGAGATCTCCTGGTGGGATTCGCGTCCGCTTGAGAAGCGCAATGAGATCGTGGCCAACACGAGCGGTGAGTTCGACATTGTGATGGTGGGCGATTCGATCACGCACCGCTGGGAGCGTGACGGCGGCGAAGGGCGTGAGCTGTTCGCAAAGCTGAAGCAGACCTACAAGATCCTCAATCTCGGCACGGGCGGCGACCGAACGCAGCATGTGCTGTGGCGCCTGGAGAACGGCGAGCTGGAGGGCTACAAGGCAAAGCTCTTCACGGTGCTGATCGGCACCAACAACCGGGACCGTAATCCGGCCGCGACGGCGGAAGGCGTCAAGCGCATCGTCGCGCTCATCCGCGCGAAGCACCCCGAATCGAAGATCGTGCTGATGCCCATTTTCCCCTACAAGGCCAAGGCGACCGACGAAGCCCGTGTGCATCGCGAGAAGATCAACGCGATCATCAAGGATGTCGCCGATGGCCAGACCGTGCGCTGGCTTGACTTCAATGCGAAGTTCCTCGAGCCTGACGGCACGCTCACCAAGCGCGTGATGAATGACCTGCTGCACCCGAACGAAACGGGCTACCAGATCTGGCTGGACGCCATTGCGCCCATCTTCCGCGAGGTCTGCGGGAAATAAGAGATTGACCTCATTTTGATTTACGTAAAGGAAAAGAGAAAATGGGACTTGCAGTAGGTATTGTCGGATTGCCCAACGTCGGCAAATCAACGCTTTTCAATGCGCTCACGAAGAAACAGCAGGCAGCGGCCGAGAACTATCCGTTCTGTACGATCGAGCCGAATTCGGCAATTGTGGAGGTGGCGGACGCGCGTCTCGAGAAACTGGCCGAGATTGTTCATCCGCAGCAGATCATCCGCGCGACGGTCGAGTTTACCGACATCGCCGGCCTCGTGAAGGGCGCCTCCAAGGGTGAAGGCCTCGGAAACAAATTCCTGGCCAACATCCGCGAATGCGATGCGATTCTCCATGTGGTGCGCTGCTTCGAGAACGACGACATCATCCATGTGCAGGAGGGCGGCAACAAGTCTGCCCCCATCGATCCGGCGGGCGACGCCGAGGTGATCGAGACCGAGCTCATTCTCGCCGATCTCGAGCAGCTTCAGAAGCGTTGCGACAAGATGAAGAAGGAAGCGCAGAGCGACCCCAAGAAGCGTCCCGAATACGACGCCATGGTGGCGCTGGTGAAGCATCTTGAGGACGGCAACCCCGTGCGTACGTTCCCGCGCGGGGAAGGTGCGCCCATCCTACCGGTGCTGCGCGACCTGCATTTCCTCACGGACAAGAAGACCATCTACTGCGCCAATGTCTCCGACGACTGCGTGACTGGCGAAGGCAATCCCCATGTGTCGGCGCTCAAGGCCTATGCCGACAAGCAGGGCTGCGAGATGGTGGTGGTGTGTGCTCAGATGGAGGCGGATCTGGCCGGACTCAACGACGACGAGGCGAAGGAGTTCCTCGCCAGCTATGGTCTGGAGGAGAGTTCGCTCGACCGCACCATCAAGCTCGCCTATCACACGCTCGGTCTCGCCAGCTTCCTCACGGCGGGGCCGAAGGAGGCGCGCGCCTGGACCTTCCATCAGGGCTGGAAGGCGCCACAGTGTGCGGGCGTCATCCACACCGACTTCGAGAAGGGCTTCATCCGTGCCCAGGTCATCGCCTACGAGGACTACGTCAAGTACAACGGCGAGTCTGGGGCCCGGGCTGCCGGCGCGCTGCGTCCCGAGGGCAAGGAATACGAGATGAAGGACGGCGACGTCGTCGAGTTCATGT
>JAKSOW010000281.1 GCA_024405395.1 Kiritimatiellia bacterium | reverse complement strand
TGGTGAAGTTGGTCACTTCCTCGACGGTCGTGAGGGAGTTCTCGGTGATGACGCGACGCACCTCGTTCTCGGAGACGTTGTAGCAGGTGCAGAGCAGCGTGTCTTCGAGGTTGCGGTCGGCGTTCGCACCAGTCTCGTAGTTCTTGATGGCGGCCTCCAGGGCCTCGCGACCCATCACAGAACAGTGCATCTTCTGCGGCGGTAAGCCACCCAGGTAGTCGGCAATCTGCTGGTTGGTGATCTGCTTGGCCTCCTCAAGGGTCTTGCCGATCACCATCTCGGTGAGCGCGCTGGAGGAAGCGATGGCGCTCGCGCAACCAAACGTCTGGAATTTCGCGTCCGCAATGCGGTCCTCTGCGTCGAGCTTGAACTGGAAAGTGAGCGCATCGCCACAAGCAAGCGAACCCACGGTGGCGGTGCCGTCCGGGTTCTCGATGGACCCCACATTCCGCGGATTGCGGAAATGGTCCATCACTTTTTCAGTGTAGTTCCACATGTCTTGAATCCAATGCCTTTTAAAATCGACACGGAATTATAGCAAAATGGCGGTCTGGGTTCAACCTTCGACTAAAAGTTTCCCGGCTGGCGGCATTTTCACCTGCCGCTTCGGCTTTGCCAGAAACGGGAAAGACCGCCCCCGTAGATGAAGTCAATCACGTCGTCCGTGAGATACGGGACGTTGAAGAGGTAAATGCCCTCGGCGCCGCGCAGACGCATCCGTCGCGCCCAGCAGGAGAAGTCGGGAATCGTCATGTGCACGGTATTGTCAAGGTTCTCCGTCGCGCCGGGCAGCAGCTTCACCGCGGATTTCCCGGCGTCAAGCGCACGACACCACCCCTTCATGTCGATCTCAAAGTCATTCTTCTCGAAAAACGGCGTGACGATGACCCAGTCCACCAGCCCTTCGCGCGCCCAGGCGGGGGCGTCCGTACCACGCGCCAATGCCGTTTCCAGCTTGGAGTCCACGCGCACGGAGACAAGAATCGGATGCCCACGCCGTTTGGCGGCGGCGTTCGTATAGGCACGGCAGCGACGCATGAAGGCCGTGAGCAGAGGCGCCTCCTCGCGCTCGTGTTCGGGCGTCAGATGGCGCGTGAAGCGCATCCAGTCAAGTTCGTAGCCGTCGGCGTCATAGCGGTCGACCAGTTCCCTGAACAGGGAAAAAGAATACTCCTGCACTTCAGCCTTCGCGTAGTTGAGCGCCATGTCCTCCCACGGCGACTTGCCGGGTACGGCGGCGGGATTGCGCCAGAGGTCCCGACGCGTCCGCTGGAAGGTTGTGCTGCGGAAGTAGTTGGTGATGTTCACGAAGTGTACGTCGTTCATGCGCATCGACAACCAACCCCGCACGCCTTTCGCACGGCAACGCCCCAGCCAGATCACATAGGGGTCGATGCCGCGGTCGTCCAGCAGTTTCGCGTTCACGCACCAGATGTTGTTCGTCCGACCGTCGTGGTCGGGTTCGTTCGTCCCGCACCAGATTGGTTCCCAGACCTTGGAGGCATAGCTCGTGCGCTGGCCACAGGGGCACAAGACGAGATCCGTGACATATCCAGGCGCAAGTATGCGATCCACGTAGGCGACCAAAGCCTCTTTGGTCATCATCTCACGCGAGAGCTTGAAATAGTGGTCATTATCCTCGTTGATCGCGAGAATCGGCCGCTCAGACGCCGCACCGGCCGTCCAAGCGACTGCGGCGAAAATCACAGTCAGTACGTTCATT
>JAKSOW010000280.1 GCA_024405395.1 Kiritimatiellia bacterium | reverse complement strand
GTCCGCCGCGGACACTGCGTCTTGCCTTCACGCCACCGCATGGACACGAGTGGCCCCTGCTCGGCCCGGCAGTTCTCAAGGACGATGTTCGCATCCGCATTGCCCGCGATGATCGGTCCTGGTGCCGTCTTGGCGACGTTCTCAAGGCGGATGTCGATGACCGGATAGTCCGCGCGTGGGAGAGACGGGTGCAGCAGCCTCGCCCAGCCGCTGATCTCCCACGAACAGGAGAAGCAGCGCGGGCAGTTCATCTCGATATTGCGGAAAGTGACGCGCCGGATGTCGGCCCGCTTCGCGCCGTCCGACTGGATATGCAGGAAATTGATGCCCTCCGGGCTCGTCCAGACCCCCTGCTTGTGCGTGGGACACGTGAGCGAGACCACTTCATTCGTGGAGACACTGCCTGGATAGACGGCATAGACGTCATTCCCCACCGTGAAGATGTCACGGAACTGAAGCGGCATGCCCTTGTACCATTCCCGCCAGGCGCCCGTGATGACGCGCGCGAAATTGCAGTGCCCGCCCGGCTCGTCCACGACATTCTCGATGAGGCCGTCGGTAATGGAGCCCATGCGGGGCGTACAGGCGGCCGGCCATTCGCCCGCATTGATGGCGATGCCGTCATCATAGGTACGGAGGCGCCCGTTTCGGATGACGAAGTTCTTGCCGCAGTTGAGGTGAATGCCGTCCTTGTTGCCGCGCAGCACGAAGCCGTCGATGAGGAAGTCGTCGAAGTCCACCACCTGAATGGCATACTGCGACTTGTTGAAGTCCTCCAGCCGCACGTTGAGGATCTTGAGCCGGTCGATGCCGTAGAAGCCGATCTGTCCGCGCAGGCCCTGCGCCGGCGAATCGGCCCCGGGCACGGCCTCGAAGCCCTTCACCTGGATGGCCACGCCCTTGAGCGTGATGTCGTGGTTGCGGTAGGGACCGAACGCCCCGCGGTTCGCGAAGACGTTGGCGTACTTCGCCGCCTTCTCGAAGACGACCCCTTCCGCGCAGTCGAGCGTCGTTTCGTCATCAAGGAAAATCGTGCGGTCGAGCCGGTAGACGCCAGGCGCGGATACGCGCACGGTCCGCCGTCCGCCGTCCAGCGCCTTCTGCAGCGCCGCCGCGTTGGCCGCCGGTTCGGCCGCCGGCGAGAACCCGAAGTCCGCCGCGGAAAGGACACACGCCGATTCGGCGGATGCCGATTCGTCGGCCTTTGGAATCCAATAGGTGAACGTGATGCTCGCCTCGGCGACGGGTTCGGCGAAGGCAAAGGCGAAGCGCGTCGGCACGCCTCGTGCACGCGGATCGTTCTTCCTGCCGATGAACGAGAGCGCCTCGCTCTTCGTCACGAGCCTGCCGCCAGTCGCCTGCACGCGGCACATCACACGGCAGCGGCCGCCCTTGTAGACGATCTCGTAGAGCCCGTCGCCCTTGGGGGTCACCGTGCCGAAGGTGACGATCGGCGACTCAAACGCCCCGGGTTCCTTGAGCTTCACGACATCCGTCACCACAACCTGCCCCAGGTTACGACGATAGGAGAGGCTGCGCGCCAGCCGGTCGATCTTTCCGCAGGCATAGGCGCCCTTCAGATCAAGCGTCAGGTCATCCCGTTCGTCGGTGAACGAGGCGCTCACGACCTGGGCGGCGAACTCCCCACCGGTCGACTGCATCGTACCGTCCACAAACGGCACGGGGTGGCCATAGGAATTGCGCGTGTTCTCCTCGTAGCGTTTGGCCGTGAATGTATCCTGATCAT
>JAKSOW010000028.1 GCA_024405395.1 Kiritimatiellia bacterium | reverse complement strand
CGACGGCAAGAACCACATCTACGACCTTTCGGCGCAGAAGTTCTTCCCGGCGATGGACAACGAGACGGCGGCCTATCTCCGGGAAGTGGGCGATCAGCCCGGCATCCACAACCGCGTGCGCTTCTCACCTGATCACTTTATGCGCAAGGGCACGCGCGGCCATCACGTGCAGAGCCCCGACTATCGCGCCAAGGTGGGCGTGACGCTCAACCCCGGCGAACGTTTCCGCGTGTGGCGCGGCAACAATGGCCAGGGCAACAACCTGCAGTGCAAGAACCTCTATGGCAAGAAGTGCATCTGGGATGCGCCGGATGCGACGTCGTACGCGCCGCGCTATGAGAAAGAGACCGGCGCAGAGGTCGCAAAGAACCCGATTCGGCGCATTGACCGCTTCTTCCCGGACTTCTCCAACGGCTTCATCGCGTTCGACGGAAAGCCGACGAAGTCCAATCCGGCGTTTGTGAACGTGACGGCGGATTCGTTCTGCTATGACGTCAAGAGCGGCTATCCGATCACCTGGGCACGCTATGGCGCGGTCCTGAAGAATGGCCAGCCGGCGCCGCTGGAGATCTCCACCAACTTCAAGACCTTCCGCGCCTTGCCGGCACCTGGTGCGGACGGCCAGGTGACGCTGGATTATCTGGTGCGTGCGCGCCATGGCTTCTGGATTCGGGTGAAGGCCCCCATCGACGAGGTGACGCGCTTCACGGCTGCCACCGAGGTGATCGTGAATCGCCGTACGTTCCCGGGTCAGACCAAGCCCGGCGCCAATGAACTGACCTTCAAGGCGGTTTCTGGCGATTCCGCGCGACTCACTGTGCAGTGGCGCGAGAACGTCAAGGAGATCAAGGTTGCGGGCGGCCTGTATTCGGGCACGATTCCGGGCTTCGAGCGGCAGACGGTGCTGGTGGATCCGGCTCAGCCGCTGACATTGGCGGTGACTGGCGTGTCGCCTGCCGCGAATGTGAAGGCGACGGTGGGCCTCAAGGCGGAAATCGCCAACAACGTACTCACGATTGCGGCCACAGATGCCGTGCCGCGCGTGGGGGCTGTGACGATCCTGGATGGCGAGGCGGCGCGCGAGCTTACGGTGGTGAGCTGCGCCAATGCACGCCTGCTGATTGCCGCCGAAGGCGTCTGCAAGGGCGGTGCAACGGTGGTTCCGCCCGATGCCGACCGTGTGCAGGCGGCTGTGATGTGCCACAAGAGCGGCGATGGCGTGGACTTCAAGATGGCGCCGCTTGCGGCCGGCAAGTATCTGGTGTTTGGCTGCACGCGCTTCGAGAGTGGGCTCACAAAGGGCGAGCATGGCGCGCGCGCCTTTGAAGTCAAGGTGCCGGGCGTGAAGAGCCTGGCGCGCAAGGAGAAGGGGAAGATGACTTCCGAACCGCGGTTTGGCACCGCAGCCAACGGTAACTGCGACTTCCTCAAGGCGCCCTATGGCTATAAGGGCGGACGCGGCAACTGGAAGTGGGACTATCCCTTCGTCCAGGATTCGCGTGGTTCCTCGTGGAGCGGTTGGGAAGTGTTTCCGATGGCGTTCCCTGCGACGGACACGATCACGATTTCGATGTTCACGGGGCGTGAGAAAGGCGCTGAATTGGCGGGCGTGCTCGTGGTGCCCGATACCGTGTCGCAGGACTTCCGCGGCGAGCTCAAGAAGGTCTTCTGCGGCCTCAACTGTCAGCCCGCCCGCGTTTGCCCCTAAAACCTGATTTCAAGGAGAAAGAACATGAAGAAGTTGTTGTTGACTAGTCTGGTGCTTGGAGCCGCCGTTGTGGCGTTTGGACGCAAGCCGAACTATGATGAGGCGAAAGTGGGCCCCTATACGCTGGAGGATCCGCTGACTTTCGCAGACGGACGCAAGGTCGTCACGAAGGCCGATTGGGCGGCCCGCCGGAAGGAAATTGTGGACATCTTCGCGAAGGAGATGTTCGGCCAGATCCCGCCGGCGCCTGAGGCCGTGGTGACGGAACTCTTCGAGGAGGGCCCCACGCTCGCGGGGTTGGGCATTCGTCGCCAGTACCGCATGTGGTTCAAGAAGGACAAGTCGGGTCCGTTCGTGGACTGGCTGGTGCTGATCCCCAACCGCATTGCGGGATTGGAGCCCGTGATCAAGGATGGACGCGTGGTGTGCGAGAACAAGGAAAAGAGCCCTGTGATCCTGCTCCTGAACTATGCGGGCAACCATACGATGGTGACCGATCCGGAGGTGCAGGTGCCGGCGGAGACCTGGTTGCGTCAGGGCAAGTTCATCGGTGCGGACCATAAGCCGCTCGAGAGCATGCGTGGCAAGGAGGCTCAGCATGACACGGCGGCGCCGTTCCCGGTGGAGATGATCCTCGCACGTGGCTATGCCGTGATGACGGCCTGCTACGGTCAGATTTCGCCTGACACCGAAGTGCGCAAGGGCCTTCCCGAGGAACTGGCCTACACGCACGTCTTCGATCTCTGGCCGAAGCGCGACCCCAATCGCGACGACAACATCACTGCCATCGGCGCGTGGGCCTGGACGCTTTCGCGCGGACTTGACTTCGCCTACACGATCCCCGAGATCGACGCCGAGCAGAATGTGGCAACGGGTTATTCGCGCCTGGCCAAGACCCCGCTTCTGGCCTGCTCGCGCGACGAGCGCTTCAAGGTGTGCGTGCCCAACCAGACGGGCGGCGGCGGCGTACCGCTCGCCAAGCGCGACTACGGCGAGAACGTCTCCACGGAGATGGCCAGCTTCCCGCACTGGTACTGCAAGGCCTACGGCAAGTATGTGGACAACGAACAGGCCATGAAGTTCGACCAGCACCTGCTGGTGGCCTCCATCGCGCCGCGTGCCATCTTGGTGCAGGGCTTCAACTCGGGCTGGTTTGACACGAAGGGCGAATACCTCTCCTGCAAGGCGGCTTCGCCAGCCTGGGAGGTGAACGGTCTGGAAGGTTTGCCGAAGTTCGACTATCCCGACAATTTCGACACGTGCTGCATTGGCCGCAACCTGGGTTACGTGCGCCGGGGTGGCCAGCACGGCATCTCGGGCTATGACTGGCAGTGGACGCTGGACTTCGCCGACAAGGCGCTGGGACGCTGATCACAGAGAACGGGAGTATCGCAAATGAGCTGGAGACGAGGTCTGTTGGGTGGTTTGGGGATGGGCGCATTGTGCGCGTTTGCTGGACCTGTCAACATTGACCTCGGTCGCCAGCTGTTTGTGGACGATTTCCTCGTAGCCTCGTCTACGGGGGTTGTCCGTCATTGGAATCGACCTGTGAAAGCCGCCGGGCCCGTCGTCTGGCCATCAGGGGGTGCCGCGCCCAAAGTGGCGGGGAAGGCTCCTGCGACGCTCACCTGCGCCACGGACGGCGGTCTCTGGTGGGATCCCACGCGGGGGCGGTTCCGGTTGTGGTATCAGGCGGGGTGGCTGGGCGATGTCTGCTATGCCGAATCGCGCGATGGACGCCACTGGGAATATCCCGATCTCGGCAAGGTGCCGGGAACCAATCGCGTGTTCCCGGATGCAACGCGTCCGCCGTTGGACAGCTGGGATGTGACGCCCGACTATGCGGCCGCCAATCCCTACGCCGCCTGGAAGATGCACATTTCGTCACCCGGCAACACCTGCCCCGACACGCTGTTCGCGTCGGATGATGGCTTTACCTTCCGTGAACTGGGGGTGGCGGGGCACTCGGGGGACCGTTCCACGGCCTATTACGACCCGTTCCGTGCGAATTGGGTCTTCTCGTTGCGGGACTATCGTCCGGTCGTTGGCCGCAGTCGCCGCTATTTCGCGGCATCGTCCTTCGGCGGCGAGGCTTGCCGTTGGTGTTGGCCTGAAAAGCAGAAGGCGCCTGCCGCCCAGGGGAAAGTGCCGGACTCCTTCAAGAAGTATCCTGAGCCCGCCGCGTGGCTGGTCGCCACCAATGGCCTGCGCCGGTCGCTCTACAGTTTCAATGCGGTGGCCTACGAGTCGTTGATGCTGGGCGTGATGGAGGTGCTCTACAACACGCCTGGCGACAACGGCGACTGCATGAAGGTGGGGCTGCCCAAGCAGACGGGGCTGCATTTCTGCTTTTCGCGCGACGGCAAGACGTATGAGCCGCGTGTTGAGCCGGACATCGCGCCCGAGGGCTGGGGCTCCGGTAAATGGGATACGGGATATCTGTCGTGTCTGAGCGGCATCTGCACCGTTTCCGACGACGAGCTGCGCATCTTCTATTCGGGGCTGCGAGGCGATGGCCGCAAGCTCAAGGCCAAGCACTGGAAGGACAACGGCATGTATGATGGCGGCGCCATCGGCTATGCGACGTTGCGCCGGGATGGTTTCGCGGGCATGGTGGCGGATGCCGCGGGAATGCTCACGACGAAGCCCGTTGTGTTTTCGGGCTCTCACCTCTTCGTGAACGCGGAATGCCTTTTCGGATCGGTGGCCGTGGAGGTGCTTGATGAAGCCGGGGCGGTGCTGACGGGCTTCTCGGCGGCAGATTGCGCAACGGTTGCGGGCATCGACGCGACGAAGCGCGAAGTCGTCTGGAAGGGGCGGGACCTTGCTGCCCTGGCCGGGCGAACCGTGGCGTTTCGGTTCCATCTGGGATGCGCGACGCTCTATTCGTTCTGGGTGACCAAGGACGCAAAGGGCGCTTCTGGCGGCTATGTGGCGGCAGGTGGGCCATCCTATTCGGGCCTGCGTGACCTGTGAGGCAAATGTTGGGGTTTCTGAAAGGGGAGCATACTGCAATGCGTGTCGAGAGATTGATTGCCGCGACTGTCATCGGTCTGCTGGCGTTGGCGACGAAGGCCGAGACGTTCACGCTCATCAAGGCGCCTGTCACGGCGGCGGACTGGACAAACGGCGAGTTCTACAGCGACGGCAACGCGCCCACGGGGAGCAGCTCGGACATCGTCAGCACCTCGGTCTCGAAGGAACTTGATATTACGATCGATGGCACGTCTGCCGACTTCCCTGCGATCACCAACTTCCTCAGTTCCATCTCCGCCTTCCAGTATGGCGCGGCCACGATCAGGATCAATGTTCCGGCAGGCCAGACGATGACGCTGACGCGGCCATTCTACAGCTCCGTTACCATCGATGCGGAAATCGGTGTCGTGTACAAGACCGGCGCCGGGGAGCTGGTGCTGGATTCGTGTAGGCTCCTGAATCCCAGCAGCACGTCGGCCTCGGACCATCAGGGCGATTGGCGTGTGATGGAGGGCACGCTCCGCATTCAGCCTCATGCGCCGAATGACGTGGGCTACTGGTGGATGATGGACTACAACTATGTCGCCGCCGGCGCCAAGATCATTGTGCCCGCCACTGGTGACAAGGGCGCGTGGCAGACTCTTCAGGTGGAGGGGGCGGGGCTCATCACCAATGAGTCCACTACCGTTTCACGTATCTACAAGAACGGCAGCAGACGCAAGGAACTGTCGAGCTTTTCGGGGGTGTTGAGCGCGAACATTCAGCTCCAGGTGCGCAGTTGCACGATGGACCTTCAAGGATCGGCCAACCGCGCCTCTGTCACGACGGGCACCTCGAACGAGAAGAACTTCAGCGGTACGCTGTATCTGCGCAAGTTGGGGAATGTCGCGGATGCGGAAAGCTCGATGGGGCCGGGCAATGCCAGTCTGCCGCAGCGGTTTGTCTATACGGGCCTGGGTGAGACTTGTGACCGCAGCCTCTATGTCCATTCGCTGGATACGCTGGTATCGGGCGGCACCAACGGCAATCTGCGTCTTACGGGGGCGATCGCTTCGCACTGGTCTACCGAACGACGTAATGACGCGTTGGTTCTTGCCGGTGACAATCTTCAGCCCTGTTGGCTCGAAAGCGCCATCAACCGGTGGGGAACGGACGGTAATTCGCAGTTCTGGGATGTCTACATTGAGAAGACCGGAAAGGGACAGTGGAATCTTGAGCATAAGTCCAGTACCACGGCCGCCACTGTGGCGATCGAGGACGGTGTGCTCGGGTGTGGGCTGTTGAGTCGACGCGGCGAAGTCAGTTCGATCGGCACCTCGACGAACTGCCACGAGCGTGTCGAGCAGTATGACAACGCCAATGCGGTCGATTATGCGATTATGCTCGGTGATGCTGCGAATGCCAGTGCCACCGGCCTGCTGGAGAATACCTCGGCAGACGCCATGATGATGGAGGACCGTTCCTTTGCGTTGGCGGGTTGTGGCGGATTCCGTCAGAACGCCAATGAAGGCGTGGTCAAGTACGCGGGTGTGACGGGCTTGGGCTCTGGCGCGAAGACGCTCGTCCTCGACGGCACCTCGTCCATGACCAATCAGGTGTATGACGTGGCAGATGGAGATGGCGTCGTTTCGGTGCTGAAGCGCGGCCCCGGAACGTGGCAACTGGGTGGCGATCTCACCTTCTCCGGCGATCTCTCGGTGGAAGGGGGCATGCTCGTCGTCAAGCGTTTCCCAGAGGACAAGTACGGCTATTATCGGCTTTCTGTCTGTGAAGTCGCCGACTACAACACCGATTACTACGAGACTCCCTGGTGGGAGTCGACGGTTGACATGGTTCAGGTTGGGCTCTGGGCGGCGGATACTACGCGCCAGAACATGAACCTGAAGCTGGTGCGTCAGGGGGAACTGCGGCCGGGGACTGTGGCCATGGCCTGGAATCGTACGGTTTCTGGCGCAGACGGCGGCGTGGCACATGGATTCAATTTGCTGGAGTTGCTGTTTTCGGGTTGCCGTGCGCCTTACGTGAAGGGCCCGGGCGAGATGGAAGAGAGCAGATTGTGGAATCTGTTCCGTCGAGGCTTCGTGCCGCCGGGCGCCACCAGTGCCGCGCGAGGACCGCAACGGAACGTCCCCGACAGCTGGCTGAACCTGGATATGTGCCTCGCGGAAGGGGCCCAACCCGTCACCTTGTTCGACGTGGCGTGTGGCGGCGGCAATACCGCTCCTTATTTCGCCCACTCCTGGGTGACGGCCGTGAAGCTCCTTGGATCCGTGGATGGCGTGCATTGGGAGGATCTTTCGGGCATTCAGGATGGTGTGAAGCCTACAGGGACCTATCGGTGGATTTCAACGGGAAGAAGCTCGTACGAAGCGGGGGCTGGCTGCACGTCGGAAGATCATTTTGACGCTTCAGATCCCGCCGTCGATTGGCATAAAGACCCCACGTTGTCCGTGTACAAGCGCACAAACGGCGGCGGATTCGTCGCCACCAACACGGTGCCGATGCGGAAGTTCGATATGCTGACGCAGATTGGCGCCGTAAAGGTGTCGGGTGGCGCAACGTTGAAGTTCGAGGGTGAAAACGCGCCTGCGATTTCGCGCCTCGCCGTCGACCCTGTGTCAGGCGGAACCTTGGACGGCTTTTCGCTCGCGACCTCGGGCACGCTGAATGTATTGGCCGACGATTTCGCCGGCCAGACGCTGACGTTGCCGCTTTCGTTCAGCCATGTGGACACGTCTGCGTTCGCCAACTGGTCGCTGCAGATGAACGGTGTGGCGAAGTCCAAAAGTCCGCGTTTCCACTGCCGTAATGGCGTCTTGACGGTCTATAAGGCCGGCTGCGCCATTTACATGCGCTAGGCCCGACAGGATTTGCGCCGGGACTGGCAGGTGTCCCCTCTCTGACGATAGGACGTGGGCGAGACGCCCGTGATGCGTTTGAAGATCTTGTCGAAGTGCTGGGCGGAGTAGAAGCGCAGTTCATGCGCGATGGCCGCGATTGAGCGGTTTGTCTGTTCCAGAAGCGCACGGGCGCGGTTGATTCGGCAGTTCAGTACATAGGCATGGAGGGGCAGCCCCTTGGCGCGCTTGAAGGCGTCTGAGAAGGCGGAAACCGACATGCCGGCGATCTTGGCCATGTCTGCGACCGGGAAGTCGCCGTCTGGATGTTCGAGAATGTGCTGGGCCAGCGTCTCAATTGCGCGAGCGGATTTGGGAGGAGTCTGGCCAGCTGCCTCCACGAGCGCCACCAAAAGCGTGAGCGCTGCCGCCTTCATGCGGACACGTCGTTCCGCCGTACCGAGCGTTTCGTTGTCGTAAAGATGGAAAAGGCGCTCAAAGGCTCCGCGTATCGTGGGTGTAGCCGCAAAAAGGCGTTTGGGCATGTGTGTCAGCGCATGGGAAAGCCAGGCGCCTTCAGCCCGATCCAGTCCCAGCAGGCGATGGGTGGGTTTGGGGATCGCAAACAGAATGCGGTAGACCTTGAGCCCGCTGGGATTATGTCGCAGATGATGCGGCTCATTGGGTGCGGAGACGAAGATATGGCCCGGCAGAAAGGGATATTCGCCGCCTTCCGAGTCAAAGATGAGATTACCTTTGAGGCAAAGGCAGAACTCCATGCACCCCGGGTGAATGTGATTGTCTGGACCTGGCCGAATCGCCAGGAAGCTGCTCATGCCCAGGACAGGAATGCAGTCCACGCCGTCGGAACGGAGGTCCAATACACGGTCGCCTTTGTAGTCTCGGTAAATGATGGGGTCTTCGTGCATGCGGCGATTATAGCACAGCCTTGGGCATGATGTGTATAAAAATATCTTGTAGTTTTGTATACTGTGTCAGATGAGTGAGATGATATAATCATCGTCGATGAAGATATTGGATATAGCCGTAATCCTCGTTTATCTCCTGATCATGGCCGGGATGGGCTTCTGGTTCATGCGCCGCAACAAGGATGCGGACGCCTACTTCAAGGCGGGTGGCAAGCTGCCTTGGTGGGTGGTGGCGCTCTCGATCTACGCGACGATGTTCTCCTCCATCACTTTCATCACCGTGCCGGCGATGAGCTTTGCGGGGAACATGAGCTATTTTGTTCTTCCCTTTGGCGTTGTCCTTCTGGCGCCGGTGGTGGTGAAGTGGTATCTGCCATTCTTCCGAAAGCTGAATCTGACGAGCGCCTACGAATATCTGGAAGTGCGGTTCAATCTGCCCTGTCGTCTGTTTGCCTCTGCGGCGTTCATCCTCTTCATGATCGCCCGCACGGCCATTGTGACGTATCTGCCGGCGTTGGCGATCACGGCTGTAACCGGCTTCGACATCAACCTGGCCATCTTGGCGGTGGTCGCCATCACCATTCTCTACTGCACAACGGGCGGCGTGGAGGCCGTGATCTGGAGCGACTTTGTGCAGTCGCTCATCCTGATCGGCTCGACGGCGGTCATCCTTACCTGGGCGATCATGGGGTCTGATGGCGGCATGGCGGGCTTCATCTCGCAGGGGATGGAGGCCGAGAAGTTCAAGGTGTTCGACTTCGCGTTCGATCTCACGAAGCCCTGCTTCTGGGTGGTCTTCATTGGCGGCTTGGTGGCGAATCTGGCGTCGTATACCTCGGATCAATGCGTGGTGCAGCGTTACATGACGACAGCGGACGAGAAGGGTGCTGCCCGTTCGATCCTGCTCAACAGCGTGCTGTCATTCATAAACTGCTTCGTCTTTTTCGTGCTGGGCGTGGCGCTGTGGACCTTCTATCAGGCGCACGCCGGTGCGTTGCCGGCTGACACAAAGCCGGACGCCGTGCTGCCCATCTTCATTGCCCACGAGCTGCCCTCGGGCATCTCGGGCCTTGTCTTGGCGGCTGTGGCGGCGGCGACGATGAGCACGTTGTCGTCCAACCTCAATTCGGCGGCCAGCGCCATCACGACCGACTTCTATCGCCGCCTCTGGAAGGGCAAGAATGAACTGCGCTGCGGCAAGATCTGCACGGTGGTCGTGGGCATTCTGGGCGGCGCCTTTGCGCTTTGGCTGGCCAATGCGGACATCCGCAACATCTATGACCAGTTCCAGCGGTTCCTGGGCATTTTCACCGCAGGCCTGGGTTGCCTCTTCTTCATGGGCATCTTCCTGAAACGGGTGAATGGTTTCGGCGCCACCTGCGGTCTGGTGGCCAACTACATCGTCTGCTTCGGATTGGACCAAATACCCTTTGCGGGCAAGCCGCATCTGCTTTTGTACGGGTTTCTGGGAATGGTGGCGTGCCTGGTGGTGGCGCCGATTGCCAGTTGCCTGAAACCCACTTCAAGAGGAATGTCTGAAAATGAGCATTAAACTGACGGAAACGTGCTTCAAGGGCATGGCGGGCGCCTATGCCGCCCTGTTCACGCCCATCGACCGGAAGAATCGTGTCAACGAGGAGGCCATTGACGCCATCGTCGAATACGGCATCGCCAATGGCCTGCGCGGCTTCTACCTCACGGGCTCCACGGGCGGCTGGTTTCTGCTTTCCCCCGAGGAACGTAAAACCGTGTGGCGTCGTGCGGTGAAGGCGGCCAACGGCCGCTGCAAGCTCATTGCTCACGTGGGCGATACCTCCACCGACGTCTCGGTGGCGCTGGCGAAGGCGGCGGCAGACGTGGGGGTGGACTGGATCTCGTCCGTCGCGCCGCCCGTCTTCTGCAACAACTTCAACCGCACCTATTACCACTACAAGCGGGTGTCAGAAGCCACGGATCTGCCGTTTATGGCGTATTCGATTGGCTCCGAGCTGGTGCCCGCGCGCGACATCCGCTTCTTTGACCTGCCCAACGTGAAGGGCATCAAGTACACGGGGCGCGACTACTATGCCGCCCAGGCGCTCAAGCGTGACATCGACAAGGTGAAGGAAACCATCTGGTTTGCGGGTTGCGACGAGCAGCTGCTCTGTGCGTTGGCGCTGGACAATGTCTTCGCCGGCGGCATCGGCACCACCTACAACATCATCCCCGGTCATTTCGCCAAGATCTGCGAATTGGCCGCGAAAAACGACTTCCGTGCCGCCGCAAAATGGCAGGACGAGGCCAATCAGGTTGTTCGTCTGATGATCGAGAGCGACAACTGGAGCTACCGCAAGGCCATGATGAAGTTCGTGGGCATCGACTGCGGACCCTACCGTGCGCCGTTCGAGAAGCTTACGGCCGCTCAGGAAAAGGCGTATCTGAAGCGTTTCGCCGCCCTGGGCATTGTGAAGAAGGGGCAGGCCAGGGCGTAAGCCATGCGGATGACGGGCTCAGTCATAGTTGGCCTCGTGTGCGTGGGGTTGGCCGCTTCGGCTGCGGATAAAGTGGCCTGGCCGTCTCTGACGGGAGCGGCGCGCATCTATTTCGATGCCATCTACGCCCCCCAGCAGGTGGCAACGCCGTTGTCGGATAGTGGGGCGAATGCCATTCGCGTGATGCCGGACGGAGAGATCCGCAATGGCGGTTCACGGCGTTACGGCACAAACGTGGTGCGCCTCGTCCAGTGTTCGCGTGATTGTGGCTTCAACTGGACGATTCGGGAGGCCGATGCCTCGGATGCCTTCTACAGGCCTTGCCCCTGGGCGGACTATGGCTTGAATGTGGCCTGCGTCGATGCCGGCAAGGAGCAGGGCAAGTGGTTTAGGCGGGATCTGGGGCCGGATGGCAAGGAGATTCGTTCGCGTGGGCCAATAGCCGGAATCACGTCGTATGGGCGCCTTCTGGCGTTGGAGAAACGGCGGCGTTGGATCTTCTCGTTCTATCGAAAATGTCCGGATCGCATTGGCTATTATCCCTGTCTCGTGTATTCGGATGACGAGGGGCAGACGTGGTCTCCTCGCGTTGAGATTCACGACATTGCGCTGTGCGACGAAGTGACGCCGCCGGACGCATCGCATCGCTGGAACACGGGATGCCATGAGCCGGACATCGTCGAACTGTCGGACGGCACACTCTACATGATGACGCGCTCGGGCGTGGACCATGCGGTGTGCTATCTGTCGCATGATGGCGGCGTCACCTGGGGGCCGCGTTTCGAGCCGCCGGCTTTCTGGCAGTCGAACACGATGCCGCTTTTGAAGCGCCTGTCGGACGGCCGCATCCTCTGTGTGTGGAACAACACGCAGATTCTGCCGAAGCGGGCGGCCTCGGAGTATCCAGAACTGGGGCCGGGCTCCTTGAGCGGGCGGTGGGAGTCGGTCTTCACCAACCGTGACGCGCTGCATGCCGCGATTTCGGAGGATGACGGGAAGACCTGGATCGGTTTCCGCGAGATTGCGCTCAACGCGATACGCAACCACGAGGACTATCGCGAACGTGGCAATGAATTCTGGCAGATGCGGGGCGGACATGGCATAGACAAGAGCGTGCATCAGGCCGAACTCATCGAAATGCCCAAGGGCAAGGTCATGGTATGCCTGGGGCAGGCCGTGTCTTCTCGCCGCATTGTCGTCTTCGACGTGAAATGGCTCTATGAGAAGGAGCGCGAAGAGACGTTGAGGGGCGGCACCGAGCATCTTTCCAATCACCTCTATCTCAAATCGCTGAATGGCGGTTATGCGGGATGGTCCGGGCATTGCGCGTTCAATCGTGTGGCAGGTGCCGTGATGATGCGCGAGCCCGATACGGCAGCGGGCACTAAGCGCGAATGTCTGCGCATCTGCCGGATTCACGACGAGCGGCTGGTGGATGAGCACCAAGGCGTAACCTGGAATTTTCCGGCGGCAAAGAAGGGGTCTGTCTCGTTTGAATGCCGTGTGGATGGCGCCGGGGTGCTGGTGTCGCTTTGCGACCATTGGATCAATCCGTGCGACTGGGCCATTCGCGAACGGGCGATGGCGTCATTGGCGTTGAGCGCCGAGACGTTGGGTGGCCCTGCGCGCTGGGGCGTCGTGACCTTGACTTGGGATCTGGAGGCAGGGCGCGCGACGCTGGCCTGCGACGGACGCGAGACGTCTGCCGCCCTCAAGGCGGAGGGCTTCTCGCCCTTTGGCGTCTCCTATCTGCACCTTCAGACGTTGGCGATGGCCCATGACCCGCAGGGCGCCTGTTTCCGTTGGTTTCGGATGACTGGGGAGTGATTTCGGGAAAAAGACAAATGGAGAGAAAGAGCATGAAAACCGCAATATCCTTGGCTGGTGCAGCACGGATCGTCTCGGTGTTGATGGGGTTGGCCCTTTCGGCACAGGCGCGTTCCATCGTCTGGACGGGGGCTGTGAACAATTCTTTCGACACCACGACGAAGAACTGGGCGTTGGCGGACACGGCTGAGGCAACGACTTTCCAGAACGGCGATGACGCGGTGATTTCGGTGAGCAGCACGCAGACCATTGAGATCAAGGCTTCCGGCATGAAACCCAAGAGCCTTGTGCTGGATGTGCCGGCTGCCTGTGACTTGACGCTTACGCGCGTGACCAACTACCTTGGCGACTGGACGACGCGATGGGAAAAGCGCGGCGCCGGACGGCTCGTGTTTGTTGGAACGGTTCTCACGTCGGTGGACGGCGGCTTCGTCATCAATGGCGGCACGGTCTATTTCGGCACGTACGGGCAGCTCAGCGGTCTTGCGCAGAAGACTGCGCCTTTCGTGGTCAATGAAGGTGCAACCTTGCATCTGGACTGCCGTAACATGTTTGGCGGTACGGGAGGCCTGGCCATCACCACGCCGATTGAGGTTACGCGAGGGTGTTTGAGGATCTCCGACAGCTCGGCAGCCAATGCACACATGGGGTTGGGCCCAATATCCTTTGAAGACGCCGAATTTGACTATGCCAACCTTACGGGGTATGGCAATTCGTATGGCCGCATGACATTGTCGGGGAAAGTCACGGTTCGCGGCACCAAGCCCATGACGTTTGCCGCGCCGCCCTACAAGAACAGTGGGCAGGATCGGGTACATCTGTGGTTCGGACCCTTAACGGAATTCGAGATAGCTGATGTCACTGGAAATGCTGTGGCGGACTGTACAAACGGCTTTCGGCTGGTGGACGCCTACACGAATACGGTGGCAACGGCCTACGTGCCTTCTGGACTGGTCAAGACGGGGCCAGGAACGATGATCCTCACCAACAAGCTCAACAGTTTCACGGGGGATGTCGAAGTTCGCGGGGGAACCTTGCAGGCCGGCTTTGACCTGAACGCCAACCTGAGCCAGGAGGCGGGCGCAACCTGGTACCTCGGCAACATGACCACAACTGAGCGCCTGCGCGAAATCCGCGTGAGCACAAACGGCACGCTTTTCATTCCCAACCGGAACATCTTCGGCATGATCAGTTCGACGACGATCACCAATGACCAGTCGCGCTACAATTTCACCGTGGTGTTGGATGGTGGAGCCTTGAAGTTTGCGGATGCCCAGGGCGTGCCGCTGCCGCGCGTCACGTTCCGCAATGGCGGCCACATAGCCGAATACAATGGTCTGTCTGGTGCAGGCGCACTTCAGGTCATGGATACTTTCAAGGTGGAGGGGGATGAACCCTTCGTCTGGCCGTGGATTGCCGGTGCCAGCCTGGCGCAGAAGGGGTTGCTTGTCAATGGTTATCCCGAGACGAAGTTCGACATCGCGGACGTTACGGGGGATGGCGAAGTCGACGCCGACATTGGCCGTCCGATCTTGCGCTGGAACAAGGATGCGCTGAAGGCATTCCGCATTTCATTCCGCAAGACGGGGGTGGGCACGTTGCGTCTGTCGCAGCCGTCGTTCGCGGCCAGCAGTCAGGGCTATCTGATCAACGGCGAGGCCAAGGTGGAAGAGGGAACCTTGCAGGTGGATGGCGATCTGGCGTGTGCAAGCGGTATCGTAGTGCGGGCTGGGGCGTACGTGTCCGGCACGGGCAAGGTCGCGAATGTGGTGCTGAATGAATCTGCCGGTCTGCGCGGGCGCGTGGCTCAGACGGTTGGGTTGAACGTGACGAATGTCGTGACGTTGGCCGCAAATGGCAAGATCCGTCTGGATGGCTTGGGCTCTCGGCATGAACGGGAGATTGACGTTCCGCTGATGACGGCGGCGAAAGGTATTGTCGGTGCCGCCAATCTGGCTTCCTACGCCATTGAGGTCGATGGGCGGCCGGCGCGGTTCATGTGCGCATTCGTCTCGGGAAACACGCTTCGGGTCAAGGGTGTCCGGGGGACAATGGTGATTCTTCGTTGATGTTGCGGGAGGAATAGACTATGAATGTCAGGTTTGTTGGTTGTGTCGGCGCCGTTCTCGTTGGGGTAACTGCTTTCGGCGGAGCTGCGGAGGACTGGGCCGCCAAACGGGCGGCGGCCGTCAACCGCGCCCGTCCGCTCGTCTACAACACGGACGGTTGCGACATGCTCTATTGGCCGTCCAATCTGCCGGTAAGCGTGGCGAACTTCACGCAGCGCCGGCTGGTGTTCACGAAGGACACGCACGTCACCACAGTGTCGTATTGTCCGCAAAGCGCAGGCTTCGGGCATTTCTGCTGTCGCAAGGCCGGTGAGTCGCTTACGGGGACAGTCCCCCATCCGGACGGGGGACACTACAACGCGGCGGCGAATTTCTTCGCGCTGGGCACGGATGCGCTGCAGATGGCGACGGAATACTGTGCAACAAACAACCTGGAGGTGTTCGTCTCCATCCGCGTCAACGACCAGCACGATGCGGCGTCCAAGCCAGGGGCTCTCAGCGCGCTGTATCCGCCATTCAAGCTGCACCACCCGGAATGCCTGATGGGCGATCTCAACCGTGGCCCCCGTCAGAAAGAGCTTTACAAGGGCTATGCGGGCTGGAGCTGCGTCGACTTCGATCAGGAGCTGGTGCGCGAGACCATGAAGCGCTTTGTGCGCGAGCTCGTGACGAACTACGACGTGGACGGCATCGAATACGACTTCAACCGGCACTTCATGCTCTTCCGCTCGGTGGCGACGGGTGGCGTGGCCACGGCGTCGGAGATCGCGAAGATGACGCAGCTGATGCGCGACCTGAAGGCGATCACCGAGGAGGTGGGCCAGCGGAAGGGGCGGCCGATCGTCATCGCCATGCGCATGCCGGATTCGGTGGAGTATGACCTGGCGGTTGGCGCGGACATCGAAACCTGGTTCCGCGAGAAGCTGGTTGACATCTGGGTGGGCGGCGGCTACTTTCTGCTGAACCCGGTCAAGAAGAGCGTGGATTTGGCGCATCGCCATGGCGTCAAGTTCTACTGGTCGCTGGACGAGACGCGCATCCCCGGTCAGGCGAAGCGGCTGAAGCGGGAGGTGCTCCCCGGCCGCATGTCGGAGGCGTTTTACGTTGGGCGCTATTCGGCCGCCCAGGAGGCGGGATGCGATGGCGTGTACTTCTTCAATCTCGAGTACGGGGCCATGCAGCGGATGGCCGCCATCAATCCGTTTGATACGACGAATCGTGAGAAGCTCTACTTCGCCACGGAGCGAGGCTCGGGTGGCTATACGCCGAATCATTGGCTCAAGGATGGCGGGCGGTTCAACAACCTGCCGGTGATCGACCCCTGCTACCCGCGAGAACTGCGCGCCGCCGAGCCGTTCGCCTTCAGCATGTTCCTGGGCAACGACTTCGCCGAGAAGGCCGAGGTCACGGCCCTGGCCTTGACGGGCGGCGAGCTGACGGCCGAGACGTTTGCGCTGCGGGTAAACGGCACGGTCTACCCCTGCGCCTCCTTCAAGGATGGTCGCTTTACGTTCCGCCTGCCTTCGACAGCCCTGCATCGTGGCGACAATGCCTTTGAGGTCACGGCTTCGCAGAAGTCGACCCTGAATGACTTCAGCGTGCGTGTGCGGTACGGGAAGTAGGACTTTCCGTACATGCTTTCGCGGTTCCTCAGGCGGATCAGGATTTGGCAGCCGTCTGGTTGTTCCCTGGCTCCTGGGGGAAGGGATGTGGTCTAGAGCCGAAGGCACGATTCGTGCGCACGAATTGTCGCGCCCCTTACAGCCGAATCGAAGAGTCCGTACAGTCTCTCAAGCGATTCGTGCGCACGAATTTTTGTGATTCATCTAGGGGACCGCAATGCCTCGGCAGTCGGCTTCTTGTGAATCTGCGGGGAATCCCCGGGGCATCTGCGGGGAATCTCCGGGTAACTTTCGGTGAATCGATTTTCGGCGTTATCTCGTAGAACGTAGCATGAATTGCCTCTGAATGTGAGATAGCTCGTTTGGGGTGCCGTTTTGCAAAAAAACGGTCACGCACACGGCCTGAGACTCCGTTCGCTCTGGTGTGTTAAAGCGCTTGGATTCTCCTTGCGGGGAAAAGGCTTAATCTGCTATAATTCCAAGCCTATTCAAGGAGCAATGCATGAACAGACGTGATTTTCTCAAGGCGGGTGCGTTGGCGCTCGCGTCGGCCCCGGCGGCGGTTGTCGCGGATGCCGCGGGCAAGGTCCCCGAATTCGCGCGGGGCGCCGTGGAGCTGCCGCCGACCATTTCCGATTTCGAGTATGTCTCAAATCCGGCGCTGAAGGGCAAGTTCGCCTCGTTCTTCATCGACGACGCCATCTGGTTCCTGCGCGACCTGGCGCGGCAGCGTCCGAAATCGCTGTTCGACAACGCGTTTCTGAAGCCCCTGAAGGAATGCCACGACAAGTACGGCCTCAAGCTGCAGATCAACCTCTTCTACCGCACGGACTTCTACTACGGCATGGACGAGTTCTCGCTCGCCGAAGTGCCGGACGCCTACAAGGCCGAATGGCAGGCGAACAAGGACTGGCTCAAGCTCGGCTTCCACTCCCTGCAGGAATTCCCCGACTATCCGTGGCTCAACGCCAATTACGCCGACATCGTCAAGCTCTTCAACCGCATCAAGGGCGAGATCGTCCGCTTTGCGGGTGAAGGCGTCTTCACGTGTGCGCTTGTGCCGCACTGGTGCCCGATGAGCGAGGAGGGGTGCCGCGCGATGAAGGACCTGGGCATCAAGATCATGGAATGCACGGTGGGGCCGCGCTATCGCTATGACGGCGTGCGGTCGCGTCTGCCCTATGGCCATGCGATGCGCATCGAGCAGAACCGCAAGCCGGAGACGGCCTTCTACTGGCGTGATTCGCGCAATGCCGAGATTAGCGCGTCGGCCTGCTCATACAACCACATTTCCGAGGCGCAGGCCGCCGCCACAGGCCTGTCGCTCAAGAGCGTGCTCGACAAGCGCACGGGCATGCGCTTCAAGCACCTGTTCTGCGATGCGCCGTGCCTCAATCTGGTGGACGTGCCCACGCTGAAGAGCGATACCGCCAAGGTGCTGGGCCGCGACCACCTCTGCTTCTCCGACCATGAACAGTACTTCTTCCCCGACTATCTCGCCTATCAGCCGGATTATGCGGAGAAGATCCGCGTGATGTCGCAGATGATGCAGGACAACGGCTACCGATTCATCTTCATCGAGGAACTCGTGTAAGTCGGCGCCGAAGGGGAGGGCGTGATGCGAACGGGCTTGTTGGCATTGTGCGGCGTAGTAGCGTGGACGGCCCTGGCTGACGTGCCGCGCATGTCGCTTCGTCTGCGGGGCCTGCACACCGCCACGTCCGAGCAGTGGGAAAAGACCTTCCAGACGATTCGTGAGAATCCCGGCTGCTGCGACGAGGTGTGGTTCTCCACGGGCATCGGCGTACCGCCGCTCGCCTGGCATCAGGAACGGGCGGCGTACCTGGGGCAGGTCGCCGCCGACTTGCGGCGTCTGGGCATCCAGCCAGGATTGCAGATCCAGGCCACTTTGGGCCATAGCGACAACCTTTCCAGCCTAGAGGACTGTTCGGCCAAGAACTGGACAGGGTGGACGGGCGAGACCGGCGTTGAGGACAAGTACTGCAACTGCCCGCGTCAGCCGGGTTTTCTCGCGTACGTGCGGGGCATGGCCCGGGCATATGCCGCCTTCAAGCCGTCCAGCGCATGGATCGACGATGATCTGCGCATCGGCAACCACCGCCCGGCCACAGACAAGAGTTTCGTGGGCTGCTGGTGCGCCACATGTGTGGCCGCCTTCAATGCCGAGACGGGCGGGCACTGGGCGCGCGAGACGCTGGCGGCCGCGCGCAAGGCGGATGCGGAATTGTCCGCCCGCTGGAAACGCTTTTCTGACGCCGGCATAGCCGCTGTGGCGGCGGCCATCGCTGAGGAATTCCACCAGATCAGCCCGACGACGCGGTTGGGTTATCAGCATGGCTTCGTGCCCTCGCATCTTGAGACGGTGCAGACGGTTGTGGCGGCATTGCGGAAAGTCGGCGGCAAGGTGGGTCTGCGTCCGGGAGGCGGGTACTACTACGACATCAATCCCAGTCAACAGGTCATCAAATCCCTGATGGCGGCACGGTTTCAGGGCCTGTATGGCGATGCGGACGATGTGGACGTATGGTGCCCCGAAGTCGAAAGCTGGCCGCGTACCTATGGCGGACGGAGCGCGCAGAGCGTGCTGGTGGAGAGCTTCAGCGCCTTCATGTACGGGCTCAACGCCACGAGCATGCTCATCCTCGACACGCGCTACGAGGAGGACGCGCTCTATTCGCGTACGCTGCTCAAGCCACTGGCGGATGCCGCCCCAGTGCTGTTGGGGTATGTGCGGGCGAATGACGGGGCTCAGCCGGCGGGCTATGCCGTCCCAGCGGAACTCGCGAATGACGCGCTCTACAAATTTGCGTTGACGGGCATTCCGGTGTTGCCGGGCGTGGGGCGCAGTCTGGGCGCGCTGACGGCGGCAGACTGCAAGCTCGACATCTGCTCCCGTGGGTCCAAGGACATTCAGCAGGTGCGTGATGCGCTTGATGCGCGCGCTGGCGGGGCTCCTGCGGTCGTGACGTCGCCCTTTGTGGGGCTGATGGTTCCGCAGGTCGCCGTTGCCGACGGCACGTTGCGCACGGTGGCGCTTCTCAATACGCGCATTGACGTGCAGGGGCCCGTGTCGCTGCGGCTGCGCGCGGTGCCGAAGGGGACGAAAAAGGCCGTGTGGCGGGTGTTGCGCTGTGCGCCCATGGCGCTGCCTCTCACGTGGACGGGCGATGTCGCCCAGATTGAAATCCCGGAAATCGGCGCCTGGAATGCGGGATATCTTGCCTTTGGCGACTGAAGATTAGTGTCTAGGTACTTGCCTTTAGACGGTGAAAAGGGTATAATGGGCGGCATGAGAAAAACTCTTGCTGCCCTTGTTTTTTCCGCCGCCATCAGTTGTGCCGTGGAAGGCGGTTCGCTTTCTCTCGATGGCGATTGGCGCCTCGACTATTTCCCCCAGCCGGACCGTGCCGCCGTGCGTACGTTGCCGCTGAAGGTCGACTTCAAGACCGTCAAGGCCACCGTGCCGGGCAACTGTGAGCTGGATCTGGTGAACGCCGGCGTGCTGCCGCCGCCCGAGGTGGGGCTCAATGTGCTGAAGCTGCGCCCGTATGAGGGTTACCAGTGGCTCTACACCAAGACCTTTGCCGCGCCGAAGTGTCCGGACGGGGGGCGGGTGCAGCTTGTCTTCGAGGGCATCGACACCTTGGCCGACGTGTTTCTCAACGGTGAGAAGATCGGCGAGGCGGAGAACATGCTCATCCCGCATCGCTTTGACGTTACGGACAAGCTCAAGGCGGGTGAGAACAAGGTGCAGGTGCTGATCCGTTCCCTGATGTGTGAGGCGCAGCACAGGACAATCGGCATTCTGGGCTACTGCATGGATGGCGGTGCGGACGGCGAGCCTTTCCGCAAAGCCGGGCACATGGGCGGCTGGGACATCTTCCCGCGCGCATTCGTTTCGGGCCTGTGGCGCGGGGTGCGTCTGGACGTGGAAGGGCCCTGCCGCATCGATCAGGTGGCGTGGCTCGTCTCCGACGTGAACGTGAAGGCCAAGAGCTGCCGGGTGGGCTGTCGCGTGCGGGTGCAGGCGCCGTTTGCGCGCATCGACAACGCCAATGTGGTCTTCTCGCTGTCGCGGAATGGCAAGCGCAAGTATGTGCAGAAGAAGCGTTTCGTGACCTACCACCTTTTCTCTGTGATTCATGGCGCGCCGCTCAAGGACGTCGACTTCTGGTGGCCCAAGGGGTTTGGCGAACCGGCGCTCTATGACGCCACGGTTGAGCTCGTCGCCGACGACGGTACGTGCCTTGCGTCCAATACGCAGAAGCTCGGGCTGCGTACCATTCGTTTGGAATACCGCGACACCTATCCCGACAAGCCGGGCCAGTTCCTCTTCCATGTCAATGGTCAGCCCTGCTACATCCGCGGCACGAACTGGGTGCCCCTTGATTCGCTGCACGGGCGCGACGCCCAGCACCTTCTGCCGACCCTGGAGATGGTGGAGGACCTCAACTGCAACATGGTTCGCGTGTGGGGCGGCGGCGTGTACGAGCCGGAGGCGTTCTGGGACTGGTGTGATGCGCATGGCGTGATGGTGTGGCAGGACTTCATGACCGGCTGTTCCGTCTTCCCGCAGGACGACGACTATGCGCGCCGTACCCGTGAAGAGGTGTTGGATGTTGTGCTGCGTCTGCGCAACCGTGCCTCGCTGGCGCTTTGGAGCGGCAACAACGAGAATGACGGCGCCTTCTACTGGAAACTGGGCCGCGAGTTCGGCAAGCGCTTCGACCCGAACGACGACCGCAATTCCCGCCGCACGATCCCCGACGTCATCTGGGAGCACGACGTGATGCACGACTATCTGCCGAGCTCGCCCTATGTGAGCCGCGACGTCTATGCGGGCAAGGCCGAGAAGCCCGAGAATCATCTGTGGGGCGCGCGTGGCTACTACAAGGTGCCGTTCTACACGAATTCGCCGTGCTATTTCGCGAGCGAGATGGGCTATCACGGTTGTCCGAATCGCGCCTCCCTGGAGAAGATGATGACACCGCGCGCGGTCTATCCCTGGAAGGGAAATGTGGGCGACTGGAACGACGAGTGGCAGTTGAAGGCGTGTGACTGCTTTGGCCCTGGCGCTTTCTTCCGCCTGGGGCGCAATGGCCTGATGACCAATCAGGTGAACATCGTCTTCGGGTCCGTGCCGCGCGATCTGGACACGTTCATCGCGCAGAGCCAGACCGTGCAGGCCGAGGCCATGAAGACCTTCGTGGAGCTCTTCCGCAGCGACAAGTTCACGAAGAAGAACGGCCTCATCTGGTGGAACGTGCGCGATGGCTGGCCCATCATCTCCGATGCGGTGGTGGACTGGTATGGCGGCAAGAAGAAGGCCTACTACGCCATTCGCCAGGTGCAGCAGAACCAGCTGGTGATGGTGCGCGACGACCATCGCGTCATGGCGGTGAACGATCGCCTACACCCTGTGAAGGGGCATGCGAAGATTGTGGACAAGGCCACGGGCAAGACGGTCTTCGAATCGGACTATTCCGTGCCGGCCAACGCCGCGGCTGAGATCGGCCGCGTGGACTGGCAGGGCAATGGCGTCTTCGCGATCACCTGGGATACCGACGGTGAGAAGGGGCGCAACCATTTCCTCACGGGCGCGCCGCCCTATGACTGGAAACAGCTCGCGCCGCTGCTTGAGGGCGAATACGAGTGAGTGTTAAAGGGTTAAACGGTTAAAAGGTTAAAGAATCAAATGAAACGCATCACCGAAATCAGCTGGGAAGACTTTGAAAAGCTTCCCCTTGAGGCCAAGACCCCCTATCTCGCCAATTACGAGATCCCCGTCAACACGCCCTACCATACGCTCTTTGCGCAGCAGTTCAACCGCGAGCTGCTGGATCGGCTGGTGGCGTTGGCCAACCGCATCCGCTTCATGGCGAAGTCCAAGGAAGGCGCGCTGTACCTGAAGTCGCTGCTGCCACACAAGCGGGCGATGCTCTATTTCTCGCAGCCCAGCTCGCGTACGTTCCTCTCGCACCTCAACGCCTGCCAGATCCTGGGCCTCACCACGAGTTCCGTGCGCGACCAGAGCACGAGTTCGGAGGCGAAGGGCGAGTCGAAGACCGACACCATCCGCACCTTCTCCTCGTATGTGGACATGATCATCATGCGGTGCCCGGAAAAGGGCCTTGCGGAGCAGATGGCGTGGGAGCTCTCCAACAGCGACCGCCCCATCCCGATCCTGAACGCCGGCTCCGGCAAGGACCAGCACCCCACGCAGGCGCTGCTCGACATCTACACGCTGGTGCGTTCCTTCGAGACCAAGGGCGGCCTAGAGAACCGCACGGTCACGTTCTGCGGTGATCTGCTTCGCGGCCGCACGGTGCGTTCGCTGTCGTACCTGCTCACCAATTTCAAGAACATCCGCCAGGTGTTCGTGGCCCCGAAGGAGCTGCAGGTGCCGGAGGATGTGCTTGCGATCCTCAAGGAGAAGGGCGTCGAGTTCGCCGTCTCCGACAATCTGCGCGAAGCCACGTCGCTTTCGGATGCCGTGTACATGACGCGCATTCAGGACGAATGGGACAAGTCCAGCGGCGAGTCGGCGAAGATCGACACCAGCCGCTTCAAGTTCGGCGCCGAAGAGCTCAAGTTGCTGCCGAAGGACGGCGTCATCCTCCATCCGCTGCCGCGGCGCGACGAAATCGCCACCTGCTGTGACCATGATCCGCGTGCGATGTACTGGCGTCAGATGCGCAACGGCATGTGGATCCGTTCGGCGCTCATCGCGATGACCTTTGGCTTCGAGAAGCAGATCATGTGCCTGGGGGCCTAAAGGGGACGAAACGATGGCTGAGACATCTATTCCTCTGACGGCTGCGGGCTTTCGTCGGCTGGCGTGGAGTCGGTTAAGCCGTCCGGTTGGTGGCGGGGGCTACGGTCTGTACTTTCTGGCGTTGTTGCTCCAGGGTGTGGCGGCGGCGGTTGCCGTTGTTCTGCTGCTGATGCTTTTTGGCGTGTCATGCATGGGCATCTACGCCATTGTCATGGGGCAGTCCGAAGCCACGATCACGCCGGCTTCATTTGCCGTTTCCCTCCTGGCATCTGCCGTGCTGGTGCTGGGCGTGCTCTACGTATGTGGATTCTGTTCGTGGGGACAGCGCGCGATGTCGATTGCCCTGGTGCGCGGCGGGCTCACGCTTTCGCACGCCTTTTCGGGGATGGGCAACGGATGGCGCATGGTGTCGCTCCTCCTGTGGCAGCAGACGTTCATCTTCTTCTGGACGTTGCTGTTCATCATCCCCGGCATCCGTGCGGCCTTTTCGTACGCCATGGCGCCGTATCTGCTCATCGACCACCCCGACTGGAAGCCGCTGAAGTGCCTGGCCGAATCCAAGCGTCTGATGGCCGGCAATCGCTGGCGGTTCTTCTGCCTCAACTTCAGTTTCATCGGGTGGTGGCTGCTGGTTGTCCTTGTCGCCCAGATCATCGGGTTCTTCGCCAACCTTCTGCTGACGCCCTATGTGGATACCGCCTGCGCGCTGTTCTACGAGGATCTGCTGGATCGCCGTTCCTCTGATGAGGAGAATGAGGCGCCACCCATGCCCGCAGGAGATCGGACCGACTACACGTAACTGGAGGGACCTCATGAAATTGCCTGACCCAAGTGTTCGTGTTTTCCCCTGTATGATGGCGATGTGGGTCGTATTCGCCGTTTTCAGGACCCACGGTGAGGCGTATGAGATGGGTGAGGCTCTGGCCGATGAGGCGTTCTGGAGATCCGATCCCGTGCTCTTTGTCCAAAAGCATCGCGAGCAGGGGTTCAAGTTCACCTCGGATACGCGCGAAAGTGCCGATTCGCGGTTGGACGGCGGCGTTTCCTGCTTCGGCATTCCTGTCTATGAAAGCCGCGTGCTGTTCTCGTCCGAAGGGGGAATAGCCCGAGTGGAGCTGGTGCTCTTCAATCGCGGGGGCACGGAGTCGATTGCGGAATCGACGACCGCCGATGGCCGTCGCGTGCGGACGCTTGTGCGCAATGACAAGACCATCACGCGTGAAGGATTCCTGAAGCTGCTCAATGATGTTCGTGGGCGGCTCACGGCTGAGGGCGCAAAGAATCCGGTGCCGGTGGCCGCACGCGTCAAGGGACGGGGGCAGGTGCAGAAGTCGCAGACATGGCCCAAGACTGCCATTCCCACTGTCGCCGGCCTGACTTGGAATTATTCCCAGGACGGAAACAAGGCTGACACCTTCAAGCCGGGTTTTGTGAGATTGGCTGTCGACGGACCAGCCCGGCTCACGGGGACGGGCAGCGGCAGAAATGGCGCTCCAGTGACGGCAAAGGGGAAAAGCGCGATAACCGACAACGTCATTCGCGATCCTCGAGGTGATGTCTTTGTGGACAATGTGCCGATGGTGGATCAGGGCGCAAAGGGATATTGTGCGGCTGCCGCGGCCGAGCGCGTGTTGCGGTATTACGGGGTAGAGGTGGATGAGCATGAAATCGCCGAGGCCGCCGGTACCACGGCGGACGAGGGTACCTCCTCCAAGGGCATGAAGGATTCGGTCGATGCCGTTGGCCGCAGATACCGGCTGGCCACAATGACGCTCTTCGGAGACTTCGAGAAGCCGGTGGCTGAGCGCATCGCCAGTCTCACGAAGGATGTGGCGAACTACAACAAGGCCGCGAAAAAGCTCAAGAAGCCGGCGATAGATGAAAGTGTCTATGTTACCCGTGAGGGCAACACAATCATGTACAATCCCATGGCGGCCGATGCCGCGATGGACGCCGAAGTGCTCAAGGACATGAAGGTCAATGGCGCGCAGAAATCGAAGTACAAGAAATTCATGGCCGATGTGCATCAGTACGTGAACGCCGGCGTGCCGCTTTTCTGGAGCGTGACGCTGGGGACCTATCCCGAGACCGACTTGCCGCAGGCGAAGGGTGGGCATATGCGGTTGATCATCGGCTATAACGACAAGCGCCGCGAGATCCTCTATTCGGATACCTGGGGAAAGGGGCACGAGCTCAAGCGCATGCCGGCCGACTGGGCCTGGACGATTTCTCGCTGCCTGATGGCCATGAAGCCTCTGAAGTGAGGGCGTCGTGACGCCTCGTCAGACGATCTGAAAAGGCAGTAGCGGCGCGCGGTCGTAGGGGCGCGGCACAGTGACGTCGTGTGTGGCGGCGTCGCGGACTTGCACGACGATGTCGCCCTTGAATTGGTCATATCGGGAAAAGGCGCAGATCAGTTTGAGGGCCAGATCGAGGTCGGCCGTAGAGGCGACCTTGGGAATGAGCGCCGTGGGGCCGGGAACGGAAATCGGAGCCAGCAGGGTGTCGCCGGGACGGAACGAATCCTTTAGGATACGATTTTCGCGCGCGTCACGGCCCAAGATCACGCCGGTGCCGTCCGGCAGACGATAGCGGCGGGCGATGTTGAGCAGTTCGACCAGGCGGCGTTCGTCGAGGCCTTCATGTTCCATCAGGTCCTTGAGGCGGCGTCCGAAACCTTTCTCCGTCAATTTGCAGCCGCCTGCGGGAGACGGATATTCCTGAAGCCCGAATTTCTCGGCGAGAGCCATCTGCGGTTCGCGGCGGCGTCCCGAGAGACCGAGCAGCTTGGCGCGGTCAAGCAGACCTTCCGTCTCGGGAATCGTCGGTTCAAGCAGCTGTGCGCAGAGGGGGCGTACCAGGCGGCCGGTGAGACCCGAGCACTTTTCCACCACGCCCAGCGATTGGCGGTTCTGGCTCATCGGGCGCTGGTTCAATACCTCTCCTGTGGCCACAAAGTCATAGCCGAGCTGGGTCATCAGCTCGCCGGCGCGCTGGATCATCTTGGCATGGCAGTCGATGCAGGGGTTCATGGCGCCGCCGAAACCATGGGGCGGCGCCTTGATGAGTGCGATTTCGTCGTCCGTGAAATCGATCTCGTGCAGCTTGACGCCCAGCTGGGCCGCGGCCTTGCGCGCCGCAACAGGAGCGAAAAAGGGGGTCACGAAGGTGATGCCTTCGACTTCGGCGCCAGCCTCCCGAAGCACGCAAACGGCGAGCTGGGAATCAAGGCCACCGGAAAGAAGCGACAAACCGCGGCATTTTTTGGTATAATCTTCTGTTGCCATGGGGGAGATTGTACCCCATACGTGGTTGTTTGGCAATTGGTAAAGGAGAAAAAATGCATCCGGACTTGTTTTCGCTTGGCCCCCTGAACGTGAAGACGTATGGTTGCTTCATGGCGTTGGGGTTCCTGGCTGCCTGGCAGGTGCTGAGCTGGCTGTGCCGCCGCTCGGGGCGTCCGGCGGAGGCCATGGGGAATCTTCTGATCGCGTTGATGGTGTCGGGGGTGTTGGGCAGCCGCATCGCCTATGTGGTGGAGCATTGGCAAGCCGAGTTTGCCGCCAATCCGCTGTCGGTTATTCGTGTGGACCAGGGCGGACTCATGTTCTATGGCGGCTTGATTCTGGCCATGGTCTACTTCTTCTCCTGGTGCTTCTGGAAAAAGGAACGGATTCTGCCGTTGGCCGACATGCTGGTGGTGGTGGTGCCGTTGGGGCACGCCTTTGGTCGGGTGGGGTGCTTTTTCTACGGGTGCTGCTACGGGCGGCTCTCGGAGTCGCCGCTTGCGGTGGCCTTTCCCCGTGGATCGCCTGCCTGGTATGAACAGGTGAATCTGGGCAAGATCTCGTCCTCGGCGGCATCTTCGTTGCCCGTGTTGCCCACGCAGCTCTTCGAGGCCGCTGCCGTTCTGCTTCTTTTCGGTGCGCTGCTGCTGCTCTGGCTGCGGCGGCATGCGACGCGTCCGGGTGCGGTGACTGGCGGGTATTTCATCGGTTATGCGCTTATTCGCTTCGGACTTGAGTATCTGCGGGGCGATCCGCGCGCAGCTGTTGGCCCACTGTCCATTTCCCAGACGATTTCCGTGGGTTTGCTGCTTGGTGGATTTTTGCTCATGACAGTTGCCTTTTGTCTTAAAAAAAGGTAAAATATCCAAACCGTTTGAAAAGGGAAGGTTTCATTTAATGTCAAAGATTTCACTCAAGACCGCTTACACCGCTTTTGCGGTGGCCGCTGTTTCTGCTTCGTGCGCGTTCGCGCAGGAGGCTGCCGAGGAGGAAAAGCCGGCAGAGGAGAAGCCTGCTGTTGCCGCGGCACCGGCCAAGGAGTTTCGTTTTCTGCCGCTGATGCGGTGTGAAGAACTGAATGGAGGAGTGGCCGAGATTCGTGCGGAAGGGTCCGAATCCTGGGAGAAGATTGTCCCGGGTCGGTATTATCCCTTTGGCTCCGACATTCGTCTGTCGGGGAAGGGCTCGGAGAATCCTGTTGCGCGCTTCGCCTTGGGCACGGATGCTTCGGTGACACTTGAGGCTGGGTGCTGCTTCAGCACGCGTGCCGTCGCCATTGGCGAGCAGACGCGTGCAATCGTGCTCAAGGGCGGTGCTTTCACCCTTAGCCTGCCGCGTGCACTCAAGGACGGGGTGATTTCCGTCGTGTCGCCTGATTTCGTGTGCGAGAATCTTTCGGGCGAAAGCCGCTTCGCCTATTCGACCACTGCGGATACGCGCGAGTGCATGATTCGTGTGGTGACGGGGGCTCTCTCCTTCAAGGGCATGCATTATCATGTGGAGCGGATGGGCGTCGCCAACCAGGTGCGGATCATCTCCCAGGAGGACAAGCTGTTCACGGCGCTGTATGGTGAGTCCGGCGACTGCAAGGTGTCGTTGGATTGCGGCGTGAAGAGTGTTCTGGATCCCGAGTCGGGAACGTACAGAAACGAGGCGCAGACGATTGAGTATACGCTCTCCCCGAAATGTGCGGCCAAGATCTGGCGCAAGGTCTCGGAGAAGGATAAGGGCGGCAGTGGCCGCATGGCCGTGGCTGTACAGACGTTCGATGCCCAGGGCAAGGACAAGAACTTCCGTGCGTTCTTTGAGAATCGCGCTGAGGTGAATTCTGGCGAACTCGTGAAGGCTCCGGAGGTCGCGAAGGTGGAGAAGAAGGAGAAATCCGGGGAAGAATCCGCCGAAGGTGAAGGAGCCGAGGGCTCTGAGGAGAAGTCCGAAGAGAAATCGGAGGATGGCGAGAAGTCGGAAGGTTCCGCGTCGTCGGATGCCGCGCCTGCGGGTGATGGCCTTTAATCCGTTTAACAATCAACAAGAAGACGAAAAGTCGATAAAGAAAACAAAGAACAGGAAAAGATACCGTGGTTATCCATCACTTCAACCGTCTCATCCGCAACAAATGGATCTGGGGCGCCTTCGCCGTAACGATTTCCGTTTTCTTCGCATTTGACTTCCTCTTCACTGGACGTGACGATGACAGCCGCGGCCAGGGTGGTGCCGGCATGTTGGGTGATCGCGAGGTCTCCGGGGCCGAGTTCCGCGCTCTGGCGGAGGATGTGCGCGGCTTTGGCCGTCAGCGCAATCGCGACATTGCCGACCACGAGGTGAACAAGCGCGCGTGGGAGGAGCTGGCGGCATTGGAGGTCGCGAAGAACCTGCATCTCACGGCGACGGACCAGGAAGTGCGCGACACCATTGCGCATGACCGTTCCTTCGCGGGCGAGGGTGGGCAGTTCAACATGCGCCTCTACGAGCTGGTGTTGCGCGAGAACGGCCTTACGCCCGAAATGTTCGAGGCGTATCTCAAGCGTCGTCTTACGCTCATGAAGCTCTCTCGCAGCGTGCTGGGCACGGCGACGTGGGTTTCGCCGATGGAGCTTGAGGGCGCCATCAACGACTTCACCGACAAGTACACGGTGCGCATCGCCTCCTTTACCGACAAGGATGGCGCGAAGGTGACGCTGGACGACAAGGGGCTTGAAGCCTTCTACAAGGACAACACGAATTCCATCGCGCTGCCCGACTGCGTGACGGTCAAGTATGTGAAATATCAGGCCGACGATCCCAAGCGCCTCGCCCAGTTCAAGATCACGGATGACGAGATGCATGACCACTACGATGCCACCTCGCAGCGTTTCGAGACGCAGACGACGAATGGCGTGGTCACCAAGAAGTTCGAGGAGGTGAAGGGCATCCTCGAAAAGGAACTTCAGCTGATCGCGTCGCTGGAGGCCTTCCGCACCAATCTGCTTTTCCGCGTCTATCCCAACGAGACGGCGGATGCCGCCTCCACGCAGAAGGTTGACCGACTGGAGAAGATTGCCGCCGAGGACAAGGCCAAGGTCCAGACCTCGCCGCTGTTCGCGCCTTCGGGTACGGGCTATGTGGCCGGCTTCATGTCGCGTCCCGAGGCCTTCGCGCCTGGCGTGGAGGGCTTCGCCGCGGCGGTGGCCGAGCTTGATCCCGAATCCGAGGATCTGCGCTATGGCGTGGTGGCGGGCACCAATGCCGTCTACCTCGTCGAGCGCGCGTCTTTCGTCAAGGCTCATGTTCCCACTTTCGCCGAGGCAAAGGCCATCATTCGTCCGCGTGCATTGGCTGATGCCCGTGCCAAGGCCTTCAAAGCCGCTGTGGAAAAGCAGCGCGCTCTGGCGGCGGCGGCGCTCGCCAAGGGGCAGCCCTTTGACGCCAAGGCTCTTGCCGCCCAGAACGTGAGCACGTCGATCACGTTCTCCGTCAGTGGCATGTCGCGCAATGCGTTCCCTGATTCCCGTTATGCTGCCCAGGCCGTGATGAAGCTGGCGAAGGGGCAGATCTCCGAGTTCATCCCCACGGCGAACCCCACGCGCGGTCTGCTCGTGTATGTCGAAGACCGCAAGGCCGGCGATGCCGCTGAGGCGCAGATGGTGCGCATGCAGCTGCGCGACGAGCTCTCGTCGCTCACGGCCGGCACGGTACCTGCCGCCTGGAACACCTGGAACCTCGCCCGTCTTGGCTACACGACCACCTCTGCCTCGTCTGTGGAAGCTCCTGATGCAAGTGCTGTTTCGGAAGATTGACCCGGCGGCCAAACTGCCGGTCTACGCCCATCCCGGTGATGCCGGGATGGACGTTTGTTCTATAGAGGAACTTTCGTTGGCGCCTGGCGCACGTGCGTTGGTGCACACGGGTCTGGTGATGCAGTTGCCGCCGGATGCCGAAGCGCAGGTGCGCCCGCGGTCGGGGTTGGCGCTGAAGCATGGGGTCACCGTGCTCAATGCGCCGGGCACGATCGATGCAGGCTATCGCGGCGAGGTTGGCGTGATTCTGGTGAATCATGGCGCGGAACCGTTCCTGGTGGAGAAGGGAATGAAAGTGGCGCAGATTGTGGTGGCTCCTGTCGTGCGCGCCGAGATTCTGGAGGTCGCGGAGACCGATGCCACCGAACGCGGGGCAGGGGGCTTCGGCTCAACGGGCCTGTTATGAAGGCTGTTGCCCGAGATTGTAAACAAGATTTCATCGTGCTATAATATGGCTTGAACTTTAGGAGATCAGAAAACATGGCGAATGACGCACTTGCGCAGAAGGCTCAGAATTTCTCTAATCGCGGCCGCCAGGCCCTTGAGGCGGGAAGGTATGATTTGGCCGTTGAAATGCTGGAACAGTCGTTGACTTGTTCCCCGGACACATTGGAGACGCGCCGTCTGCTGCGTACGGCGCAGATTGCCCGTTTCCGTCAGAGCGGTTCCAGTGGGTTTGGGCAGAAGATCAAGAATGCGCTGGCGCGTTCCAAGATCATGGGGCTGGTGAAGAAGGGGCAGGCCGCGGAGGCCATGGCCGAGGCTGAGAAGCTGTTGTCGATCAATCCCCTGGATCCGGATAACATTGAGGCCGCTGTGAAGGCCGCCGAGGCCGCCGGCAAGCCTGAGGCCGCCGCCATTTCGGTTGAGGCCGCCTATACGTGCGGCGCGAAGGATCCTGCGCTGCTGGAGCGCGTTGCCGCCTACTATTCCATGGCGAAGCGCTTCGACAAGGCGCGTGACGCCTATGCCAAGCTGCACGAGCTGGCACCTCAGGATCAGCGCATCATCCAGTTGCTCAAGGATGCGGAAGCGCGTGCGACGATGTCGGATGGCTGGGATACGGCCACGGGCAAGAAGGGCGGTTTCCAGGCGCTCATCGCCAACAAGGAGCAGGCCAAGAAGCTGGACCAGGCGAACAAGGCGGTTATTACGGGAGACGACGCCGAGGCGCTCATTGCCGAGAAGAAGGCGCAGATCGCCAAAGAGCCCAACAACATGAACTTCTACCGTGCCTTGGCGCGTATCTTCATGCAGAACAAGCGCTTCCCCGAGGCCATTGAGACGCTGGAAGCCGCGCAGAAGCTTGGTAGCGTGGACCCGGAGCTTGACCGTATGCTTTCCTCGGTCAAGACCGCGGGCTACGAATACAAGATCGAAGAGCTTCGCAAGGCCGGCAAGGACGAAGAGGCCGATGAGGTTGAGGCCGAGAAGAGCCAGTTTGTCTTCGACGACTTGGCGCTCCGCGTGCAGCGGTATCCCAATGACCTCCACTTGCGCTACGAACTCGGCAACCAGTACTACATGTACGAGTACTATGATGAGGCCGTTGAGCACCTTCAGCTCGCCCAGAAGAGCCCGAAGGATCGTCTGCAGGCGCTCTACTGCCTGGCCATGTGCTTCATCAAGAAGGGTCAGCGCGACATGGGCGTGATGCAGCTGGAGACGGCACGCGACCAGTTGCCCACGATGGACGACCTCAAGAAGAAGGTGGTTTACCAGTTGGGTCTTTGCGCCGAAGAGTCGGGCGACATCGAAAAGGCCTACGCCTACTTCAAGGACATCTACTCGGCCGATGTCACCTTTGGTGACCTCAATGAGCGCATGCTTCGACTGGGTAAGGCTCTGCAGGAGAAAAAGTAAAAAAGTTATCTTTCCCCGTTGACTCTCAACGGGGATTTTGATACACTATCTCCCCGTAGCACCCGTGGTGAAATTGGCATACACGCTAGATTCAGGTTCTAGTGCCGCAAGGTGTGTGGGTTCAAATCCCACCGGGTGCACCAGTGATGGCCCCTTCGTCTATCGGCTAGGACATATGGTTCTCATCCATGTAAGAGCGGTT
>JAKSOW010000279.1 GCA_024405395.1 Kiritimatiellia bacterium | reverse complement strand
GGCCCGGGCCCACCCACACGCCCATGTTGCGGGCGGCGGCGATGTAGTCGTGCACAATCAGGAAGTAGCCGGGGAAGCCCATCGTGCGCACGGTGTCCAGCTCGAACTGCACGCGGTCGACGACTTCCTGGGGCAGGGGATCGCCCCAGCGCTTTTTGCAGCCGTCCCAGACCATCGACGAAAGGTAGTCGGCCTCGAACTTGATGCGCAGCACCTTGTCGTAGCCGCCCAGACGCTCGAAGTTGTTGGGCTTGTCCTTGGTGTTGAACTCCGCGCGCAGGGCGGCCTCGTCGAACTTCTTGGCGTATTCCTCTTCGGTGCCGAATTCCGCCGGGATGGGGAATTTCGGCATGATGGGGGGAGAGTCCAGCTCGTATTCCTCGATGCGCTCGGCCACCTCAAGGGTGTTCTTCAGGATCTCGGGATGCTCGGGGAAGAGCTTCTGCATCTCCTCCAGCGGCTTGAACCATTCCTCGCCCGTGTAGACGAGGCGGCCGCCCTTGGTGGACTCGTCGTCGTCGTCGATGCGCGGCGGGTCGCTCATCTTCTTGCCCGTCGAGAGCGCCAGCAGCACGTCGTGGGAATCGTTGTCCTCCTTGTCCAGGAAGTGGACGTCATTGGTGGCGATGACACGGATGCCGAGCTTCTTGCCGAGCTCCAGAACGCCCTTGGTCACGATCTGCTGACGGAAGAAGACGCCCTTGGGGCCGGCGTTCATCTGCGGCCAGATGGCGGAACGGTGCTCCATCACCTCCAGCGAGAAGTCGTCGCCGAAAAGGTCCTTGTACCAGCGGCAGACGCGTTCGGCCTCGTCCATGCGGCCATCGGCGACGGCACGGGCCACTTCGCCCGCCAGGCAGGCGCTGGAGACGTGCAGCCCCTCGTGGAACTTCTCGAGCAGATTGTGGTCGATGCAGGGCTTGTAGTAGAAGCCGTTGATGTGCGCCTCGGACATCAGGCGCACGAGATTGTGGTAGCCGGTGATGTTCTTTGCGTGCAGGCACAGGTGGAAACGTTCGCGCTTGATGCGTTCGCGGTAGTCGCCGTTGACGACATAGGCCTCACACCCCAGGATGGGCTTGACGTGCACCCCAGCCAGGTCACCATAGGTTTTCTCCTTCTTGGAGCGGCATTCGTCGTAGAAGGCCTTGATCGCGAAGAGGTTGCCGTGATCTGTGACGGCAAGCGCGGGCATGCCCAGTTTGCGGGCCCGTTTGACGAGGGGAACGATCTGGCACTGGCCGTCGAGAAGGGAATACGTCGTGTGGACGTGGAGATGGACAAAATCTGACATAGTTGACAGTCCGTATTATACCATAAATTCAGTGGCGCGTGTGCTGGTGGAGATTGTGTCCGGCAAAACTTTACACTTACCCCATATTGTGGTAGAATTGCGCCATTACGAACCACAAAAAGAGATGAAATGAACCGACTGCATTTTCTTTCCGTGACCCTTTTGGGGCTGATGGCCTCGTTTGCGGCCGTCGCCGACCTCAACCTTGAGGCGCCGTTTGGCAAATACACGATCCGCGAGACGCGTTTCCCGGACAAGACGTTCTCGATTGCCGACTATGGCGCCAAGAGCGACGGCTCCAAGTGCACGGAGGCCTTCGCGAAGGCGATGGCGGCCTGTTCGGCGGCAGGGGGCGGCCATGTGGTGGTACCGGCCGGCAAATGGCTCACGGGCGCGGTGCACTTCAAGAGCAACTGTGACCTCCACCTCGAAAAGGACGCCGTGCTGGAATTCACGGACGATCCAGCCGACTATCCCGAAGTGCACACCACCTGGGAGGGCATCGAGTGCTACAACTACTCGCCGCTGCTTTATGCCTACGAGGTCGAGAACGTGGCCATCACCGGCACCGGCACCATCGCGCCGCGCATGGACCTGTGGCGCGTGTGGTTCAAGCGTCCGCCCGAGCACATGAAGGCCACCGAGCATCTGTACTTCTGGTGCTCGACTAACTGCCCCGTGGCGAGCCGTCGCCTGATGGCGCTCAAGGATTCGCACATGCGCCCGCACCTGATCCAGATGAACCGGGCCAACCGCGTGCTGCTTGCCGACTTCAAGATCCGCGCATCGCCGCCCTGGACGATTCACCTCTACC
>JAKSOW010000278.1 GCA_024405395.1 Kiritimatiellia bacterium | reverse complement strand
TGCCGTTGTAGATCGGCAGCGCGCCGCCCTGGCTGCCCGAACCGCCGCCCCACGGGGTGACGGGGATCTTGTACTGATTGGCGATCTTCATGATGCGCGCGACCTCCTGGGTCGTCGCGGGATGCACCACGAAGTCGGGCTGCGGGCACTTGCGGCCGCGGTCATGCCACATCTCGGGAATCCAGTAGTAGTCGATCGAGTGGCCGAACTTGTCCGCGGTCTTGACGTCCACGTTCGCTTCGCCGACCACGTCGGTCAGTTCCGTACGAATCATTTCGTACATGTAGCTTTCTTCTTTGATTTTCATAGGCATTTCCTTTACGTGAAATCGATGGTGATATTTTACACCCAAACGCACGCAGGCGGGGTGATAACTTGAAGGGAAAATATGAAAGGACGTGAGAAGAGTTGAGAAATCCCGCCAGATATGCTATGATGTCGCCGCCATGGAAAAGCTGCGCACACGCCAGATTCTCGACTACCTGCGGGAAAAGAAGACCTGCACCCTCGCCGAGCTGATGAAGAAGTTCAAGGTGAGCTCCGCCACGATCCACCGTGACGTGCTGGAGCTCACGCGCCGTGACGCCGTCTCGGCCGTACGGGGCGGCCTCGTCTTCAACGACGCCCCGGCTGAACGCCGCAGCGCGAGCGAATACTCCGAGCGCATCGTGACCAATCGCGCCGCCAAGGTGACGCTGGCGCGCAAGGCGCTCGACACGGTGGCCGAGGGCGACATCCTCTTCCTCGACTCCTCCACCACCATCTACGAACTGGCCATGCTGCTGAAGTCGGCGGCCTTTGTGCATCTGACCATCGTCACGAATTCGGTGTCCATCCTGCAGAACTTCCGCAAGTTCCCGCCGCACTGGGTGCTCATCGGACTCGGCGGCAACTACGACCCGCAGCTCAACTCCATTCTGGGGGCGGCCGCCCTAGAGCAGCTGCGGCGCATCAACATCACCAAGGCCTATGTCTCGGCCTTTGGCGTGGACGACCGCACCGTGACCACCAACCACGAGCGGCAGGCCGAACTGATCCGCACCGTCATCGACCAGGCCAGCAAGCGCTATCTCCTGGTGGACCACTCAAAACTGGGACGGACAGGCCTCTATCGCCTGTCCGCCCGTGGCGCCTTCGACGCCATCTTCACCGACCGCTGAGCATGCCGCCTAGCGTCCTTCTCTCCTTAGATTCCCTCACCGCAGCAGCAGCGTCGTGCCAGCCACATATTCAAGCACAAGCGCCTTGCCTTCGGCATTCTTGCGCAGATGCCACTTCTTCACTCCCTCCGCCTGACGGTCAAAGGTCGGCATGCCCTCGATTCCGGATTCGGCCACCGCCACCGTGTAGGTTCCACGCGCCAACACTGAAATGTCGGACACCGTGAACGGCACCCCCTCGGCGAACACCAGCTTCGTGGCCGTCAACATGCCGCCCGCGGCAATCTGGGAGGCAGAGACCGCCCAATTGGCGCTCACCGTGAACAACGGGCAGTTGTTCACCGCCAGGAATCCCGAAAGCGCCGGGACGGAATAGGCCAAACCCGAAGCGTCAAGCCACGTGCCGGGCTCGGCGGCGATCGTCTCAAAGCGCGGCTGCTGGCGTGTCGCCTCCTCAACCATGTTCGTCGTGTAGGTGAGCACGCTGCCGTCGCCCGGATCCGCGATCGGCTCGAAGAACGCGGGATTCGCCACGCCACGACCCTGAGGATCCCATACCAACCCCTTGGAGCTCGGCCAAGCGCCCTCCGTCATCGTTATCGTGCCCCTTCTGTCCGGATCGCCCAAGGCCTTGACGCGCGATGCCTGATTACCGGCGGCCGACCCCAACGCACTGTAGTAGCGTACCTCAAAGTAATGCGGACCCGGCGTCGCCGTCACCGTGTGCCAGGCGCCCGTGTCAATGTTGGAGAACATGTCGCCGCAAATGTAGTACGGCGTATTCTTGCCCGCCCAATGCGTGCGGTCCTCATCGTCAAAGAACATGTAACCACCATTCCCCGCGTAGGTCATGAAGGTCCAGTTCTCGTTTGTGGCGGACCTGTTCCAGATGTAGCCCGAATAGGTCAGGCACGTGCACTTGGGCCAGGTGGTGTTGGGACGGTTGGCCGCCAG
>JAKSOW010000277.1 GCA_024405395.1 Kiritimatiellia bacterium | reverse complement strand
CTTCGCAAACGCCCATGTTCCTGAAAGGTCCCGCAGATGGCGGAAAATAAAGACAAGATCGACAACGAAGTCAACCTGCGTCGGCGCATTCTCGGATTCTTCCTGTTTCCGGTTGCTCTGTTCCCCCTTCTGGCGCTGTTGACCTACGACTGGCGCGAAATCCCAACCCTGTGCATTCCACCGCTTCGCCCGACGTCCAACCTCATCGGCATCGCGGGTGATTGGTTTGCCTATGCCGGTTATCAGATCTTCGGTCTGGCCGTGTGGGTGCTGCCCTTTATGTGCATTCTCATCGGCTTGCTGCTGATTCGTGGGCGCTCGTTCAATCCAGGTCGGCGTACCGCGGGACTTGCGCTTTTCACGCTTGCCCTGACGTGCCTTACCCAACTCACGGGCGGCGTGTCGTCCGTGCAGAACACGCTCCACACGCTCAATATCGAACCCAACGCCGGTGGCGCAATCGGCTATCTCATCATGACGCTTGGCCTCACACGCGTGCTCTCGCCTTTTGGGTCAGGCGTGCTCATGGCGTCAATCATGCTCTTTGCCCTGCTCTGGACAATCGGATTCCGCTCCATTATCCGCGGCATCAGCGGCGTGCTTGACTGGTGCATGGACCGTCATGAGCTTACACCGGAGGAAATCGCCGAAAAGAAACGCCTGGCCGAGGAGAAGGAGGCAGCTCTCAATGCCGCCAAGATCGCTCGGGCTGCCGCAAAAGCCGAACAGCAGGCCGAAAAGGAGCGTATCGCCGCCGAACGCCAGGCGGAGAAGGAACGTATTGCCGCCGAGAAGCAGGCCGAAAAGGAGCGCATCGCCGCCGAACGGCAGGCCGAGAGGGATCGTCTCGCCGCCGAGAAACAGGCCGCGCTTCAAGCCATTGAAGACGCCAAGCAGGAACGTCTGCGCCTCGCCGCCGAGAAGGCGCGCGAAGCCGCTGAGGCGGCAAGCCGTGCCGCGGCGATGCCGCAGCCCGCATACACACCGCCTCCTGCGCCCCAGCCGATGGCGGCCGCGCCCCAAAAGACCATGCCCCCTGCACCACCCGCAGCCGCGCCAACGGAACAGGCCGCCATTCAGCCCGTCGAAGAGGACAAGGGCCCCTATCTGCTTCCGCCGCTCACGCTGCTCAATCCGCCTGTTGCGTCCTCGGCAGAACATGGCGACGTGGAGCTCATGGCCCAGAAGCTCATCTCCACGCTTGACCAGTTTGGCGTACCCACCACGCTCGCCTTCACAACGCCGGGTCCTGTCGTCACCCAATACGGTCTCTCCCTCGCCCCTGGCGTGAAGCCGGAAAAGGTGACGGCCCTCTCCGCCACCCTGCAGATGACGCTCGAGGCCAAGTCCCTGCGCATCCAGGCCCCCATTCCCGGCAAGAACGCCGTCGGCATCGAAGTCCCAAATCTCAAGCCGTGTGGCGTGCATTTCGGCGACATCGCCCGAAGCGAAACCTGGCAGACCGCCATCAACAAGATGAACGTGCCGTTGTTGCTTGGTAAAGACGCGGCTGGAAACAACTTGGTTTCCGACTTGGCTTCTCTGCCCCACCTGCTGATTGCGGGCGCCACGGGCCAAGGCAAATCCGTGTGCCTGAACTCCATCATCAACGGATTTCTGATGTGTCGCACGCCGGAGGACCTACGCCTCATCATGGTGGACCCCAAGCGTGTCGAATTCACGCAGTACAATTCCCTGCCGCATCTGCTCGTCCCCATCGTCAACGACACCAACAAGGTCGTCTATGCGCTCAAATGGGCACTCGTGGAGATGGATCGCCGACTCAAGCTCTTCAGCAAGGTTGGCTGCCGCAACATCGTGGACTTCAATACGCGCCGCAAGACGGTTCAGCCCGATCTCTTCGGCGGCGAGACCAAAACTTCTGAGAAGAACGATGTGCCCCAGAAAATCCCCTACATCGTCGTCATCATCGACGAAGTGGCGGACATCATCCAAACTGCGCGCAAGGACGTGGAACCTGCCATCGCCCGCCTCACCGCGCTTGCCCGAGCCACAGGTATCCACCTCATCCTCGCCACGCAGCGTCCCGACGCGAAGATCATCACGGGCGTGATCAAGTCCAACATCCCCGGCCGCATAGCCTTCAAGACCTCATCATCCATCGATGCACGCACGATTCTCGACGACATTGGCGC
>JAKSOW010000276.1 GCA_024405395.1 Kiritimatiellia bacterium | reverse complement strand
GGCGTTGCGTCTTCGCCGCCCATCCGCGGCCGTCCGGGCAGACAAAATCCAAATCTGGGTCCATGAACGGCAGCGGGTGGTTGGCCGGTCGCGCGCGAGTGGTTGGGTTACCGCCGACGGGTGGTTGGGCAATCGGCCGCGAGTAGTTGAACAACCAGTCGCGAGTGGTAAGTAGTTCATAAACCGAGAGCTCACCGAGCCAGATAGTCAGGGTCGGGTCTCCATGAGTTCTGCGGCGAGGTATCCCGATACGCCCTGAGATTGAAGATTCGGCGCAGGGTATGCTATAATGTTCGCCATGAGCGTAGACATCATAAATCTGGGATGCATCTCCCTGGGCACGATCCTGCTGCTGCTCTCCTTCATCGGCTGCTTCGTGCCGGTCTTGCCGGGGCCTTGGTTGGCGCTTGCGGGCGTTGTGTGCGCTCGGGGCGTTGCGCCTCATGACCGCCCCTCGCTGGCCCTTCTCATCGCCTCGGCGGCCCTGGTCGTCGCCGTCCAGGTTCTGGACTATCTGGTGCCGGCCCTCGGCGCAAAGAAGTTCCATTGCGGGAAAGCCGGCATCTTCGGCTGTCTCGCAGGAACTCTCGTGGGAATCTTCTTCTTTCCCCTGGGTCTGATTCTCGGGCCCTTCCTCGGCGCGTTCCTCGGCGAACTGCTCTCGGGAAAAGAAATCCGGCGGTCCCTTGTGGGGGCCACCGGAGCATTCCTCGGATTCGTCGCGGGGCTGTTCCTCAAGCTCTTCTGCTGTGGAGCCCTCGCGACGATCTTCGTGTTCGCCGTTACTTGACGACGACCGTCACCGGCGCACGCAGCGCCGCCGCGAAGTCCTTCACGTAGGCGTGCCACTGGCAGCTCTTCGTGAACTGTCCGGCGCCCGTCCAGCTGGAACCCGCCCAATAGCCGATCGCGTTCTTCTTCGCGCAGGGCTTCGCCAGCAGATAGAGGCAGTCGCAGTCATCCGAAGCCACCACGGCCTTGCCCGCCTTGGGGCAGAGCATGATGGCCGTCATGATGTTGCCGAACGCCCCGTCCTTCGGCTCGAAGTTCGAGATGATGGCATTCTCCATGTCCACCTTGATGTCGCCGTTGTGGTTGCGCGCCGCGGCAATGTCAATGCCGGGACCAACGAGCGTATCCGGCGCAGGGCCCTCAAACACGGCGCAGAACTTCGCCATGCACTGGCCACGGTCGATCGTCACGCGACGCGTCTCCTTGCCGAACTTGCCCCAGGGCTTGTAGGTGAGCTCAAACACCGCACGCACCGGGCCGGTCATGATCGTCTTCTGCTCGGCCCAGTTGATGGAACGCGACCACACGCCGCCATCGAACTGCGCGATGCCGCCCGTGCCGCGCGACGTGCCGACCTTGTAGTTGTCCATGCCCTCGCCGTGGTTCTTGTGGTAGCTCTTGAAGCGCTTGATGTGATCCGGATTCATCCAGGTGGTGAAGATCGGATAGGAGACGCGCTTGCAGAGCACATCGATGCCGCTCGAAATCAGCGTCTGGCCAGCCGGGGCGGGCTCCATGATCACAGGACCGTAGGCGCGCATCGCGAACTTGTCGTTCTCCCAGGCATAGTCGTCCATGCGATAGGGAAGATAGCCCGCCCAGCAGACGGTGCGCAGATCGGCCTGCTCCACCCGCGGATCCGTGGTCACGATGAACTGACGCACCTCTTCGGCCGCCAGCGGCGTCGAGAAGATCAAATTGCCTTCCTGGTCGTCCTGCCAGGGGATGGTCTTCTGCAGCACCACGTCCCACACGCGCACGCAGCGATCGCCGGGCTTGGCGTCGACATCCGCCCACTTCACGGAGATCGTCTCGGCCGGACGGCACACCGCAATCGGGTTCGTGACTTCAACCACCTTGCCGTTGGGGCCGGAGAAGCCATTGTCCGTGGGACCCATCGCCAGCGCGGCACCAGCCGCGGCCAGGCACATCATCATCATCTTGAGTTTCATCGTTGTTGCCTTTCTTGAAATCAGTATTCGAGCGAACTTCCGCCAATGGTCTCGCGGAGAATCGAATTGCCGGGGACGCCTTCGGAGGGCGCTTCGGCCACCGAGGCCAGCACGTCCGCCAGGCGCTGGGCCTCGCGGGCATGGGGACTATCCGCATCCACGCCGCGCAGCAGCACGAGCGCGTGCGTTTTCAGAATCGCCAGCTCATAGTCGAGCCCCGTGTTGAAGACGGCATCGGCCAGACGGCGGAAGGGATTGATCC
>JAKSOW010000275.1 GCA_024405395.1 Kiritimatiellia bacterium | reverse complement strand
GCGGATGCGCTTGAAGTCGATCGTGCGCGGATAGGCCGAGGCGCCCGTCAGCAGGATCGCCGGCTTGACCTCCATCGCCTGCTTCTCGAGGGCGTCGTAGTCGAGGCGCTCGGTCTTCCTGTCGACCGTGTACGGCACGATGTTGTAGATCTTGCCGGAGAAGTTGACCGGCGAGCCGTGCGAGAGGTGGCCGCCCTGGTCGAGCGAGAGGGAGAGGATCGTGTCGCCCGGCTTGATCGTGGCGAAGTAGACGGCCATGTTGGCCGCGCTGCCGCAGTGCGGCTGCACGTTCGCGTGCTCGGCGCCGAACAGCTTGCACGCGCGCTGGCAGGCGAGCTCCTCCGCGGCGTCGACCGGCAGGCAGCCCGAGTACCAGCGCTTCCCCGGATAGCCTTCGGCGTACTTGTTCATGAGCACGGAACCGGCGGCCAAACGCACCGCACGGCTGGAGGTGTTCTCGGAGGCGATGAGGTTGATTTCCGTGTCTTCCTGCACCACCTGCGCCTTAATGGCGGCATAGACCTCGGGGTCGGCCTTGGCGAGGCCGCTGAAGTCGCTCAGACGCTGCGCGCGCTCGAGCTTGCCGCGACGACGCGCATGACGCGCGGCACCATCGATCTTCGTGCTCGTGAACGCCTCGAGGATCTTGACGGCGGCCGCGGCCTTCGTGCGGTCCTGGCCGAGGCAGAGCACATTCGCGCCATTGTGGGCACGAGACATCTCGGCGTCGCGCACATCGCGGCAGAGGGCCGCGCGAACGTTCTGGAAGCGGTTGGCGGCCATGGACATGCCCATGCCCGTCGTGCACACGAGCACGCCGAAATCGGCCTCGCCCAGGGCGACCTTCTCGGCGACGGCATCCGCATAGTCGGGATAGTCGCAGGAATCCGCGGAAGCAGGACCGAGATCGAGGAACTCGGCCTTCTTGAACTTGGCGACGAGCGCGCTCTTAAGCGCGAATCCGCCGTGATCGGAGGCGATGGCGATTTTCATGGGGTTTCCTTTTGTTGGATGGTTAAATTCTGAACAATTCTCTAAGACTTGGCCGCATCAGCGCTGCGCGGCCTGGCGCAGCAGCTCGCGGTTCTTGATGCCCAGCTCGGGCTTCTTGGCGAAGGACGCGACCAGCGCCTCCTCCAGGTTTTCGTTCGAGAGACCCGTGCAGCCCAGCTTGGTGAGCGCGGCGAGCATCATGGTGTTGGCCGCCTTCGGCACGCCGAAGTCCTCGGCCATCTTGATGGCGGGCCACACCACGAGCTGCACGCCCTCCGGCGGCTGCCGCGTGATCGGCACGGTGGCATCCACGATCACGATGCCGCCCTTCTTCACGTCGCCCACAAAGCGCTCGTAGGCGGGCTGGTTCATGCACACCAGCACATCGGGATGCTCCACCGTCGGCGAACCGATCGGCGTGCCCGACACGACCACCGAGCAGTTGGCGCTGCCGCCGCGCTGTTCGGGTCCGTAGCTGGGGAACCACAGCGTGTGGCGCTTCTCGAGGCGTGCCGCCTCGGCCACCGTAAGGCCCAGCGAAAGCACACCCTGGCCACCGTAACCGGCGAATTTGAAGCGCTTCTCAGAGAAGGATGCGTCGTTTTCGGCCGGCGGGACCACCGTCTTCTCGGCGAAGAGATCCATGCACGTCTTGAACTGCGGCACGGGCTTCACGGCGAGATAGGGCGAAGCCTCTGCAGCCGCCGGCTCGGCCGCCGCCACGCCAATGCCCTTGCCCACGTCGCGCAGCGTGCCGAGCGGGAACTCCTTCTCCATCTCGTTAGCGCAGAACTGGGCGGCCTTGAGCGCGTCCATGCGCAGATTCGTGGGGCACGGAGCCAGGATCTCAAGCACGCAATAGCCCTTGTGCTCCTTCTGAAGCTCGAACACGCGGCGGATGGCCTGCTTGGTGGCCATGATGCGCTTCGTGTCGGCCACGCTGGTGCGCGCGATGTAGACCGGCGCCTGCAGCTGGTTGAACACCTCGCACACATGGAGCGGATGCCCCGTGAGGGCCGGGTCACGTCCGTAGGGCGTCGTCGTGGTCTTCTCGCCCTCCAGCGTGGTGGGGGCCATCTGGCCGCCCGTCATGCCGTAGAGGGAGTTGTTGATGAAGATACACGCGAAATTCTCGCCGCGGGACGCCGCCTGGAAGGCGTTGTTGAAGCCGATGGCACCCAGGTCGCCATCACCCTGATAGGCGATCGTCACGGCATTGGGCCGCGCCCGGCAGGCACC
>JAKSOW010000274.1 GCA_024405395.1 Kiritimatiellia bacterium | reverse complement strand
CGGGCTCCATGTCCAGAATCGGCGTAGCATCCAGCCAATCGGCCTCGTCCACTTCCGGCACACGCCCCTGGACGGAAATGAGCCGCACGCAACTGAGCCCAATGGGATTGGGGCGATAAGGTGCGCGCGAGGCGAAGACCCCCACCCGATCATGTCCGGCGGCGGCCACCGGCGGACGCGTGGTGGGCCGCCATTCGCCGCCATTTCGGTCAAACACGAACACCAGCCAAATGCGCGCAAAACCGGTCAGATCGCGTAGCGCCATCTCAAAGTTGCGCCCCGGCACCAATTCCACACGCCCACTGGCACCCTCAAAGACACCCTGCCGCGGCGCATCGTACTTGCGGGTGGCGCCGCCATGAAAATGGCCAATCGGCTGAAAGGTGAAAGTATTCGCAGGCTCTGTCATGAAAAAGAAAACCACCGCGTGTGCGGTGGCCTCGTAGAATGGTGGCGAGAGGGGGATTCGAACCCTCAACCAGCAGATTATGATTCTGATGCTCTACCGTTGAGCTATCTCGCCGACGGATGGATATGATACCAAAACCAATCCCTGCCGTCAACGAGGAAATCAATAAAACTTGCGCAACGGCGCCCTTTAGCACCCCAGGCCAATCAAACGCAGCGGATTCTCGCGGCCAATCGCCTTAAGCTCGTCTGGCGTGAGCCCAATGCGCTCCGACAGGAGATCCATCATCTTCGCCATCGGCGTCGTGGCGCCCACCAGGCACTTGCGCGCCGGATTCCACAAGAGTCCGCTCGGCTCAAGCCGCGCATGCGCCCCGCACACTTCGTATTCGCCGGGCGGCATGCCCGCCGGATACTGGGCATCCGACACCGCCACCAGGCGCTTCAGCGGGACAGCCCGCGTGTAGAGCTTCAGCATGGTGTCGGGCAGGTGGTGTCCGTCCGGAATGAACATCACCGTGGCGCGATCCTCGACAAGCGCCGTATACACGATGTTGTCGTGGCGGTTCACTTCGTTGGGGATGCCATTGCCCAGATGCGTGAAGGCCTTGGCGCCGGCAGCGATGCAGTCCTCGATGTCGGCCGGCGATTTGGCGAGCTGGTGGCCAAGCGCCACCGTGACGCCCGTATCGGCTATGGCCTTCACAAACGCCGGCATGCCCGGCACCTCGGCGGCGACGTTCACCATGCGCACCAGACCCTCGGCGGCATCCTGGAAGCGGTTGAACAGCGCCAGGTCAGGGGCATGCACCCATTCGACGGGATGCGTGCCCACGGCCCCGGGCTGATCTGAAATGAAAGGCCCCTCCAGGAAGAACCCGAGGATGGCCTTCTCGCACACCGCATATTTGCGGCGCGCCGCCATGACGGTGCGAACCGTCGAGATGAGCATCTCGGGGTCGCCCGTCACCAGCGTGGGCATAAAGCCAGCCGTGCCGTCGGACGCGAGCCGGTCCGTCACTTCCTTTACCGCCTCAACGGTAAGCCCCGGCGCGTTGAAGTCCACACCGGCATAGCCGTTGATCTGAAGGTCGATCCAGCCCGCGTTCATCGGCAACCTCCTCAGGGAACCAGGAACTTGGCGGTGAGGGCCTTGGCCTTGGCCTTGACCTTGGCCTGAACCTTCGCGTCGAAGTGCGCGACGGGACGATCCACCATCTCGCCCTTCACCAGCACCTTCTCCATCTTCACGACGCCCGTATCGAGGACATCCGCGATCCAGTTGCCGATCATCGTGGCTTCCTTCTCCTTCATGCCGCGCGTGGTGATGGACGCCGTGCCCACGCGGATGCCGCTCGTGCGGAACGGCGACTCCGTGTCGTAGGGGATCGTGTTCTTGTTGACGACGATGCCGGCCTCATCGAGCGCCGCCGCGGCTTCCTTGCCGGTGAAGCCCTTGGAGGTCTTCACGTCCACGAGGAAGAGGTGGTTGTCGGTGCCGCCGGAGACGATCCGGTAGCCGCGGTCCTGGATGACCTTGCACATCGCCGCCGTGTTCTTCACGACCTGCTGCGCATAGCCCTTCTTCTCGGGCATCATCCACTCGCGGAAGAGAATGGCCTTCGCCGCGATGATGTTCTCGAGCGGGCCGCCCTGCATGCCGGGGAAGACGGCGCTGTCAAGCGCCTTCGCCCACTTCTCCTTGCAGAGCACCATGCCGCCGCGCGGACCGCCCAGCGTCTTGTGCGTCGTCGTCGTCACGAAGTCCGCGTACGGGACCGGCGAGGGATGCGCCCCGCCCGCGACGAGGCCCGCGATGTGCGCCATGTCGACCATCATGATGCAGCCGACCTTGTCGCAGATCTCGCGGATGCGCTTGAAGTCGATCGTGCGCGGATAGGCCGAGGCGCCCGTCAGCAGG
>JAKSOW010000273.1 GCA_024405395.1 Kiritimatiellia bacterium | reverse complement strand
TTCATGGCCGCGAAGCTGCAGGACATGCACGACAGCGAAATGTGGAAGGCCGGCGAGGCCGTCCGCGCGTTGCGTCCCCGCGAGAAGGCCAAGGCGAATGCCGCCACGGCCGCGGGCGTGAAGGGCCGCAAGATCACGAAGTAAGCCATGACGCTGGAAGAACAGGTCAAGGCTATGCTCGAGGCGCTCCGTCCGATGCTTCAGCAGGACGGAGGCGACCTTGAGTTCGTGTCCATGGAGGGCAAGACCGTGAAGCTTAGGCTCACGGGCCATTGTGGCAGCTGCCCTTACGCGCTGATGACCCTCAAGCAGGGCATTGAGACGAAGCTCCAGGAGCTTGATCCTGAGTTGGTCGTTGAGCGGGCCGAGTAATCGGTTTCCGCTAGATGGCATCAAGACGCGTGCGCGATTACCGCGCACGCGTTTCTTTGTTTTCGCGACGGCGAAAAGAAGTGGCATGTTCCGCCCAGGAAATGGTATAATTCAACACTGTGACGGGTGGGCTGTGGTAGGCGCATCGTTAAAGAAATGAGGAATGTGATGAAACCTGGCAAGATCTTGTTGGTGGTGATGTGCGGTATTGCGTCTTTTGCCGCATGGGCGGCGGATGCATTTGCGATTCCGCGGGCGGAGTTCGCGAAGTACTGTGCCCAGATCACGGGGAAGGCTCCAGCTGCGGACCTCGTCACGTTTGCCGTGGACAAGGCAATCTCGACGTCCGGGCGTGACGCCTACACGATCGTGAGTGCGGGCAACGGCGTGAAGATCACGGGGTCGAACGCCCGCAGCGTGCTCTATGGTGTGTATGACCTGCTGGAGCGCCGCGGCGGCTGCCACTGGTTCTGGGACGGCGACGTGGTCCAGAAGAAGGCGGCAATCGATCTCGCCGGGCTGGACATCCGTGAAGAGGCGCGCTTCGAATATCGCGGGCTGCGCTATTTCGCGCATCGCGGCCTCACGCGTTTCCAGGCCGAGCACTGGGGGCTGGTAGACTGGAAGAAGGAAATCGACTGGATCCTCAAGCGCCGACTCAATGTATTCATGCTACGCATCGGCCAGGACGACCTTTTCCAGCGCACGTTCCCCGAGACGTGCGTTTATCCCGACCCCGCCAATCCGCTGCCGGGCGCGGGCAAGGGCTATGACAACCGTTCGCTTTTCTGGTCGCTCGAATTCCGCGGCAAGCTGCGCCACGATCTACAGCAGTACGCCTTTGCGCGCGGTCTGCTGGTGCCGGAGGACTTCGGCACGATGACGCACTGGTATTCGCGTACGCCCGAGGACTTTCTGGCGAAGAAGGATCCGCCGTTCCTGCCGCAGGCCACCCGCGGCTACTCGGAGAAGAACGGCCTTGTGTGGGACATCCGCGACGACAAGTGGGCCGATGCGTACTGGAAGCTCACGACGACGGCCGTCGAGGCCTATGGCCAGGGAGCCCCCGAGCGCCTGCTGCACACGATTGGCCTCGGCGAGCGCAAGTGCTACACGAACCGACAGGACAACTTCAACCTGAAGTTGGAGGCGCTGGGCAAGTTCATGTCGCGCGCCAAGCGCGACTATCCGGACGCCAAAGTGCTGCTTGCCGGCTGGGACTTCTACTTCACCTGGCAACCCGAAGAGGTGCAGGCGCTCATCAAGACGCTCGACCCCAAGCACGCCATCATCTGGGACTACGAGGGCGACGTCACGCACTACCGCCCCGGCTACTCGAAACCCAACGACTTCACGCAGTGGGGCGTGGTGGGCAAGTTTCCGTACACTTATTCGATCTTCCTCGCCTACGAATCGGCCCTGGACACGCGGGCGAACTATCCGCTGATCGAAGAGCGCCAGAAGCTCGTGCAGAACGATCCTGCCTGTGCCGGCTACATCCTGTGGCCGGAGTCTAGCCACACGGACACGCTCTGCCTGCGTTACTTCACCGCAAATGCCTGGTCTTCCACGGCCGTGCCGCATCAGGCTGTGCTGGACGAGTTCTGCGCCAGCCGCTACGGTGCGCAGGCGGCAGCGATGAAGGCCATCTGGACCAAGGCCCTGCCGCTTTCCTGGATGATGCGCTGGCGCGGCGGCTGCAATTACGTGTTTACCGACGGCAAGAGCTATCCCGCCGAAAACGCCGAGGAGATCACGCGCCTGGCGAACTGGAAGGGCTTCGAGGCCGCGCCGGAGATATTTGCGGGACTGGCCCGGATGCCATGGGCGGATGACTTCCTGCGCCGCGACACGGTGGACGTGGCGCGCATGGCGCTTGACCGCGTGATCGTCTACCGCGCCAACCTCCTCAAGCGCGACTACCTGGATTGGCAGAAGGGGGCGCGCGATGGTGCCGATCTGCCGGCTCGGGCGGCGAATGTGGCGGCGCTGATGGAGAAGATGGCGGACCTGCTTGCGCTCCACACCGACTATTCGCTGTGGGAGTCGTACCTGCGCCTCGACGC
>JAKSOW010000272.1 GCA_024405395.1 Kiritimatiellia bacterium | reverse complement strand
CTCACGAAGACGAGCCACACGCTCAACCTCGTGGACTGCTTCTACGTGGCGAAGGACGCCGCCGGCGTGAACCTTACGCCGCTGGCGAAGCTCTCAGCCATCGCGCCGACCGCGCTGCAGCTCCTCGGGCTGCCGGTGCCGCCGGAGATGACCACGCCGTCGCTCCTCGCGGGCAAGACCAACTGGTCCAAGACTGCGCTGAACATCTGATGGAATCTCCTGCGAGATTCTAGATTGGAGTATGGGCGCAGTTTCCGAAACTGCGCCCATGCTTTTTTGGCATTGGACATGAAAGGACAGCTGATGGAACGACTGAAGGAAACCTTGTTCTGCGCCCTCGCGCTTATGGGCATGGTCTTGTCTGCTGATGTGACACTGTCCAATGCGCAGGTCGCGCTGGTGCTGGGCGATGACGGCTGCGCCAAATCGCTTAAGCTCAAGGCGAATGGCGAGGAGCTGCTGGACAATCGGGAGCATCTGCCGTTTTTCTCGGTGATGCAGGAACGGCCGTTCGACAACGAGCTCAAATTGGCCTTCCCCAACACGCGCACGGTCTATCCCGCCACGTCCCTGCGTCAGGAGGGGGCTCGGCTCATCGTGGGCTTCGAACGGAAGTCCTACGAGGCCGAGGTGGAAGTCAAGATCACGGACGACTATTTGGCTTTCCGTCTCGTGGGTTTTCGTCTGTCCGAGGATTCGATTTACAGGCGGCTTAGCATGGATGCCCCTGCTGCGGCCGCCTTCCGGGTTGCCCAGTTGCCGCTACGGCCGCGGCGCAATTTCGGCGAATGGCTGAATGTGGTGCATGACGAGAAGGCCTGTGTGGCGCTGGTGGGCGCCGTGCCTGAGGCGGAGGTGGGGTCGGAACAGCGCGGCGGCGCACGCGTACTGCATGTCGACGCCCTGTCCGCCGTGAAGTTGGAGGGCGTGTGGGCGGCCCTTGTGGCGGATCGCTCCACGGATCGCTTCATGGACCGAATGGATGCCCTGGAGCGTGATTTCGACTTGCCGCGTGGTGTCCAGAGCCGACGCAATCCGCTGTTGAACGCGTCCATCTACTGGGCAAACGACGTGGTGCCCACGAATGTCGAGGAGCACATCGCCTTCGCCAAGCAGGGCGGCTTCCGGATGATGCTGCTCTACTATCTCTCCGTGGTGGACGGGAAGGGGTTTCCGTCCTACACGACGCTGCCCGACTACGAGGATCTGCGACCAGAATTCCCCAACGGCCTTGCGGACATCAAGGCGATGCTGGCGAAGATCAAGGCGGCAGGCATCACGCCCGGCATCCACACGCTGCAGACGCACGTGGGCTTCAAGAGTCGCTATGTGACGCCCGTGGCTGATCCCCGCCTTAACCTCAAGCGCCGGTTCACGCTGGCGCAGGACCTGCCTGAGGCGGCAGAAGGGGATGAACTTCAGGTGTACGAGAATCCCGCCGGCGTCCCGATGGCCAAGGGCTGTCGCATTCTGCAGTTCGGCGGCGAGATGATCTCCTACACGAACTATGTGGCGACGCGTCCGTATCGTTTCACGGGCGTGGTGCGCGGCCATCTGAACACCCATCGGCAGGCGCATCCGCGTGGTCAGATCGGCGGCATCCTGGACGTAAGCGAATATGGCGCCCGCAGCTGCTACCTGGATCAACGGACCGATCTGCAGGATGAAGTGGCCGAGAAATTCGCCAAAATATGGAACTGTGGCTTTGAGTTTGCCTATTTTGACGGTTCGGAAGGCGTCAATGCGCCGTGTGGCGTCTATGTGGCGCTGGCGCAATGGCGCATGACGCGTCAATTCGCGTATCCGCCGCTGTTCACGGAAGGTGCCGCCAAATCGCATTTCGGCTGGCATCTGCAGGCTGGCGCGAACGCCTTCGACATGTTTGATCCGTCGCACTTCAAGGCTAAGATCGTGGCGCATCCGCTGGCCGAGGCGCCGCTTATGCGCATGGACTTCACGCGCGTGGATTTTGGCTGGTGGGGCATTACGCCGCCCGGGATCTTCGAATACCGCACGAAGCGGAAGAACTCGCTGGGTACGCAGCCTGACATGTGGGAATACGGTTCCTCCAAGGCGGCGGCCTGGGACTGCCCTGCAACGGTGAAGATCTATGGCCTGGCGGCGACGAAGCGGATTCCACGCATCAATGACCTCTTCACGACGCTCCGCCGATGGGAGGATGTGCGGATGCGCAGGCTCCTCACGTCCGAGCAGAAGGAAATGCTCAAGGATCCGGAGCGGGAATTCCATCTGGTGCCGAACAGCGCGGGTGCATACGATCTGGTGGAATGGCGTCAGCTTGCCGTGGCTGGCAGCAAGGATGCGGACGTGCGGGCCTTTGTCTTCACGCGCGAGGGTCGGCTGACAGTGGCGTACTGGCATTGCCGCGGGCAGGGCACGCTGGTGCTGGCTGACGGTACGCGGCTGGCGGCGGACAACATGCGCGAATGGGTCACCGA
>JAKSOW010000271.1 GCA_024405395.1 Kiritimatiellia bacterium | reverse complement strand
TCCTGCGTCACTTCATAACGCCCCAGATAGAACGTATCTCCGCACCCCTCAACCTTGATCACATCCAAATCAAGACTATCCGCGAGCGAATAACGCTTGGCCTCCCCCTTTGCAAGCATCGCCTCAAAGGCAACATCACTACCGCGTTTGACAAGCTTCTGCACCTCGCGTTCGCGGTTGCGTTTGTCCTTCGGCCTGAAGGTGATGCGCAAGCTGCTAAACTCCAAAGGAATCCCCACCGTACAATATTTCGCGGCCAGTTGCCACTGTGCATCCGAAACACGAGCAAAGCGTCCAGCTCCAGTATACCTGGTATTCAAGGCCCAAAGAAATTCAACAATGCGCTGGTCCCACCAGTCAAGCGGCCCAATTTGAGCATCATCATCCTGCTTGTCCTTATCGACCGGGTTATATCCAGTAACACATTTCCATTGACGCTGCGTGATGCGCTTTTTGTTCATCCAGAAACCATCAACCTCGCCACGTCCGGCGATCCAGACCATCTCGATCTCACAGGGCAAGCCGTCTTGCGCACCAAACACGCGTACTTCACCATCTTTTGTTCCAACTGGACCACAGGCGTCCTGCTTGACATTCTTCTGCGGCAACACCTTCGAACGCAACAACCGACCGCTGCCATCGTCCAGAAGACGGCTCCACTGAAACTTGGTTGAGGCGTTCACGACCTTGCACCCATTCGTATTCCAGCCAAAGCCAATGCCATCGATATGTGCCGCGCCATGGTGCCCTCCATAATTAGCCATCCACAAACGGATCGGACGCCATCCCGATTCCTTGAACGTTTTTGAAACCACTGTAATTCCCTGTCCGGCCTTTATGTTTCCCTCACATAAAAGAAAAGAACCATCCAATTGACAGGCGACCAAATGGATAATCACTCCAAAGAAATTGTACTCCCGCCCTCCCTCAAAATACATTTCGCCCTCATAAAGAACGGCCCCCCATTGTGGCCATGTTTCGATCGTGCCCGTAAGCACATTTCGAGTCTGACACGGCATACACGCATTGACATCCGCCAGAATCGTGCCGAGCGTGTGCGAAAATCGATCTGCCTCAGCACAAGTTGCGGAGAAATTGACATCTGCCCATCCTCCAGCACGGAAGATTCCCTGTTGGAGGCCGGGAACGTAGCCGTCAGCCGAGACATGTCCCTCGAAGCCGCCGAAGGCGCAGGCGCTCGCTATGAGCGCGGTTGTGAACGTGATTTTCTTCATTGGTTGTTTTCCTTTCTCTACAAGGATACGAACCTGATTCCAAAGTTCTTACGCGAAAAACAATTTTTCTGCAAGCAGCGTCTATGGACGCAAACAGCCGATGGGACAGACGATGACGCCGTCCTCGCGGCGATAGGCCAAGTCACCGGTCGCCGTCACAACCATGCGGAATGACGGCTCCTTCATCTTGTCCGTATCAATGATTTGGGCGAGCGAACGCAATGTCTTTGCCGCCTCCTCTATCAGATCCTCGCCGCCAAGCTTGATTTCAATGAGACCGTACGCACCGCTGCGAACGCGCATGACGGCATCACATTCAAGCCCGTTTTTGTCGAGATAATGGCTGACGCTCCCGAAGTTCGCCTCGGCGTAAGTGCGCAGATCCCGCATCGCCAGCGTCTCAAAGAAATAGCCGAAACTGCGCAAGTCATTCATGAGATCGCCGGGGCCAAGCTCCATTGCTGCCGTCGCAATGGACGGGTCCGAGAAATAGCGCGTGTCACTTGTCCGCACGACGGCCTTCGACCTCAGGCACGGACTCCAGGCCGGCACATCTTCGACAACGAAGATTTTCCTAAGCGCCTTGAGATAGGAGCCGACCGTGTCCTCGTCAAGTGTCCTGTCATCATGCTCCTTCATGTCCTTGCGAATCGCCGACAGATTCGACTGCGTTCCCTGTAGCCGAGCGTAGCTTCGCATGAGCCGCTTGACCCGTTCGGGATCCCGCGGAACCTTGTCCACCCTTGAAATGTCGCTCCCGACCACGGCTTCATAGTACTCGAAGGCACGGTCAAGCGAAATCTCCGGCCTCTGGAGGACGGCGCGAGGCCACCCGCCGCGACACGTCAGATGGGCGATGTCCTTCAATCGCCACGGCTTGGCTGGCGCAGTTGTCAGCGGCTCGCCGGCGAACAAGGACGCAAAGCTCACGCCACCACTCGACTCACCGCTTTCCCAAAGCGTCATCGGACGCATTCTCAATTTGGCGATACGCCCGGTCCCGGTATGTACAATTTCATTGGAATCAGGCGGAACAGCACTTCCAGTCAGGATAAACTGCCCGTCCGCATCGGAATGATCCACGGCATATCGAACGGCATCCCAAAACTTCGGCACCTCCTGCCACTCATCAATGAGCCGAGGTCGACCGCCCTCCAGTAAATCCTTAATATTGATTTGCGCCGCGCGAAGATTCTGCTCGTGCGTTTCCGGATCTGCCATATAAAGGATACTCTCGGCAA
>JAKSOW010000270.1 GCA_024405395.1 Kiritimatiellia bacterium | reverse complement strand
CCGGAGCAGGCGCTCGTCGGCATCAAGAAGGGCATGGCCGCCAAGTTCTGCACGCAGATCTGCCTCATCAAGCAGGACTACGTGGCTGACGGCGAGATCTCCGTTGAGAAGTACCTCGACGGCATCGCCAAGGAAGTCGGCGCGCCGATCACGGTGAAGCGCTTCACGCGCCTCCAGCTCGGCGCCTAAGCCAGTTGCTCCGCCTGTGGCCCTGTGGCCGCAGGCGGTTGCGGCAGAAGGGCAAACGCCTTCATGGGAATCCATGTGTGCGTTTGCCTTTTTTGTTTAGTTCATGGTGGCGGCCCTGCCACAGTGCCTTGATGAAGGAAGTGTCATGAAAAACATCTGTCTCCTGGGGTTTCTTGGTTTGGTCGGAGGCGTCTCTTTGGCGGCTGCTGTGCCGACCTTCGACGCGCAGCTCGTGGCGAATTCGCCCGACTGCAAATACATCGACTACTGCAAGCGCACGCCGCAGACGTTCTCCATGGTCGATGGACGTTCGGTGGTGACCTTTAATTACGTCAAGCGGAACGAGCCCAAGGGATATGACTCCGAATGGGGCATCCTGACGCGCGCCTTCGCGGTGACGGCGGGGAAAGAGGGCGTGGTGCAATTCGTCCTTGGTGGCCAGATCAAGCGGACTCTGGGTCCGGGCGGCCACCTCACGTGGCTGGGGGCTGACGGAAAACCGATTCTCTACCAGGACGCCCTCGGCAAGATGTCGCCGATCGCCGTGGCGCTGAAACAGCCGTACGTGGCGCCCAATTCGAAGGTCTCCAGTTCCTGGACGCGTCTGCGCGTGCCGGATGGGGCCTGCCAGGCCAAGATTGAGTTCAAAGCGGACAATCCCGATCTCAAGGAGGGGCAGACGGCGTCCATTCACCGTCTCGCCTACTACGAATACGACCCCGGCGAACCGAATGACCTCGATGATCTGGAGGCGCCGACGCTGGAGCTGCTGACGCCGAGCCCGAACGCCGATTTTACGGCGCCCTTGAAGTTCCGTCTGGTGGACAAAAGTGGCGTGGACGAGCGTTCCGCCGCGCTGAAGATCGATGGCCGCGATGTGCCGCTTGCAGCTCTTTCTCGGGAGGGGGACGCCTATGTCTACACGAATGCCGTGCCCTGGGAGGAAGGGTCGCTTCACGAAATCCATGTGACGCTTGCGGACAAGCGGGGGAACTATGGCTCGGACTGTGTGTTCGTGGCGTTCACCGCGAAGAAGGCGCAACATCCGAAATGGTCGGTACGCGAAGACGGCATGCCGCTCAAAGACGGAGAGGCGTTCTACCCGTTTGGCTGGTGCCGCATTCGGCCCTGTGTCGGGAACGGTTTCGACATGGATCGTGGCGTGCGGGAAATGCAGGAAAACGGGCTCAACGTCGGCCATACCTACATGAGCCGCAGAGACGGTCCCCAGGTGGGCGAATTGCTGGACGATCTTCTGAATGTCTGTGAACGGCGGGATCTGCTCCTGTATTACGAACCCTCCTACCGCAATCCGGATCGTCCGGAATTTCTGCCGCTGGCGCAGAAGTCGCTCTTTGCCGGACGGGCGCGGAAACTTTCGTTCTGGTGGGGCATTGGCGACGACACGTCCATGCAGGTCATGCCGCAGCAGATTCGCCGCTACTACCGCGTGTGCAAGGCGGTGGATCCGGATGTGCTGACGGTCTCGGCCGACGTGGTGGGCGGCGCGGGACTCTATGAGCCGTTCTTGCCCTATCTGGACGTCTTGGCGGTTGAGACCTATCCGTTGCGCGAAGAGACGCCGCAGGATTACGACATGGCCAAGTCCGCCGCGAACATTGATGGCGCCTGGCGGGACATCAAGTCGTCCGGCATCTCTCGGCGCGCGGTTGTGGCGTTGCCGCAGAACTTCAAGGGCTGGCGCGGCTGGAAGCGGCTGCCGACCATGGCGGAGATCAAGGCGCAGACCTACATCACGACCGCATGCCGCGCACGCGGCATCATCTTCTACGCATCCACGGGGCAGAAATTCCACCTGCGCCAGGCGGAGACGAACATTGCGATGTCGGCCACGTGTCCGCTGGACGAGCCGCAGTTCAAGGCGGAGTTCTTCGCCTTCACGCGTGAGTTCTCGAAACTGCTGCCGAGCCTGGCCAAGGCGGATGCCGCCCAGCAGCCCACCGTCACGATCGTGAAGGGGCCTGCCAAGAACGTCCTCGGCGGAGACGCCGTCCGCTGCCTCCTCAAGGAGGATGGGCTCCTGATTGCCGCGAACACCTCGCATCTGGAGGTGACGGCCGAGATCACCTGTCCGGACGGACGGAAGATCACCCACGTCTTCCCGCGCTACGGATATCTGGTGAATCCCTGACTGTTGCATTGGGATATCCCAATGCGGAATCAGGGGACACGGACGGACTGATATGGCTGATCGCAGAATGAGTGGGCTCTTATCTCCGCGGTGAATTGCAAGCCAGATGAGTCAATTTTGTGAAGATGTTTCTGAGTGTCTTG
>JAKSOW010000027.1 GCA_024405395.1 Kiritimatiellia bacterium | reverse complement strand
TCTGACGAGCAGTCCCACTCTCTTTCTTCTGGCCATTTTCGCCGCCTTTCCCATGACGGAGAAGATTATACCACCCACCGCCCGCGGAGTCAATGAGATTTTGTTGCGTAATAAATCTTATCGGGGATGGGCTGAAGATTTTTCGCTTTTCCGCTTTATTTCCGGGCGGCTCGCGGAACTAACACAGGCAGAGAGGGACGGCGGGGGCGTCGGGGTAGGCTACCCCGTCCGATCCCCCGTTCAGGCACAATCCGCACAAGGAGAATGACAGATGAAAGTTCGGTACTACATTGTGAAGACGGTTGACGGACACGTCGTGCAAATCACGGAGCGCAAGCCGACTAGAACTTCAACGCCATCGTCAACGATGTGGGGATGCTCTGACTCAAGCTGAAGCTCTAGATCAAGCTCCTCGCCTCGAAGATCGCGTAAGGCGGCTCACGGTCGGCGGCAGATCGGTAGTCCGAGTCCTCTAGGCCCCTTCTCCGTCGACCGTAAGGTCCGGCAGATTCGACTGTACCAACTACCCGATTCGACTGTACCAACTACCCGATTCGACTGTACCGGCCACCCGATTCGACTGTACCAACTACCCGATTCGACGGTACGAACGACTCAATTAGACGGCACGAATTAGCTGGTAGGCTTGCTGGCTCTTCCAATCGACGCCTGTTTTTGGTTGTCCAGCAAGACCCCATGTGACTGCGTGCGAACCCGTGGAGAAAGGATTGTCGCCGCCTGAGAGCGTTGTCGCCTCATAGGCCCAAATCTTTGTTCACAAAATGAACAACTTTAGGCGGGAGAAGACAAAACAGCCCTATACCGGGAATCTGATTTATGCTATAATTATTGCATGAAGACGCTTTCAACGCGTTGTTCTTCCTATCGCAAAAGGAGAACCAAGACCGGTCAGGCCATGCTTGAATACATTTTCGTGTTCGTGCTGCTCCTGGCTGTGGTCTTCGCGTTGATGCACCTTCTGCGCGCCGCCGAGAAAACGTCGGGGCGCACGGCCGTGCTCGTCAGTTCTGAAAACGCCTAACGAAAGGATCCTGGAATGAAGTCCCGCAAACTGAAAAAAGGCCAGACGATGGTCGAATACATGATCATCGTCGTGCTGATCGCGTTGTCGCTCATCGCCGTGTTCTCCTATTTCAGCCGCGCCACCGGCAAGACCGTGGTGAACGCCACCAAGTTGCTGGATTCGGAAGAGGGTTCGCAGGCAGAGAGCGCGCTCAAGCAGGGCGGCAAGGAAGCCATCCGCGACTTCAACCAAGACAACAACTGATGCGCCCGCGCGCGGCCCAGGCACGAATCGGCCGCAGGAATCGCGCCGGACAGGCGATGGTCGAGACGATCATCGCCCTTCTGTTTGTCTTGTTCGCCTTCCTCGCCGTGTTCCAGTATGCCGACAACCTGCGCGCCAAATTGCTGCTGAACTACGCGGCCTTTCGCTGTGCCCGCGCCCGAACGGTTGGCTACAACGACTACAAGCTGCTCAAGATGGTGCGCCTCGCCACCATGCCAGCCGCCGGGGAGTGTCTGATCACGGACAACAGCGGGAGCCCGCTCTCCACCGATGGCCTGCGCGCGCGCATGAAGACCTACCTGGGGTGCCGCTTTGACGGTGCCGCGCGGAACGTGCTCGACTTCGACTATTGGCAAAACGGGCGCACCCCGGAGCCCATTTGCCGCCTGTCCGGTAACAAACTGATCGTCACCACCGAACAGCGACGCCCCCAGTTCTTTGACGTGTTCACGTTCTTTGGCGGCGGCCAATCCGTCTTCAGCCCCGATGACGACGACCGCCCCACGCGCAATCTGCATGGCGAGGCCTCCATCGAGGCCCACTATCCGGGATATCTGCAGTGAACCGATCCCTGTCCAGAAAAGGCCGCGAGGGCCAGACATTCATCCTCGTTGTCCTGATGACGGCGATTCTGGTGATTCTGCTCGTCACGGCCTTCGACATCTTCCTCTCCACGCGCCAGAAGGCTCGCCTCATCACCGCCGGCGATGCAGGTGCCCTGGCGGCGGCGCATTGGCAGGGCGTAACCCTGAACCTGATCGGCGAACTGAATCTGGCGCACCTGGCAGCCGCCTGCGACTATCGTCTTGACCCCGCCGACCGCACCAACGTAATCGACGGCGTGAACGCCCTCGCCGAGCGCTTGGCCTTTGCCGGTCCCCTGATGGGCCTTTACGCCGCCAATCGGGCCGTGGAGGAGAACTACCGCGAGAACGCACAAGGGCCCGATCAGACCATCCCCACCGACAGTGGGTTCACCCGCATTCTCCAGGAGGAGAGCGCCTTTGCACGACTGCATCTGGGTGACACCACACTCTGGACAGGCAAGGGAGACGACTACGCCCGCATGCTGGAAAACGTATTGGCCGACGGCGCCTATGTCGGCTGCGACAATGCGCGCCTTTTCTCAAGCGATGGCACGGGTGACCACATCTACTATCGCCGTGAATTCTACAACGCCGCCGAGGCAAATGGCCCACGTACCTGGTTCTGCCGTTACTGCGGCTACGACCACGCCAAGGCCATCTCCATGTTGCGGGGCATGCGCAAGCCCACGGATGAAGATCTTGCCTGCGCCAAACGCTCTTCAGGGTGGAACGCGGGGCTATTCGGTGTGGGCGTGCGCGCTTCCGATCTGCCGCTGGCTGACATCACCGCCAATCCCGAATCGGTACTTGAACAAATTTGGGAAGACTATGTCGGCGGACTGCCTGTAGATGCTGTGTCCATCCGCACCAGCGGAGTCGTATTTGACACCCACTTCCCTTGGTTTTTCCTGGATCAGCAAAACTTGTGGCGGTCTTGGCACGAATTGGCAGAAAATGATGACGGTCAACTCGCCTTGCTGTCGAAGCCCAAGCCGCAATATGACGTCTATGGTGCCATGGCCGCCGTGCGGGTTGCGCGAGATGTCGGCACACTCTCGGGCACCACCACCAACAATTTCGTCTGGATGGCGGCAGCCAAGCCTCTGGGAAGCCTCGCCAATGGCGAACGCGTAACGGATCTGTTCGGCATCTGGAACGGTGATTCCTGGGCCGACGCCCCGCTTGTGGTCCCGGCGTTCGCCTTCACGCGGCTGGTCTCGCTGGGTGGTGTGGGCGCCAACAACCTGTATCAGTCGGATGCCGCCTGGCTTGCCCACCTGGAACACCTCCGCAACAACCAAAGAAATCCGGGGTGTTCCCGCTGCCGACTGCTCGACACCTGGGAAGATGGCGGTGCCGCAGCTGCGGCAGAGTGGCTTCAGGAACATGCGCATGACGAGGTTTGCGCCCCACCCGGGAAAGGAGGCATCCATGACGACGACGACTTCGCGAACTGACGTGCGCAGAGGACAAGCCGCCGTGGAGACGGCAATCGGCCTGACCGTGTTCGCCTTTGTCGTGGCGGCGCTAGTGGGCTTCTCCGACGTCTTTCTCAAGGGCTTCACCCAACTGACCGAAGCCCGAACCGAGGCCGGCATCGAGGCGCTGACGGCCCCAGACGGTGAGACCGCAGGCAGCTCGGCGATCATCATCAAACAGACCGCAGACCCCAAGGAATCGGATTGGCGCCGTGCGCCGGCGGCAGGTGCGTACACCGAGGCCTGGACCTACCCCCAGCAGGTCTTCGGGAGCAGTTCAACCATTTCAACCTGGCGGCAGATCTCCTCGCCCTTCGTCCACAAGCGCGCGTTCCGAACCGAAGAATTCCAACTGGACCTTTCGCTCCTTGGGTCGGGGGCGCTTTTCCCCGACGCCATAACCATCAAGGAATCGGCATTGCTGCCCGTGGCAGGAGGGTCCAGATGATTCGCATCCCCCTTCTCGCCGGTCTGTTGCTGAGCGCGTTCTTCTGGACCAGGCCCGCCGCCACTGTCCACACGTGGCCTAATGCCATCCCCTCGCTCGCCGCCGTGCGCCCGACCTTTGCCGTCAACCTCAAAAACGGGTCCGTCCATGTTGGGGGGCACGCCCCAAATTCGCCTGAGGGCCTGATGGCGGATTTACGTGCGGCCTATGCGGCAGACGGCTGGCAGGAATGCCCCGTATCCGAAAGGCTCGCGGACTTTGCGCTTTTCGTCAAAGGCCCGTCTGTGGCCGCGGCAGTCGTCCGCAAGACGGAACAAGGTTCTTTCATCTCCATAGTTCAAAGACCCAAGGGTTTGTGATAAAATAGAGGGCATCATGAAACAGAAGATCGTGCTTATCGTCTCCATCGTCGTCGGCCTGCTGGCCGCCGTGCTGACGCGTACCTACCTCGCCTCGAAGGATGCGGAATATGCGCGCATGAAGGCCAATTTCACGCGCGAGAACGGAGTCATGGACGTCATCGTCTATAAAAAGGATCTGCCGGCCGGTACCCAGCTCACGATGAAGGACGTCGGCATCCTGGCGGTACCCGAAAAGGGTCTGCGCGGCCAGGCCATTCCGCCCGCCAACGTCAAGTCCATCGTTGGGCGCCGCATCCTCACCAGCCACAAGGAGGCCGAGGTCGTGTTCTGGAGCGACATCGAGGGCGGCACGCCGCTGAACCGCACGCTTGCGGGTGACATCCGCCGCCAGATGCGCGCCATCTCGGTGAACTGCTCGGGCGCGGCCGCTGTGAGCGGCATGGTGCGCCCTGCCGACCATGTGGACGTGATCGGCACCTTCTCCTTCCCGGACAAGCCGGATGCCCAGGGCCGTCCCACCCAGAAATTCGTCACCTGCACGATCCTGCAGAACGTGCTGGTGCTGGCCACCGGGCGCGAAACGGCAAAATCCGTTTCCAGCGGCACCGGAACTTCCGGCGCCTACAACATGGTCACGCTGGAGGTGACGCCGCGTGAAGCGGAAATGCTGGTCTTCGCCGAGCAGATCCACGGACGCATCACCCTTACGTTGCGCAACCCGAACGACGTGTCGTACGAGAACGAACTGCCCAAGGTCGACTTCGAGAAGATCCAAAGCGAGATCGAGGAGCTCAACCTGAAGCGCCAGGAGAATCTCAAGGCGCACTGAGGATGTCCGCATGGCCTTTTACCTTGATTTAGTCTATCCCAACGAGGAAACCCCGAAGCGGCAGACGCTGGCGGAAGGCACCTACATCATTGGCCGCGGCGCCTCGGCCAAGATCCGCCTGCCCTTCCCCGACGTCTCGGAACGCCACGCCCTGCTCGTGCTGAAATCCGACGGCGGCATGAGCCTGGAAGACCTTCACAGCGCCAACGGAACCTACCTCAACGGCCTGCCCCTAGATGACCTGGAGGAGCTTCATGCCGATTCGGTGATTCAGATCGGGCAGTGCATGCTGCGCCTTTCCCCGGTAGGTGCGGAATCACCGACTCCGGCGGCGCCCCAGCCTTCCAGCACACCGCAGATGGCCTCAAACACCACTCGCCCGATTCCCGCCGAGCCGCCCCCTATGGCACCGGACCCGATGGCGGCCGTGCGGCGACAGGCGAAAGAGCAGGTCCAGAAGGAATTGCTGTCGCGTCTGGACCTCAAAAGGCTCACGGTGGCAGGCGTGGATCGTGCCGGACTGGAAGCCCAGGCCCGCGAGAAGATTCACGAAATCGTGCTTCAGGTGCGCCAGGCCGGCAAACTGCCCTCGGGCATCGATCCCGTCAGGTTGGAGCGCGAAGTTTTCGACGAGGCGCTGCGCCTGGGGCCCCTGGAAGATCTGCTGGCGGATGATGCCATCACCGAAATCATGGTCAACGGGCCTCACCAGGTCTATGTGGAGCGCGGCGGGCGCCTGGAGCTCACTGACCTGCAGTTCACCGACGACGACAGCGTCCTGGCCATCATCGAACGCATCGTCTCGCCGATCGGACGCCGCATCGACGAGTCGCAGCCCTATGTGGACGCGCGTCTGGCCGATGGCAGCCGTGTCAACGCCATCATTCCGCCGTTGGCCCTTTCCGGCCCCACCATCACCATCCGGAAGTTCGCGAAGACCTCGCTGTCGGTTCAGGACTTCATCCGCTTCGGCACCTGGACGCACAATGCCGCCGAGTTCATGAAGGCCTGCGTGATGCTGCGCAAGAACATCATCGTGGCGGGCGGCACGGGATCGGGCAAGACCACCCTGCTCAACCTGCTCTCGGGATTCATTCCCGCCAACGAGCGCATTGTCACCGTGGAAGACGCTGCCGAACTGAAGCTGCAGCAACCACACGTGATCCGCCTGGAGGCGCGTCCGCCCAACATCGAAGGCCGCGGCGCCGTAACGATCCGAGATCTCGTGAAGAACTGTCTGCGCATGCGCCCCGACCGCATCATCGTGGGCGAATGCCGCAGCGGCGAGGCGCTGGACATGCTTCAGGCGATGAACACGGGACACGACGGTTCTTTGACAACCGTGCACGCCAACTCGCCGCGCGATGTCATCTCCCGTCTGGAGACCATGGTGCTGATGAGCGGCATCGACCTTCCGTCGCGCGCCATCCTTGAGCAGATCGCCTCATCCGTGGACATCATCATCCACGAATCGCGTCTGGCCGACGGCAGCCGCAAGGTGATGGCCATCTCGGAAGTGACAGGCATGGAGGGGCCGCACATCGTCCTGCAGGACATCTTCACCTTTGAGCAGACGGGGCTGGACGAAAACGGACGCATACGAGGCGAGTTCCGTCCCACAGGCGCCGTGCCGAGCTTCTTCGAGGTTTTGAAGGCGCGTGGGCTTCGTCTCGATGTGGCGATGTTTGATCCCGCCCAGCGTCGGGACGTCTACTTGGAGCGACTGTAATGGCGCATCTGTCCCCATTTGCGCTCTATTGGATCGCCATTGCCGCCGTGGGCCTTGCCTTTTCGGGCTTTGCGTGGATGTTCGTCTCGGCCCTGCGCGAAGGCTCGGGCAACTACGCGCGGGAAATGGGCGAGGAGACGAGCCGACAGTTTGCCGATCTCTTCCTTTTCGTGTCGTCGAAGAAGATCGCCGAGCTGGGGCGCTTTGCAGCTCTTGCCGCCTTCTTCGCCTTCTTCATTCCCCTCTTCAGCTTCACCAACATCCTCTCGACGCTGATGGGCGTCGTGCTGGGATTGGGGGCGGGCGCCTTCGTCTTCACTTGCCCCTCCCGCTACGTGAAGTTCCTGCGGCTGCGACGGCGGCGCAAGTTTGAGGACCAGCTGGTGGAGGCCCTGGGACGCATGTCCAACGCCATGCGCGCAGGCTTCTCCATCAACCAGGCCATCGAGAGCGTGGTCAAGACGGGGGACGATCCGATTAGGCAGGAATTCCAGGTGTTTCTGCAGCAGCTCCGCGTGGGCATGAGCTTTGACGAGGCGCTCGCCTCGCTGGATCGACGTGTGGGCTCAGACGACCTGACGCTCGTCTGCACCTCAATCGACATCGCACGCCGCACCGGCGGCAACCTCACCGAGATCCTTGATCGGATATCCGAGACGATCTGCGGGCGCATGCGCATTGAGCGACGCGTGCGCGCCTTGACGGCACAAGGCCGCCTGCAGGGGATCGTCGTCTCGTTGATGCCGGTTGTCCTCGGCATTGCGATGACCTTCATGAAGCCCGGCCTCATGATCCCCTTCCTGACCTCGTTGAAGGGCGGGATCTGCATTGGCCTGATGGTCGTACTGGAAATCGCGGGCTGGTTGCTGATTCGCAAGATCATCCGCATTGAGGTCTGATGTCCCGCAGACCGGGGCAAACCTCATTGGAGTCGGCGTTCGTCCATTCGTATGGGAATGTGCGGCACTTGTCGGGCTTGACGGCGTGGATGCGACAGCGGTTCTCGTCCGTCAGCCACACGCAGGCGCCATCGGCATGACTGCGCAACATCAGGCCTCTGCGGTCTGGGGCGATCTCGCATTCCTGACGGATGAAATCCGGCTCGGACATCCCCAGATAGGCCGCTATGCGCGCAATCTCGTCCTCGGAGACACGCACAATGCCATCGGGGATGCGACAGCAGGCACCGCATTGGCGGCAGCGGAAATTGTCCAATGCGCCCATCGCCTCAATTCCGTGGCGCAGGTTTGGGCACTGTGAGGGCAAAGGCACTGTTGGCCAACGCCATGACACCCGCTGTGGCAAAGAGCACGCCCGCGCCGAAGGCATCGAATATCCAGCCGCCCAACAATGCGTAGAAGACGGTTATGACATGATTGACGGAGATGCCGGAGGACAAAGTCGCCGTCAGCTCCTCCTGCGAATCCGAGAGTGTGCGGGCATAGAGGTTGGTGGCGATCGAGGCATTCGAGAGAATGGCGTCGAGAATGTAGTTCACGCAGACGATGCCCAATGCGATTTTGGGCGGGAAGATGTCCTTGGCGAATCCATAGAGCAGGCAGACGAAGAACAGGATCACCGTGTCCCACACCATCACGTTGCGGTAGCCCCAGCGATCGGTCAGGCGCCCGATGAGGCGCCCGCCCCACAACGCCGTCAGAAAGGCGCTTATGCCGAACAGCAAGGCCACGTCCTTGGTCTCCATGCCGTAGAGCTTGATCAGCACAAAGGGACCAAAGGTGAAGAACACCTGCTTGCGGGCGCCGTAGAAAAGCTCCAGGGCATAGAACTTCGAGTATTTGCGACGGAAATAGAACGAAGGCCGCGGTTTTCCCTGCACGCCCGGCTCCTTGACACGCCCGCCAAACCACACGCTGGCACCGAGCAGCAGCACGATCAGGCACCACACGATGTCGTAGAGCAGCCGCTGCGATTCGACCGACAGGACGCGTGTGCCCATAAAGAAGACGGCCGCCACCAGCAGACTGCCGACGACCGTTCCCGCGTTGATGGCGCTCGTCACGATGCCCAGCGACTCGCCGCTCTTCCCCTCCCGGGCGATCGAAAGCGCCAAGGACTGGCGCACCGGCATCACGAGATGCTCACCCAGCGCCCAGATGGTGATGAAGACAATGGCTCCCATCCAGGGCACGGGAATGAGCAGCAGACCCGCCGCAGCCAGGGAAATCAGGGTTCCGATGCGCAGGATCTGCCAATCGGTGAATTTGTGCAGCAACGCCAGAATGGCGATCAGACAGACGCCCGGCGTCTCGCGCATGAACTCCAGCACGCCACGATCTACGCCGCCAATGGCATAGGTCTCCACAATGAAGTTGTTGAAGGTGGCCTGGAAACAGCCCATGCCGATCCCCCACACCAGAATGCTTGTGAAGAACGCCGCCCACCCGGAATCAGGCCGGCAGACGGAACCATAGGTCTTCAGCGAAAACATGCCCGCCTCATTTCCTTTCGCCAACGGCGTACGTACCCTCGAAGGCGAGCTTGCCTTCGACGGAAACGGCGATCTTAGCCCAGTTGCGCGCACCAGGGACGAGATTCGGTTCCTCCAGGAATGTCGCGACAGCCACGACATCTTCCACAATCGGCTTGGCGTAGTGGACATGCGCGTCAAAGACCGCCGTCCACGGATTCCTGAAGCCGCTGGTACGTGCGCGGTTCATCGCCAACGTCCATCCCGCGAGGACAAGTCCCGAATAGGACGAACCCGCGAACAGGGTGCCCTTGTCGTTCTTGTTCGGGGCAATTGGGATGCGGACCGTCACTTGCCGATCATCGGCAGTCAACACCTGGAGTCCCATGGCGTCCATGATGGGTATCCCAAACGAAACCGATCCGTTCTTCTCGTTTTCGGTAGACATGATGCGACCTTCTCTTTTGCGGAATTCAGTCAAAGACAGTTGGAATGGCGGCGGCCAGCGTCGGATGACAGACGCAAAGGCCCAAAATCTCGACGGTAGGCTGGAGCCGATCGGGAATCAAGACGGGGCGGCAACCAGCCGCGTGCGCGGCCCGTATGCCCGAAAAGGCATCTTCGAAGACCACACAGTCCGTTGGCCGCAAACCCAGCCGTTCCGCCGCCAACAGGAAAATGTCGGGGGCCGGTTTGCCGTTTGCGACATCACCGCCCGTGACAATCGCGTCGAAACTCCCCTCCAGCTGCGTCGACGACAGATTGTGTTCGACCAGATGGCGCATGGAGCTGGAGGCAATGGCCGTCTTGATGCCATGGTCGCGACAATACGCGAGAATCTCGCGCACGCCCGGCTTGAGTGTGGGCACAAGGCGCATCTGCGTTTCGGCCGACAACGTCAAGGCGCGCGCGATATAGGCTTCAACATCAACGCCAGAAGGAATATAGGGGCTAATGGCTGCCGCCAGTTCGCGCTTGCCGCAGCCACAGGCCGCATGCGTCAGCTCTTCGCCAACGGCAAAACCCATCTCAGCCCCAGCGGCTCGCCAGCTGCGCTCGAAAATGACCTCGGTGTCAAACAGCAGCCCGTCCTGGTCAAATATGGCCCCCAGCTTCATGGTATGTCCGTCCCTCACAAGGCCCCAAGACGCACGATCGCCCGCGCAAGACGAACGCGATGCGCCTCCATTGCGGCCGGATCGTGATTGTAGTCGGTAAGGGACCGCGAAACTTCCTGCGGCACCTTAAGCAAGGCCGCCAGCTCATTTCTCTCCTCTGCCGCCAAGCGCGCCCCCTTCTCGGCCAGAAGACGCTTGAGCATCACAAAATACTCATAGTCCTCGATTCCATCGCGCAACATCTCACCACGGATGCTGCCCACCGGCGCGTCAAAGATGGGGCCCTTGCCGTCCCCTTGCACGGATGCCAGCGGCGGATAGAAGAATCGGCCATCACCATTTCCCCAGGGACGGCCCCTCGGATCCCATCCCATCGGATCCTCATACGGATTCTGCGGATGTTCCGGATCGGGATATTTTGACTTGGAATTCCAGAGATTCGTGGTCCACACGAGCACACCTTTGATGTCTTCGTCCCACCCCTGCCAGAGCCAAACGCGCAGATCCACACCCGGATTGTCCGTGAAGAGCCCCGGATAGGGCGGCTTGGGACCTGTGCAGACATACCACCAGAACTCATCGCCTGCCGCCCGACGGGCATCCGCACATTCGGCATGGAGATCTGGGGCTATGGGACACCAGATCTGCGGCCCGCCCACCAAGTCCGCACGTACGGGGGAGGTCAGGAAACGCCGCAACGCGGGCGCATGTTTCTTCAACTTGGCGAAGCCATTCATGACAAAGGAGTTGTCGTTCACCGGCGGCTCGTCAAAGCAGTAGACAATGGCCTTGTCCAGCCATCCCTTTTCCCGCAAATGGGCCTCAAAGCCCTTAAGAAGCTTCTCCAGCATGACGTCATAGGCCGGCGTGCCCTCCTTGAATCCCGCGATGTCAGGCTCATGGCGATTGTTGGAATCGCCGCCCCCCAGCCCCAATCCCCCGCCTACGCGGAACGAATTGAAATGGTACGTGGCAAAGGCATCGGCCATCTCCTTGTCCCACCTGGCGAAGTCAAAGACGGGGTTCAGCTTGCTCAGGTCGCCAGTCTTGGCCTCCGCGAGCCCCTCCCAACGCACACGCCAAGAGGTCGTCAACGCGGGCGAATAGGGAGAGAGATGATAGTCGGCCATCGCCTTCAGGTAAAGCGGATACACGCGCGCCCGATCCTGCGGGGTCTTGAGACGATGATATTGGCTGATGAAATGCGGATAGAGGCCAAAGGCCGTTTTGCAGGTCACGCCACCGGGGAAGGAGAAGCCGAAAACCTCAACGCGGAAAGGAACCTTGCAGCGGAAGGTCTCCCCGCCCCGCCGTGTCCCCGTCACAACCAGAGCCCCTGAGTACAATCCGGCCTTGGCCGTCCGCGGGGGCTTCACGCGTACCCAGAAAGGCTGGTTCACGGCGGCGCGGACAGCGAGATGCGCCGTCTGCGGCGGCAGCGGATCGGGGAAACATCCGCGCGCATTGAGAGGAGATGACGCCAATGCGATGTTCTGATACCCGACACGCAGCACGTCCACGCAGGATGTCGGCAAAGTCACGCCCGCGGAGCTCTGCAGTTCACCCACCAGGGACACCGACACATCCGCCAGATCCTCCTGCGCCGAGAGCACAAGCTGCACGGCTTCGGCCTCATGCGCGGCTGTCTTCACCTCCAGCGCGGCACACGTTGCAACAGGCGGCTTCCGGAGTTGCGAGACCTTTGTCCCGGAACTCTCCCGCCAGAGAGACAAAAACGGCGTACCACCGGGCAGTAGCGCACCCGACGAGGCGGCGTAGTAGGCCGGCACCGTAGCCTGGAAAGGCGCAAGCGACTCATCAGGGCGAGCATATCGCGTAGTTCCCACCACAGCCACGGGCGTGCCCGTGATCTGGCCCTTGAAGCTAAGTCCGTACAGGCGGATGCCGCCTTGAGTCGCACGCACGCGCACCTGCAGCTTCTCGCATGGGAAAAGCGAGGCGGGCAACGTCACCTGACTGGTGAGATTCGACGCATTCTCGATCAACAGCACACGTTCCCAAGCGACCCCATTTCGAGAAGCCTCAAAGATCAGTTCACCACGCGTGTGGTAGCCGCGAACGAACGAAAGATCGCCGTCCGTCAGCTGGCGTCCCGCACAGCCAAATTCCCAGCGAAGTTCACCCTGCGCGCCAAAATCCAGGCGGTCCGTGTTGAACGAGCAGCGGTGATAGGACGTAAGTGTCCGCGACTGCAGCCGGCCATATTGGGACCATGCGCTCTCGAAGTAGTAGGTGTTTCCCAGGATACCTTCGCCGGTTCCCAGCTCCGCGCCCTCAAAGGATGCGTAGTGGGGAACAACCTCTTCGACTTTCCAGTCCCCACGCACATGATAGGCCCCCTTCACCTTCCAGGCGCCAAAGCGAACGGCGGCCTGCTTGGTCTCGTCGGAAACCGGCAGCACATAGGACTCCTCCCGCCAAGATTCGCTCACCTGGGTGACATCGACGTTCAATCCGACAAAGCCGCTGCACAGGCAATTCCCGGAAGCTCCCTTGTCGCGCCGCGCCGCGAATGTGAAGCGATAACACGCATTCGGCTTAACGTCGATCTTGGCCGGCGACTGCGACGGGATGTTTTCCCCGCCATCGCCAATGATGGTGATGTCATCGGCGCGAACAACGGCGGCCAAGATGGCCAAAGGCAGAAACAACAAAGACTTCATGACTCAACTCCAGTGATGCCATCCGACAGATTGGCGCGCACAAACAGATAGCGCCGCGCCCCCGAGGGCTCAAAGACGATTGCGGCCGAATCCAGGAACCGCGTCCAGTTCTCCCTGGAGAACTGCTTCACCACCCCCCGTGCATAAAGGAAGGCACAGTTATAGAGATCATGCGTGGTGAAGATACCCAGCTGGGCCGTGAACTTCTCGGCGCACCAGGCCTCCAGGCGGTCAGTGGCCTCATACAGTTCGCAGAACCCCACCTGCCGTCCCTCGCGCATGTAGTCGAAGATCTTCTCGAAGAATCCGCCATCGCGGAAGAGCTCGAAAACGGCATGCTGGTCGGCAAAATACGGCGTGGAATTCCCCAGGAAATCATCCACGGGGATGACGGGGTTCTCAATCCCCATTCCGCGTGCAATGCATTCGGCCGTCATCCGCGTACGCAGCAAGGGGCTCGCCATGAACTGCGTCACCGCGGCGTAGGGCTTGAGCAACGTGCCAAAGGTATACGACATGTCCTTCCCCGCCTCCGTCAAAGGAAGGGTCATGCCAAAGGTCGGGTCGTCACTGGCGATCTTGGGCCGCTCGGCGTGACGCACCATCAACAAAACACGGTTGCCGCGGTTTAACTCCGCGGCAACCCCGTTGACATCAGTTTCGCCGCACATAACGGCGGACTCTGACGCGTTCTTCATCACATGCCGCCACGCCCACGCAGCGAACCATGGCGGAGGAAGCCATCGTACTTGCGCACGAGCAAGTGGGATTCCATGATACGCAGCGTGTCCAGCGCCACACCCACGATAATGAGCAGGGACGTGCCGCCAAAGAAGGAGGCGATCGCCCACGGCACCTGCATGCCGCCCATCAGGATCTCGGGGACGAGCGCCACGCAGAGGAGGCCCGTACCACCGATGAGGGTGATGCGCGTCATCAGCGCATCCAAATACTCCGCCGTCTGGCGGCCCGGACGGATGCCAGGGATGTAGCTGCTGTCGCGCTTGAGGTTCTCAGAAATGTCCACCGCATTGAACTGCGTGGCAACCCAGAAGAACGCGAAGAAGAGGATGAACGCCGCGTAGATGAGCATGTGCACGGGGCCCATTTCAGAGAGCTGCACGCCGAAGCTGCGCAGCCAGCCGAGCGCGCCGCCGGCGTCGGACGGGATGAACTTCGTGAGAATCGCAGCTGGGATCTGGAGCAGGGGCTGCGCGAAGATGATCGGCATGACGCCCGTGTAGTTGACGCGCAGCGGCATGTAGGTCTGCGTCATGCCGTACGTGTTGCCGCCACCCATGGAGCGACGCGTGGAGTGAATCGCAACCCGACGCACACCCTGCGTGAGCATCACCGTGCCCATCACCACCGCAAAGCCGAAGAGGAGCAGCAGAACGAGCTCAACCGGCGAACGCGTGGCCGCGACGCCATTCATGCCGAAGTAGCGCTCCCACGCGGAGAAGATGGCCTGCGGCAGACGCGAGGTGATGTTGATCATGATGATCAGCGAAGCGCCGTTGCCGATGCCGAACGTGGTGATCTGATCCGCAAGCCACATCACAAAGAGCGCGGCCGACGTCATGCCGATCACCGTCATCAGCTGGAAGCCCAGACCGGGATTCGCGACGAGCTGCACGTTGCCGAACGCCGGAGACAGCATGTTCGGATGCATGAGCGCCGTGGCAATACCCCAAGACTGCACCACACAGAGCACGATCGTGAGATAGCGCGTAATCTGCGCAAGCTGCTGGCGGCCGGACTCACCTTCCTTCTTCATCTTCTCAAGCGAAGGAATCACCGACGACAGCAGCTGAATGACGATCTGCGCCGAGATGTAGGGCCAGATGGAGAGGAAGCCGATGGCGCACTGGCCAAGGGCACCGCCCGTGAAGACCTCAAACCAATCGAAAAGGCCACCGCCGCCCGAAGAGGTGCGGATGTCCTCAATTGTGCGCTGAAGGGTCTGCCAATCCACGCCGGGCGTAGGAATCTGCGAAACGAGGCGGCACACCGCCACAAGACCGAGCGTGATGAGAATTTTCTTGCGCAGTTCGGGAATCCGGAACGCGTTGGAAAAGCCCTTGAACATCGCCATTTGTTGTTTTACTCCGTTGGAACTATCTGGTTAACCTTAAATTGAGTGAGCATTATAGCATAATGCGCACGGTTTGTACACCTCAAAATCGGCCTTTCTGGCAATCATCGCTGTCCCTGAGAAAGCGCAGGGGCATCTGTCACCGTCACCTGGCCAAGCGGATAACGACGGTCGGGACGCCCCTTGGCGAGCGGCAGCGCGATTTCCGGTGTGCCCAGGCGCGAACCCACGGAGACGCACAGCGTGTAGACGCCAGAAGGCAGCATCACATTCCACACGCCAGGATCGCGTTTCGCGTCCCGTGCCCACACGAGGGCGTTGTCGGGATCGGGATTGCGCACCGTACGCCCGAAACGGACGCGGGAGGACACCGTCTGCGGGTGGGCCTTGCCCTTCAAGGTCGGCGCCAGCGAGCGGAAGTCGAATTGATCGTCCGTCACGCTCCAGCGAACGTTTCCTTCCGCATCCACGAGCGACCAGCAGAGCGTGGCCCCCGCATAGCACGGGGCGACTCCCGCGTTCTCCCAGGTGGAGGTGATCGTCAGCGGCGTATCTGCCGCCACGCTGTCCGGGAAAGTCGCCTCGCGCAGGACAAACCGATAGCCCAGGCGCAGATTCATCTCCTCTATCTCTTTGCCGAACAGCTGCAGATGGTCTTTGGGGAAATGGTGAATGGAGAAATAGGAGGCCTGATGATCCTCAATGCACGTAAGCAGCTTATCCGTTTGCCAACGGCCATCGGCGCCGATGATCGTGTAGTGCCCCGTCTCGATCACCACGGGCATCGTCTTGGCGAACGTGCGCGCCCAGCCGTCGTGTTTCCAGTAGTGTGGCGGCTTGTAGCAGAAGATCGAGTCATCGCGAAAGCCGATGCCCAGCTCTCTGGCTCGCTTCATGACAGGATGGTCGGGATCCGGATTCCAGGATCCGCCCACATCGTCGCTGACAACAAGATAGGACTTGGGCAGATGTCGCCGCCACAACTCCAGATGCAGACACACCTGACGATCATACTCCGCCGGATCCTTCTTCTTGAGCGCCTGAAGCGCCTTGCTGTGACCTTCGCCAAAGATGCCGAAGGAGCCCACATCCACGAAGGCGACGCCCGGATCGCCGTCATAGCGACGGGCGAACGCATCAAGGAACACGCTGAATTTGGACAGGAAAACGGGATCGGCGTAGTCCGGCTCCCAGCGCGGCGGAAAGTCCTTGGCGGCGCCTTTGCCATCATAGGTGAACCAATTCCCCTTGGCGCCCGCTTCGCGCACGTAGTCGGGCGTCGCATTGTCCGTCTGGTTGCAGCAGATGACGCGAAAGGCGACCTTCTTCCCCTTTGCAAGCCAGGGCTGCGTGAAACGGTCCAGCACATCCCAGCGGTAGTCCCCTTCTGTGGGCTCCAGTTCCGACCACAACAGACGCAGGTACACCGTGGAACAGCCGGGGAACCAGTCCAGCGTGTCGTAGTTGGGCGTGCCCGTGTTATAGGCCCACATGCGTCCGGCATAGGCATAATAGCAGAATCCCATGCCGGGATTCACCAGCGCTTCGCGCGTGGGTTCCGGGCGGACAGTCGCCGCCAAGCCCGTCAAAACCGCACCTACGACGCTCAGTCCAATCAGCTTCTCTCGCATTCGCCGATCCATGATCATAGCCACACGCCCCTGTCAGTTCGCCGAGAAGAAGGTGGAGCAGAAGATGGCCCCGATGTCCTTCGCCGCATCCACGGGCGTGAGCGTGCACGTGGCCTTGTCGTAGCGATAGGTGCGCACCGACTTGTCCTTGGTCAGACCCACGGCGAGTATCTTGCCGCCCGGCATGATCTCCAGATCGGCCGGGAAAGAGGCGTCGAGCTTCATGACGCCACGGCGACGCATGTAGCCGTTGTCGGCATTGACGGCGAAGACCGCAATGGATTCGTGCCCGCGGTTGGTGCAGAACAGCTCCGTGCCGTCTTCCGAGAACTTGAGCGCCGAGGCGTAGGACTCCGTGGTCACGTCGTCCGGCAGAAGCGACAGCTGCATGACCGGCGTGAAGATACCATCTTCATAGCGATAGCTCGAGACGAGATTGCCCAGCTCAAAGACCAGAAAGGCGAATTTGCCGTTGGGATGGAACAGGAGATGACGTGGACCCGCGCCGGCCGGCGTCGTGATGAGGTCGCGGACGAAAGAGCCGTCGGCGGCCGAATAGACCTTCACGCGATCCGTCCCCAAGTCGACCACGCAGACGTATTTGCCATCAGGCGTCACACGTGCACAGTGGAAATGCGGCCGGTCCTGACGGGGCTTGTTGGGGCCCGCGGGATCCGTGCAGGCGACAATACCCAGTGACGCATGGTCAAACGTTCCATCGTCCTTCAGCGTCACCCACCCAGCCGTCGCCTTTCCATATTCGGCAAAGACCAGGCGCTTCTCGTCTCCCGACAACGCCAAATGGCAGGGTGCGCCACGCATGGTTGCCACCGCATCCAGACGCTTTCCGGGCATGCCGGTGGCATCCAGTTCGTAGACGGCCACACCACCATCGGCGCCCTTTCCGCCAAATGCGGCATCGGTATGCGTGGTGTAGAGCCGCGTACGTGCCTTGTTGACGGCGATGTAGGTCGTGCTGGCGGACGGCAATGTCCCCTTCACGCAAATGGCGCCTGTTTCATTGTCGACCGCCACCACCTGCGTGACTGTGGTCTTGCCGCCGATTGGCCCCGCATAGCCAACAGAGACGGCACCGAAGGATGTGGCGGACATCATCGCCGCCAAACCAAGACAAAGCGGAAGGGAAAGTGCATTCATGACCGAAATTATCGCATTTCGGCCGCCAGAAGTCAACCCTGCAGTGCACGCGGCCTGAATTCCACCAAGGCTGAGCAGCAGACGAGCAGCGTCCCGAGCAGCTGCAGCGGCGTGGCGGACTCGCCCAGGAACACGGCGGCCAGGATCAACGCGGCCACAGGCGTAAAATAGGCGCTCACCCCCATCGCGGAGACAGGCAGATACTTCTGGGCCGCATTCCAGGCCCAGAACGGCACCAACGTGCTGCCCAGACCCAGATACGCCACCAACAGCCAGGCTCGCGGCGTACTGGGCCACACACAATCCAGGAACGGCAGGAACAGCAAAAAGGCCGACATGCCGAACAGCATGGTCCACACGGTATAGGGGCCAGACCCCAGACGATTGATGACCTCCCGTCCGCAGACAGAATAAAAGGCCCAGGTCAAGGCAGCCAGAAGCACATAGACATCCCCTACCGTGAATGCGGCGAGCGCCAATCCGCCGCAACTGACGACGCCGATGACCAGCAAAGCCCCCACAAAGCCGCAGATCGCGCCAACAATCTGGGTCAGGCTGATCCGTCGCACCTGCCAGGCCGCCAAGGCGAACATGAATAGCGGCGCCAGGGCATCCGCCATTGAGGCGTTGACCGTGCTGACGCACGCGCAGCTTCTGAAGACGCACCAGGACATCACGCTGGTGCCAATCGGGCCCAACGCCGCGAAGAGTAGCCAATCGCGGCGGCAAGGTGCCCGGAACAGACGGCGGCGCCCTTCGGCATTCCGTGCCTCGAAGGCCAGCATCACCGTCCCTGCCAACGCGAAGCGCAACAAGACCAGCACTTCAGGAGAGACGCCATGTGCACGCGTCAGTGCCCCACCCGCCGCAAACGTAGACGCAAAGGCGATTACGCTTACGGCGGCAAGAAAGACGCCTGTCAGCCAGCGACGCATTGCATCAGGCGTTCACCTGAGGCAACTGCGCAAAACTTGCGTTGAGCTCATCGTCCGTGGGAATCGTATCCGACATGTTGCCGTCGATGAAGCGACCATAACTCATCATGTCGAAGTAGCCCGTCCCCGAGAGGCCGAAGACGATCGTCTCGGCCTTCCCTTCCGCCTTGCAGCGCAGGGCTTCGTCGATGGCCACGCGAATGGCGTGCGAAGACTCCGGCGCAGGCAGGGTACCTTCCGTGCGGGCAAACTGCACCGCCGCCTCAAAGACCTTCGTCTGCTCCACCGAACGCGCCTCCATGAGCCCCTGGGCGTAGAGCTCGGAGAGCATGGCGCTCATGCCGTGATAGCGGAGACCGCCCGCATGCGAAGCCGACGGGATGAAGCCCGCGCCCAGCGTGTACATCTTCTGGAGCGGACACACCCGCCCCGTATCGCAGAAGTCGTAGGCGTATTTGCCGCGCGTCAGCGACGGACAGCTTGCGGGCTCGACGGCGATGATGCGGTAGTCGTTCTCACCCCGCAGCTTCTCGCCCACAAACGGCGCAATGAGGCCCGCAAGGTTGGAGCCGCCGCCAGCGCAGCCGATGATCACGTCCGGCTTCACGCCCAGCTTCTGGAGCGCGGCCTGGGTTTCGAGACCGATCACCGACTGGTGCAGGCACACCTGGTTGAGCACCGACCCCAGCAGATAGCGGGCGTTGGGCATCGTCACGGCGCGCTCGACGGCTTCCGAAATGGCGCAGCCAAGCGAACCCGTGGTACCGGGATGTTCTTCGTTGATGCGCTTGCCGATTTCCGTGGTCATGGAGGGCGAAGGCGTCACGTCGGCGCCGTAGGTGCGCATCACGTCACGGCGGAACGGCTTCTGCTCATAGGAGCATTTCACCATGTAGACATGGCACTTGAGCCCGAAGAACGCGGACCCCATCGACAGCGCCGTCCCCCACTGGCCGGCGCCAGTCTCGGTGGTGATGTCGGAAATGCCCTGTGCCTTCGCGTAGTAGGTCTGGGCAATGGCGCTGTTGAGCTTGTGCGAGCCCGAAGTGTTGTTGCCCTCGAACTTGTAGTAGATCTTGGCCGGCGTGCCCAGCGCCTTCTCGAGGAAGTAGGCGCGCACCAGAGGCGACGGACGGTACATCTTGTAGAAATCCAGCACAGGCTGGGGAATCGGGATGTACGGCGTGTCGTTGTCCAGCTCCTGCCTCACGCATTCCCTACAGAACACCTGCTCCAGTTCGGCGGCCGTGCACGGCTGCAGCGTCTTGGGGTTCAGCAACGGCGCGGGCTTCTGCTTCATGTCGGCGCGCACATTGTACCACGCCTTGGGAAGTTCGTCTTCGGAGAGATATGTCTTGTAGGGAATGTCGGTGTTCATAGGGCAGTAGTGTAGTATGGTTGCTGCATGCCGTGGAAGTGCGCCTTAGCGCACTTCGTAGCACCAGTTGTGCGTATCCGGCAGGGTGCCGTACTGGATGCCCTGTACCGTGTCGTACAGCTTCTGCAGCGTAGGATGGACGGTCTCGGGGTCCGAGATCTTGATCACGTCCTTGCCGCGGGTGATTTCCCAGACGGGCGTGATCACCACAGCCGTGCCCAGCGCCGCGACAGCCTTGAACTTCTTGACTTCCGTGTACGGAATCGGGCGGCACTCGACCTTGATGCCGAGGTCCTCAGCGACCTGCTTGAGCGACATGTTCGTGATCGACGGCAGCACCGAGCAGCTGTCGGGCGTCACATAGGCGCCGCTCTTCGAGATACCTGCGAAGTTGGAGGTCGCGAACTCCTCGATGTACTTGTGCGTCTTGGCGTCGAGATAGAGCTCAACCGGCCAGCCTTCGTGCTTCGCCTTCTCGTGCGCGTAGATGCCCGCGGCGTAGTTGCCGCCCACCTTCACGTCGCCCATGCCATGCGGTGCCGCACGGTCCCACTGATCGAAGATCACCGCACGCACCGGCTTGAGGCCGCCCTTGTAGTAGGCGCCCACGGGCATGACCATGATCATGAAGGTATATTCCTTCGCCGGCGCCACGCCGATCTGCGGGCCCGTGCCGATCAGGAGCGGACGCAGATACATCGAACCGCCCGTGCCAAACGGCGGCACGTATTCCTTGTTCTTCTTGACGATCTTGGTGCAGGCATCCAGGAACATCTCCACCGGCACCGGCGGCATACAGGTGCGCTCGGCCGTGCGGTACATGCGCTTCGCGTTCTCCTCCGGACGGAAGATCACGATCTTGCCGTTCTGCTGGCGGAAGCACTTGATGCCCTCAAAGCACTCCTGGCCGTAGTGGAGGCAGCTCGCGCCGATATGCATCGTAATGTAGGGATCCTTGACATAGCTGGGCTTGGACCACTTGCCGTTCTTCCAGGTATAGCGGATGTGGCAGTTGACGTCCGAGAATCCAAAGCCGAGCTTACTCCATTCGATTTTGCGCATTTCTTTAACTCCTTGTGGCGGATATTATAAACCTTTTTGTCCGACTGGACAAGCAAAAGTATCATTCCGTGCCTTTGCCATCTCTTGCGCCCTAGCGCGGCGGCATCGTGTCCTTCATCCCCAACGCCAGGTATTTGGATCGGGCATAATCCAGATACTCCAGTTCGACAATCTTGTCGTCACCGATGCCAATGGAATTGAGATAGCGATGCCGCGCCACAATGTCCTCGCCGTCGGTGCACTTGGGCACCACAAGGCACCGCACCTCCAATTTGGCCTTGGCCGCAACCAAACGCTCCAGATTACGCTTGATGATTGTGTTGGACACACCCGTATATTCTCTGTGCCGCGCATCGTCTTCGGCCTTGTAGTCCGGCAACCACATGTCCACTAGCGGCAGAACCTTCTCGATGGCAGCAGGCGGCGCATACAGCGACGTGTCCAGACACGTGTGCAGACCCGCCGCCTTGAAGCGCGCCAGCAGCTCGGCGGTCCATTCCCAGAAGAACAGCGGCTCGCCACCCGAAATCGTGACACCGCCGCCCGATGCGTCGTAGAAAGCCTTATCTTCCAGCGCCTTGTCCACAAGCGCATCAAGCGACACAGCTCGCCCATAGCGTTTGAAGGCGCGCGTTGGGCACAGAGCCTCGTCCATCTTGCATTTTGCGCATTTCCTGCACAGATGCCCAAAGCGCGCAATCTGCTCCTTGGGGGAGATCGATTCGGGATTGTGGCACCACACACACTTGAGCGGACAGCCCTTCACGAAGAATGTCGTGCGTAAGCCAGGACCATCGTGAATCGCCATCCGCTTCGTGTCGAGCATCAGCGGAACTTTCAAGGTACGCCCCCCCACCTCTGCCCAGCTCCAAAGAGGCATCCCCAGGGCACTTGCCGCCCCCAGACAGAACGCACGTCGCCTCATCGCATGATCCTTTCCGCCCGCAGAATGTACTCATCCTGCTCAGATTTCGGCATGTCATTCCAACGCACATTCCAGCCACAGACACGCACCTGCAGGCTCTCGTAGCGCTCCGGATGTGCCTGTGCGTCACGAAGCTCCTCGGGGGAGACGACGATGAACTGCATCTGAAGACCGCCATGTGCATAGTAAACGGACAGCAACGTACGCATCAGCGCCAACCCCTTCTCGCCCATAACCGTCGAAGGATGCAGCATCACGTCGAGCGGAAAGTCGCCGGGCCATTTTTTGGCGTCAAGCGCGCCCAATGTCGCCACCAATGCAGTCACGCCTTCAGTGTCCGCCCCCATTGTGGCCGAGAGGTTCTTCGAGAATTGCGCCCCGGCTTTGCGGCCATCCGGCGTGGCTCCGGTCTCGGCCGCGGAATAGATGAACGCACGTGCCGAATGCCCGCTGAGCATGAACTGTCCGCCACGCGAATTCGGCCGGTGGTTGACCTCGGCGGAAATCGCCTCCTGAATGGCCACGGCGGCCGCATTCGCGTCTGGGTCGTTATTGCCGTACTTCCGCCGTGAGCGCAGCATCCTCATCCGCAATTCCTCGTGCCCCTTCCAGTTCGCCGCCATGAGCTTTCCGAGGGCCGCGAGCGTAAACACCTTCTGCTCGTAGACGAGCTCCTTGACCGCCACCAGCGCGTCCACCGTCGTACCAAGGCCCGTGACCAGAATGGACGTGTTGTTGCCGCGCTCCGATCCGTTCGCAAAGGCGTCTTTCTTCACCCGGATCGCATGCCGCACCCCCAGCGTAGAGACGTTCGCGGGATTCACGTCGTCCAGATGCTTCTCGAATTCATAGGCATTATGCACCGCCGCACGACAGGTCTCGGCCATGCGCCGCGTGCATTCCACCTGGAAATCCCCATAGGTGACGGGGGCAACCTTGCCAGCGGCGGCATCCCGAAGCACCAGCTCAACGTGCTTGAGAAGATTGACGTACCCCGTTCCCGTGCCATTGGCGCCGTTGGGAACGTTGATTTCGTAGCATCCGCGCGTGTAAAAGCCGCGGGACTCCTCGCGCGAGTACCCCAGCGACTCCAGGATGGCCCAAGCCGGCTCCTCGCCGACGAACGTGAGCGACCGATGGCGGCGGGCCATGTCAAGCAGCTTGTCCAGCAACGGCCGCGGGGTGGAGGGTCCGACCTTGGCATGGAATTTCGGCGTCGTCAGATTGCATTCGTCAACCACATCCAGGATGATGTACGACAGGGGATTGTACTCCGTGGTGCCGTCCGCCTTGGTGCCGCCCAATGTGACGGGCTGTCCCCAATAGTTGTCCACCGATCCCCATTGCCAGAGGAAGTGTCGGAACTGCTCGCGGAATTCAGCCTCGGTTGTGCGCCCTGCCGCAAGATCCGCCCTATAATACGGCCAGAGCGTACGGTCGATGATCGTCAGCGAACGGCACTGCATCACGTCCAGATGCTCACACAGGAAGAAATAGAGGTCGATGAACAGCATCGTCTCATAGGCGGTTCGGGGCGGCCCCTGGGTGAGGTTCTCCAGGGCGGCGATCTGCTTGCGCAGCCGCGCCAGGCGCTTGTTCGTCTCGGCGGACGCCGCCTCGCGTTCCAGGCGCGCGAGATTCCTTCGTCCCTGCTGCACCATTCGCGCCAGGAGCCGGAGGCTGGCCTCAACGGTCATCTGCAGCGAACGATAGAAGTCGCTGCCGTCGCTGCATTTGTCGATGTACGCCCGTACCCCCGTGAAGCCATCAGCGATCAATTCCTCCCACACGGGCACCGAATGGTCGAAATCGACCCACATCTTCCATCTGCCGCTCCGATTGCCCTCGTCCATGCTTTTGCGGACCTCAGGATAGTATTTCGCCGCAATAGGTCCCTGTCGCCCGTGCTTGAAGTACTCCAGCGGGCGGTTGTAGCGATTCCACACCGAGATGGACGGATACCAGTCGAGCGGCGAAACGTCAATCGCCATCTCGTCACAGACAAGCGCATAGCACTTTGCCTTGACCACGCGCCAGTCATCCGTTTTCTCCAGTTCACGCCAGAGCCCGTTCACCTTCTTCTTGAGCGCATCGGCGGTAAGCCCAGTGGTGACGTCCGTCACGTCCGTGCGGAACTTCCATTCGATGTAGCACGCCTCATTGGTGAGGGACTCCAGAGGTGGCGGAACAGGCGGCGCGGGCATCCAGGACTCGCCGCGTCCCCAGGCCACATGGGCAAGGGCGACGCTCCCCAGCACAACGAGCAGCCCAACCCTTCTCATCCCAACACGCTCTCCGCATTGGCGAAGGTAAGTTCGGCGAAAACCTCAGGCGCCATGCCGCGGAGATTGGCCAGGAACGCGCAGGTATGGGCCACGAACGCGGGTTCATTGGCCTTTCCGCGCATCGGCACCGGCGCCAAGAAAGGTGAATCGGTCTCGATGAGAATGCGGTCGTTGGGCACATACAGCGCCGATTCGCGTACATTGTCCGCCGCCCTGAAGGTCACAATTCCGGAAATCGAGACGTAGAATCCCAGATCCAGCAACTTCTTCGCGAACGGCGGCGTGCCCGTGAAACAGTGGATGATGCCCCGGCTAGGAATGTCGCGCAGAACGCCCAGCGTGTCGTCGTCGGCCTCGCGGGTGTGGATCACAACCGGCAGATCGCGTCGATGCGCCTCCTCCAGTTGGGCGGCGAAATGCGCCAACTGCTCACGGCGCGTTTCAGGCGAATAGTGGTAGTCCAACCCGATCTCGCCCCATGCCGCCAGTTTCGCGCCCGGCGCGATGTCCGGCAGATCTGCCTTCCCTATCTGATCGCGGTCATAGCCCAGAGCCAGCCGAACCACAGGATACTCTTCGGGATTTTCGGCCGCGAGGCCGACGGCAAATTGCGCAGCCGCATTGAGTTCGGGCGATCCCCCCACGGCCATCAGCCTCTCCACGCCCGCATCCCGGGCACGGAGAAGACAAGCGCCGACCGCATTGCGGTCGGCGCTCTCGAAATGGCAGTGCGTATCGAAGAGACGCATTGCCCAGTTAGCCCAGCGTCGTCCAGTACGGCGAATTCGCCTTGGCGGCGAGGTACTTCGCGCAGGTGTCGCAGCACTTGCAGAGGATCATCTGGAAGCCCGCCATCTCCTGCACCGTGAGCAGCTCGTCGCACTTGCCGGGGAGGACGGTCACGCCCATCGCCTCGAGCATCTGCTTCGCCTTGCGGTAGCAGATCAGCATCTCCATCGTCGTCGTGGAGCCCGAGCCGTTGATGAGGAGGAGCGCCTTGTCGCCGGCGGCGACCTTCGTCGCCTTGACGAGCGAGGGCAGCATCTTCTCGACGGTCTCGTCGGCCGTGCACATCTTGGAGATGCCGCCGCCGCCTTCGCCGTGCTGGCCCATGCCGATTTCCATCTCGTCGTCGGCGAGCGAACCAATCTCCTGGCCGTTCTGCGGATGCGTAGCCGTCTTGAGCGCCACGGACAAGGTCGCAATACCCTCGTTGAACTTGTTGGCGAGCGCCACGATTTCGTCGAGGCTCTTGCCCTCTTCGGCCGCCGCGCCCACAACCTTGATGAACGGAATCACACCGCCGAGGCCGCGCTTGTCCTCGATCGGGGTGTCAGGACCCTGGGCGATGTCGTCGTGGATCACGATCTCGACCACGTTGAGGCCGGCCTTCTGCGCCTTGCGCATGGCCTTCGAGCCGCTCATGCGGTCGCCATTGTGGTTCAGCGTGATGAGCAGCGTGCCCGCGTCGCGCTTGACGTAGTCGAGCGCCTCGAACACCTTCTCGCCGCCCGGCGCGGCGAAGATGTCGCCGGCGACGCACGCGTCGAGCATGCCCTCACCCACGAAGCCGTGCATGGCCGGCTCATGTCCCGAGCCGCCAAACGCGACGAGCGCCACCTTGTCGGCGGCCTTGGGCGTCTTGCGCACGACGATCTTGTCGTTGACGAGCGTGATGATGTCGGAATAGCATCCCACGAGGCCTTCCAGGAGTTCCTTGGTGAGGTTCGCGGGGTCGTTCATGAATTTCTTCATCGGCATGGTGTCACCTGCTTCTGTTTGATGAGGTTAAGGGATAAATGGGTTAGGGATGGAAGAACTCGACGACGGGCCCGTTGTCGATCGAGACAAAGGCGAGCTTGCACGTGCCGCCAAGCGACATCGTGGGCAGCAGCACCTTGCCGCCGGATTCCTTGACGGCCTGATCAACGTCCTCGACTTCGAAGGCCACATGGGCTTCGGCGACCATACGGTGCGCACACGGCGTGTCCTTTTCCCAGTAAAGGTACTCAATGCCGTATTCGGTGTTGTTGCCGATCCACACGCGGAGCGGCTCCATGTAGTTCATGCCGTCCATCTTGGCTGCCACCGGAATGCCGGTGTGAAGATACTTCTTTTCCATTGCGGGTCCTTTCGTACGTTGAAAACTATAAACGTATTTTAGCACAGCCTTAACCGTAAAGGCAAGCGTAATCAGTAACAGGTCGGGCAAGGCCATGTGGGCATCGACGGTAATTCGCCCACATCCTCGATCCCCATGCGGGAAAGGTCAAGAGGACGGAACCCTCTCACCAAAGCAGGCGAATCGGGCCGCAGCGTGCAGTCACCCGCCCACACATCACCCGCAAAAAGCGGATCGGCGGCCACGCTGCCGGACTCCATTCCCTTCTCCTGCCATGCCTTGAGCGGCAACGCCCCAAAGAGAACGGGGCCGGCGCCAACCGAACAGTAGACGTTCGAACTGGCCGACAACCCACCCCAGGCCGGAGGATCCCATTTCCTGTAGACTTCGCGCATCTGCGGCGTCATGCCGAACGGTGTGCCGCGAGACGCCAGCTTGCCGCTCTTCCACACGACGATGTTGCGGTCAAAGAACGTGGTTGTGCCGTTGTAGTTGAGTCGTGGCCGCCAATCGTACTGCATCTCCCGCCCGTTCACGAAGATGTTGTTGTAGACACGGTTGGTCTCCCCATAGTTCTGATGGTAGCTGCGCACCGTGTTGAGCACATAGTTGTTGTAAATCTCCAGCTCAGAAGACCCCTCGTCGGGATAAATACCCGTGCCGCCATACTGGGCGGTGCGGATGTCGCGCAGATAATTGTCGTGCACCGAGGTGCCCGGCGCACGCCCGAGCAGGTAGATCAGTCCCATGTCAGACAGCAGCCCCTGGCCGATGTCGTGGATGCGGTTGAAGGCGATCTCATTGTGATGGGCACGCGAAGGCCGTTTCTCGTCCCAGTTCCATCCCACCGAGACGCCGGTGTAGTACAAATGATCGATCTCGTTGTGAAGCACCCTGTTGTGGGAACTGCGTCCGATCAGCACACCAACAGCGGCAGGGAAGATGCGCCCACCCGCCGTGATGCGGCAGTTCTCCACGCGTATGTTTCCGCGCCCATCCGGCGGCGCCTCCGCATCTGTGCCGAATGGGCCGATGAGCACGCCGCCACCGCCAAGGTCACGCATGATCGAATGTGTCACCGCGCAGTCCCGAGTGCCCTTCTCAAACGCCAGTGCATAGGCGCCTGTATGGTAGAAGCCACACCGATCAAAGCGCACGGCCTCCGCCTCGCCGACTTCCACGGCAGCAGGAATGTTGTAGGCGGACTGCACGGCAAAACTCCCCTCCCGCGGCGTGGTCCAGCCCGCATGGGCGAAAACCACATCCCGGAAAATCACATGCCGCAGCCGGGTTTGCGATGTGCCGGCCACCTTGGCCACACAGTCCAGTCGCGGTGCCACTACCTCCGCAGTCTGCGGGTTCTCCCCGGCCAGAGGCGTATAGCTCAACATGCCCGTGGGACGGTCCAGATACCATTCGCCCGGGCGGCCAAATGCCTCCTTGACGTTCTCCACGCGATAGCGGCGATTCTTGAAGTCGCAGTGGTAGGCGTTGCGTGCCCGCGGCGCGGCGAAACGAATCGTCTGGGATGCCGTGTCAATCTCCCCCACCCGCACGCGCGACACGCTCCAGGTGTGGAGAATCTGTATCTCAAGATCATCGTGATTCGTCCAGTTGGGGTCAAGGTCGCCCGCCCGGTAGGCAAAACCGCCAATGGCATGGGCCTCCGCGAACGCGTTCGACACAGTGGAGAAGAAACCCGTCTGCGGCAGATGCGGACGGAATCGGCGCGCGCCGTTGACGTACAGCTGGCTGAAGTTCCACGTGCCGGACTTCACCTCCGGCAGGAACAGCCGCCATACGCCGTCTGCGCCCACTTGCCAACCCGTCAACCGCCGGCCAGCCGACAGTACGGCGGGATGCTGCGGGTCTGCACCTCGAATAACCAGCGGCTCATCGGCGTTTCCTCCATGAGGTACGACATAGGGCGCCTCCAGTTCGGTATAGGGCTGCAAGACGATTTCCGAAGCCTTGGGGGCTGTCGGTTCAATGCCCACATAACGCTTCACGAACTCGAAGCGGGCCCCGGAGTCAAAACGCGGCTGCCATTCAAAAAGCGCGGTTGGCGTACGTGGCCGCGCCGCAGGCGTCCCGACTTCCCGCACCCGGACTGACGCTCGACCACTGAAGGGACGGAAAGTTCCCGATGGGCAGCGCCAGGTCTTTCCGGCCGCCACGGCCGGGAAGCGGCGCGTTTCGTCCGCGATCGTCATCTCATACTCGCCAATCGGGCCCACCACCGTGAATGTGGGCTCTGCGCGCATGCCCGGACGCGCCACAAGGGGCGGCAAATCCGCAAATCCCGCATCCGGCGCGAAAAAGCAGGGTTCGGCGGGCTCATAGTCCAACAACGCACGTTTCTCGGAAGTCAGCAAGGCCAGATCCTTCAGGGCCGGCCGTTTCTTGCCGAGCGCGAACAGCGTCACCTCCGCACGCGAGTTGGGGGCGGCAATGAGCATCAGGTCATTTGTCCCCTCCCGCAGCTGCGGCATCTGCGCCGGCACACGGGCCAAGGGCGTGCGGAACTTGTCGAGGTGCGTCCAGAAGCCATTTTCCAGCTCGGCGAATTCGCCCGACCGCAGGGCAAAGGGAATCGGCAACCGTTGTCCATTGACGGCAAGGACGGCCCCGACGGGGATGTCGTTGGCGCACATCGGCACCAGCCGTACATCGGTCACACGTACGGTGGCGCTGCCATGCGGGGGCACGTCATTCAGGTAGAGCTTCACCGCCGACACCTGGTTCATGTTGATCACGCGATGGAACACCTCGGCGTAGCCGCCCGAATAGGGCCACTTGTGGTTGCAGAACTCCTCCGCATCCGTCTCGCGGAATGGCATCTGCATATGGCGCCAGCCCGTGAAATCGAGCTTCACGTAGTGCTCCGAAAAGCAAAGGCCATACTCGCGCGGCGTCATCACCTGCACGTTCAGCAGCGCACCAGACCCGTCGCCCTTCACCCAGAACGACACCACCCGACGGCTGCCGATGGCGCGATAGGGGCGGTACTCTTGCGCGGCCACGGCCCAGGCCCCAACGGCGGAGTCACTGGAATTGGTAGCCGAGAAGGCGATCACGGCACCCTTCTCGGCATCCTGCTCACGCGCCACGGATGCCGTCACGCGCATCGGCGCGCCGGTCACCGCCAGCGAGTCCGGCGTAACGGCCGCAATCATCGTGAGCGCATTCCCGCCCTCGTGGGGTTCGCCCGCGTAAAGTGCCTCAACGCGCAGAGACGCGTTATCCGGCCTATCATGAAAGCACTCCTGCCAACGGGCTACCGCAGCCGAATGGACACGATGCCCACGCGCCTCGACGCGGGCGACGCGCCATTCACCGTCCGGATCCTGCCGCAGACGGAACTCCGCCCGCGGTTCAGCGAACGCCTGCGTCAGATCCCGTCTGAAGGCCCCCGCCCGACGGAAGCGTTCGTACCAGCCCAGCACCGTCATCTGCCGCGCCGTGCCGAAGGTCATCGACTGGCGCGCCACATTCACGCCGGCGATGGACATCGAGGCGTCCAGCGCCGTGTTCTTGCACGCATAGTACTCCATCTCGTCCACACAGTGCGGACGCGCATGAGGAGACCAGGTCACCGGACACCACCAGCCCATCTGGATCTCGCGAAAGTCCCGCTCCCGCACCAACTGCCGCCGCATGTTCGCGACGTGGAAGTCATGGAAGCGCTTCGGCGCCCAGTAGGTGGAATCCCAGGCACCCACGCGCGAATGGAACCACCAGCATGCGGGCCCGCTGCCGCCGGCCGAATCCTCCGTCAGGCAGGGCCGTCCATCCCTTGTGCATTCGGACAGAATGAGGTTGCGCATCTTCGCCTGTGCATAGGGCGTCATCATGCCCTCGGCACCATCACAGTAGATCTGGTCAAAGCCGCACGTGCGGTACACGTGGCCAATCGCCGCCGCAAGATCCTTGGCCAACTGCGAATCGGGCTTTGGATAGAATGCGATGTAGCGCTGCTGCAGGTAGTCGGCGGCCTCGCCCTTCGCGTGGTAGGCCTTCGCCGTACCAAAGGCTCCTCGCGTAATGCCCGTGAAGGCATAGGGTTTCGTGCGCCGTACGCCGGTGTACTGGACGATCTCGTCGCCAATTCGGATGGCGTTGCCGCTGCCGTGGTAGGTAAACGTGACGTCGTGCTTGGCGATGGGCTCCTCGTTGACGCGCAGTTCCGTAGATGTCTCCGTCAGGGGAGCCGCCAGCGTGTAGGTGGTCCAGGCCATCAGATCGTGCGAACACGCGGGATGAATCCAGGGATCACGGGGATCAATGCAGCCCGTAAGCGTGTGCAGCCCCGCCCGCAGACCGGCCGCGTGGATCTTGTCCACGGCGGCCTTCATGTCGGCCAGGCCCTTCGGGAAATCATTGGTGTTCACGGGGTAATGGCCGCGGCAGGCGTACCAGTTCTCGCGGAAATGCACCACGTCAAAGCCGCCGCGCCGCGCCAGATCGATCCAATCGTCCACCGAAGCCGCCGTCACCGAGGCGTTCAGATAGGAGCCCTTCGCCTGCTCCGAATCGCACGCCCACGCACCGCCCGCCGCCGAATGCGGGAATCCCGCCGCCACAGTCATCGCTTGCAGCGCCTTCACCAAAGCCGCACGCGGCCCGGCCGCAAGGCCAAAGCGCCGTCCCACGAGAGGAGCGTCCTTGGGATCGAAGATAGTGGCGACGTCGCGTCCGAAGATACCCGACGGATGAAGATCATACGCCCGTTCGGCTATGCCTGAGAAATCATCCGAGGCACATTGGGCCGAACTGCTCGTGTATCGGCTGCACGCCACGCCGCGGAGACACCCCACCAGGAGACGCTTCAGGTTCGGCACCGTGACGGACTTGACCTCAAATGTCCAGCCGCCGACAAAGGGCGTAATGCCAAGGACAACCTCCCCTTCCACGCCACGGGTTTTCCAGGCCCATGCCTGATCACCACGCGGCTCAAGGGACTCGGAGATGCCTGCACCCTGCCCCACATCCACCCGCACAAAGGGCACACGGCCATTCGCCAGCACCCGCCCTGTGGCGCGTTCAACCAGCTGCGTGCTCCATCCGGCCGCATCCAGATCCAGAATCACATGCTCATTCGTAAGCGACAGGCCCCCGGCCTGGACGGACAGAGCCAACAAAACTCCGACACACGCCAATGATAGTTTCATTCCTCATGTCCTTTCTTGACTGATCCCCAGGCGCTCACGGGCGCAACACCCACAGCTGCCGGCCACCGGCCACCAGCTTCAGGCTGAAGCCTTCTGCCACGCGCACATCTTTGGGCAATTCAATGCCGCCGGCCGCCTCGGCCACAAGCCAACCTTGCGGCGTGGCGGCGGGTATCTGCCCTGTGAAGGCAATCTGCGCCTTCGGGCCAAACACCAGCCGGCCATCCAGAATCAATCTGCCGCCGGCGTTCACCTCGGCCCATGGAATCTGCCAGCGTTGTGTCACCGCAAGGCGTTGGCGGCACATGACCCTGGGCAGACCCTCCAGCTGCGGCAACACATACGATCCGCCGGCAAACGACACACCGGTTCCGGGAGCGAAACGCATCGCGCCGAAAACCGCCATACGGCAAATGGCGCGTCCACCACCGGGCGGCACCGTCTTCCCCTCGACGATCTGGTCCGGCCGCAGCCAGGTCAGCAGAGAACCATCGCCCGGATCGATCAGCTTGCGGTAATCGGCCTGATTGGTCGAGTTGCGCCCCTGCGGATCGTATCCCAGCCCAAAATCGCGCATGGTCCACGTAAGCGTCCTCGAATGATTGCAGAAATACAATCGGGAACACGCGCGGCAGAAGGTATAGCCGCGAATGTCGATGGCATTCGGCCCGGGCTTCAGCACGGCCCGGCCATAGGACTTCGATTTGTTGTCCGTATAGCGGAAGACGTCCCGCCCGTTGATGTTCACATAGAGATGCGTGCCGGCCACGCCGGCGAAGGACCACGTTTCATTGGTCGGCGAATTGTTCCACACCTGTCCTGTGTAGGCGAACATGCCGCGATAGGTCGTGTTGGTGTCGGGCGGTGCCGCCGTCCAGAACGGATGCGTACCGTCGTAGCAGGCGGCGGGAGACAGCTGCACACGGGCCGCATCCATGCGGTGCGCCGCCATGTCCGCAAAGAGCTGCGCGGACTTGTCGTTCGGATACGGAATGCGTTCGCTCTCCAGCAGCCCGGCAAACGTACGCCGCGAGGCGTCAAACGCGATCTCGACCGTCCCCTCCCGGACGTCGAGACATTCGGCCGCCGAGACCGACTGCCAGCAGAGCCGCCCCGGGCCGCGCTTGACCACACGCTTCCAGGTGCCATGTCCACCCGTCACCTGGGCAATACCTTCCGGCAAGCCAGCCCGAGGGCCGGACGCGACCGCCTCCAATACGGGCAAATGGTAGTCTA
>JAKSOW010000269.1 GCA_024405395.1 Kiritimatiellia bacterium | reverse complement strand
AGGCGACGTCTACCGTTCGGTGGGTGTGGCGGCTGCGGCAACGGAGTCCGCCGTCGATCTCGCCAAGGTGGGGAAATTGGCGCAGGTGCCGGCTACGGCCCAGTTGGAGAAAGGCGAATATGTGCTCGACAATGGGGATAATGCCCGCGCGGTAAATGGCATTCGCTGGTCGGTTCCGCTCAAGCAGAAGGCGGCCGCGCCGTTTGCCGTTTCCGTGGAGTCGCTTTTCGAGAAGGGAACAGAAGGCACGGCCACAACCTCCTATTCGCTCTATCTGGACGTGCGCTATGCCGACAAGACGAGCCTCTATGGCCAGACTTATTCCTTTGTTCCGCGCAAAGGACGTGGCTGGCAGAAGGGCGTGGTCGCCGTCTGTCCCGACAAGCCTGTGTCGCACGTGGATTGCTATTGTCTGCTCCGCAATCGGGATGGTCGTGTGCGTTTTCGCGCGCCCAAGGTGAAGGTCTTCGACGAGAAGACGAATTTCTCGCTTTTTGACACGACGCCTGTGGTGGTGGCGCAGGAAACTCCGGCTCCCATGTTGTTGCTCCACGATGCGACGGCGGAGAATGATGGTTGGTGCGCAGTTTCGGACGGGTGCACGGCCAAGGGCGTGAAGGTGGCGTTGGCGCAGACGACAGATGGTGAGGCCACGCGCTTTGACGTGAAGGTCGAGGCGACTTCCTCCGCGGATCGTGCGCTTACGCTGGCCTACTCGGTGCCCTTGCCCGAGGGGACGCTTGAATGGCTGGATGATCCGCGCACGGTAACTGTCATGGACAAGGGACAGTATCGCAACACGATGAATCCCGGCTGTGGCGTTGGGGCGCTGTCGCGTTGGCCCTTTGGCGCCGTGCGCGCGGGCGGTGACGTGTTGGCGCTGGGATACGATCCCGAGGCGCCGGCCATCTTCCGCGTGGTGGCGAACGGCGGTCTGCGCAGGCTCTTCATTGCCTTTGACGTGGGATTGACAAAGGAGATGCGTGAGGCCCGCTTCAGGTTCGTCTTTTTCCGTTCAAATGGGAAAGATGGCTTCCGTGGCGCGTTGGCGCGTTACGCCACGTTCTTCCCCGAGGCCTATCGAGTGCGCATCAAGAAGCATGGCATCTGGATGGCGTTCCGTCCCATCGGCAAGGTTGAGGGGTTTGAGGACTTTGGTTTTGGCATCAAGGAAGGGGCCGGCGACAGCAAGTGGGACGACGCGCACGGCATCCTCACCACGCACTACACGGAGCCCACAAGCTGGTGGATGACGATGAAGGCCACCAACTCCGTGAGCTGGGCGGACGTGCTGGCCTATGCCCGGGCCGAGGCGACGAAGGCCAGGCCCCATCCGTATGCGAAGGCGTGGCAGGCCTGCACCTATCGTGACGAGGAAGGTGCGATCACGGGCGCCATCTGCGATCGCCCGTGGTGCAAGGGTTGCGTGTGGAACATGAACCCGCTGCCGGCCATCCCGGGAGGCGAGTACGAGACGAAACACGGCGTGGCGGAATACGCCGACCGCTACAACGGCAAGAGCTTCCCCGAAGGTGTGGACGGCGAATACATCGATTCGGCCGAGTGTCATCTGCCGCCGCGCATCGACTTCAACCGCGCCAATTTCCGGTACGCGAAGACACCCTTGTGCTGGGCCACGGCCTCCAAGCGTCCGGGCGTCTCCACGGCGCTGTCCATTTATGAGTATGTGCGGCATACGGCCGACCGGGTGCATGCGAAGGGACGCATCATGCAGGCCAATGGCGCACCGTACAATTGGCCGTGGCTCATTCCGTATGTGGACTATGGCGGGCAGGAGACGAAATGGATCGTGAAGGGCGAGGGCGCCTGGCAGCCCATGAGCGACCACGATCTGCTCTATCGCATGGCGATGTCGTACGGCAAGCCGTATTGCTTCCTCATGAACGTGAAGTTCGAGAACATGACCGACGAAATGGTGGAGAAGTACTTCCAGCGGTGTCTGGCCTATGGCCTGATGTCGAGCTTCTTCTCGCCCAACGCCTCGGGCGACCACTATTTCACGCGGCCCGAACTCTACAACCGCCATCGCGGCTTCTTCCTGAAATACGGCACGCTGCAGCGCCGCATCTCCGAGGCGGGCTGGCGTCCGGTCAACAGCCTGGTGGCCAGCGAAACCGGCGATGTGTTCGTCGAGCAGTTCGGCGACCGCTACGTGACGGTGTTCAAGTCGGGCGACAAGGCGCGTATGGCGCGCCTGCGTCTCTTGGAAAATGCACCGACCTCGGCTCAGGAACTCGTGACGGGCGGCGAATGGAAATTTGCAGATGGCTGCATTGCCGTGGAGATTCCGCCCGAGAACTGCCGTCTGCTGGATTTTGGGCCACGCAAATAGCGTGAGACTTGATTTTCGCGGAGCAATCGTGTAAAATTCACAAAACGATTTCAAACACAAGGAGAGAATATGGCCAAGAAGTGCAGCTGCAACGACGGATGTGAATGCGAATGCGAACATTGCAAGGACACGGGTTTCCAGTCGCCCATCATCCCGCTTTGGTATTTGCGGGGTCAGGCGGGGGAGAAGCCCG
>JAKSOW010000268.1 GCA_024405395.1 Kiritimatiellia bacterium | reverse complement strand
CGATTCTGCTCATCGACAGCTGGGTGGATGTGGGCACGCTGGAGATTCTGGCGAAGAAGGGCGGCAATGTATCCGTTGAGATCGTGACTTCGCCTCGGGGAAACAAGCTGGCGGCCAGCGACATCGCGAAGTTCAACGCCCAATATGGCGGGCTCACGGTGCGCACCAGCGCCAAGTTCCACGATCGGTTCCTCGTCATCGACGACAGGCGGCTGTATCTCATCGGCGCCTCGCTGAAGGACCTTGGCTGGAAGTGTTTTGCCTTCACGCAGCTGGACACTGGCGAGATCGCCGGACTGAAGGCGCGGATATGAGGTCAAGACGCGCGGCTATCCCTGCACCGCCAATGAAGGCCGCCCCTGCGGCAAATGCGGCGGATTCGGACAGGTGATCAGAATGGTGCGGCGGGGTTGACCGTAAGCCTTGGTTTTTGCTATCATTATGAGGCTTGGGGGCATGGGGCTTCGCAGGCGGTTTGTCCATCCTTTCAGGAGTTGCATCGATGTCGCAGGATCCTTCTTCGGCCGATAAGGCCGTGGCGTTTCGTCGGGCTCAGTGGCGCTTTATCCTCTGCAGCATGATTGCGTACGCGTTTTTCTATTTGACGCGCAAGAACCTGTCGATGGCCCAACCGCTCATGCTCGAGGAGGGGGTGATCACCATGAAGCAGCTGGGCCTGATCATGTCGGTGCACGGCGTGCTCTCTGGCGGGAGCCGCTTCGTCCCCGGCGTTGGGGCTGATCGGCTCAATGGCCGCATCTTCATGACCATTGGCCTGGCGCTTTCGGCGGCCATGAACTTCTTCTTCGGATGCACCTCGCTGGCGGTGCTTTTCGGCATCTTCTGGATCGTGAACGCCTGGACGCAGGGCATGGGGTTCCCGCCCTGCGCCAAGATGCTCACGCATTGGATTCATCCGAAGGAACTCGCCACCAAGATGTCGATCTGGAACACGAGCCACAGTTTCGGTGCGGTGATGGCGCTTGGCCTCTGCAGCGCGCTCTTTGGTCTGGGTTTTGGGTGGCGCTGGTGCTTCTACGTGCCCGCCGTGCTGGCGGGAATCGCCGCCGTGTTCTGCTTCTTCTGCGTGAAGGACTCGCCCACCGAGGCCGGAGTGCCCGAGCTTCAGCTTGACGAGGCGCAGCCCGCCGCCGTGGCGGAAGTGGCGCCGCTCAAGCGCCGTCTCAAGCTGGTCTACGGCAATCCCGTCATCTGGACGGTGGCGCTTGCGAATTTCTTCGTCTACATCGTGCGCTTTGGCTTTCTCGACTGGGGCCCCACCTTCCTCAAGCAGTTCAAGGGCATCCCCGTGGCGAAGGGCGGGCTGATGATCATTGCCTTCGAGCTGGCGGCGGTGGTGGGAACCGTCTTCGCCGGCTGGGTCACGGACAAGGTCTTCAAGGGCCGTGGCGTGCGGACGTGCGTCTTCTGCATGCTCTTTGCGGGGCTGTTCTCGTTTGGCTTCTGGTATCTTCCCAACGGTGCGCCGATCTGGCAGGCCACGCTGCTGCTGATGGGGGCCGGGTTCTGCATCTATGGGCCGCAGGCCCTCATCGGCATTGTGGCGGCAAACCAGGCCACGAAGGAGGCCGCGGCGATGGCCAATGGCTTCACGGGCATCATGGGCTATGCCTCCACCACGGTTTCCGGCATTGGCATTGCCTTCATCAAGGAAAGCTATGGCTGGGGCGTGACGCTTGGCGCAATCGCCGCGTTTGCGTTGGCGGGCATGCTGCTGTTCCTCTTGGCCTGGAATGCCAGCGCAACGGGCTACGGGCGCAAATAGGCGTGGGGCGGCGGGCACCAGGTTTTTTGCCGTCAGCCCTTGAATTTACCCCTCTAATGCGTTATAATGTCCAACTAAAATTTTCATTAGGAGAAAAAAGAGATGGCAGTTCTGTTGCAGGGGCTCGTGCTGATGGTCGCGGGCATGGGCATTGTGTTCGTCTTTCTGACGGTGCTCATTGTAGTGGCGAAGTATGCTTCCGCCTTTGTGGCGAAGTTCGATGACATCATTCCTCAGGAGGCTCCCAAGAAGGCGCCGAAGAAGGCCGTCGCCACAAATGAGGATGCCGATATCGCCCTTGCCATCGCCGTGGCGCTCGGTTAAGTGAATTTCCAGGAACGGCCGCCGATGCGAATTCGGCGGCAATCCAAGCAAGAATTTATAAAGGAATACTAAAATGGCCAAGAAAAACGTCAAGTTCATGCTCACCGCGTTCCGTGACGGCTTCCAGTCCGTCGTGGGCGCCCGCGTTCTCTCCAAGGACTTCCTCCCGTGCGTGGAGGAGGCGTACGCAGCCGGCGTCCGCTGGTTCGAGGCGGGCGGCGGCGCGCGCTTCCAGAGCTGCTACTTCTACTGCCAGGAAGACGCGTTCGACGTGATGGACAAGTTCCGCAAGGCGGCCCCCGAGGCCGACCTGCAGACGCTCTCCCGCGGCGTGAACGTCGTCGGTCTCGAGAGCCAGAGCTCCGACATGATCAAGCTCCATGCCCAGATGTTCAAGAAGCACGGCATGAGCTCGATCCGCAACTTCGACGCGCTCAA
>JAKSOW010000267.1 GCA_024405395.1 Kiritimatiellia bacterium | reverse complement strand
TCCCAGTAGTTCCTGCCCGCCGCCAAACCGCCTCAAATCCGACATTCTCCCCGCTTCCCGGGACCATTCTCGTGGGAATGAGATTTTGAAAAATATTACGCAATAAATTCTCATTGTATGTTCGTCGAGGGGGCGCGGCGGCGGGTGGCGGAGATGTTTACTGGGTGTCCCAACACGGTGAAGGACTCGTTTGGGCGCGTCGACGCGGCTTTGGCGGAACTGGAGGGGCGGATGTCGGCCTCCGACGGCCCCCATGGCGCATCTGCGCGGGCAGAGAAGTCAGCGTCAGGTATAGGAATTGGGCCTTGGGCGGGTGATGGGCCCAGCAGGCTCAGGATGTCGCAGAACCGGCGGCGTTAGACGCCAGCGGAGATGACCAGCACCGCGGCTTTCGCGGCGGCGTATTCCTCCCAGTATCTCCGTTCGCGGGTCATTGGTGGAGGGAACCTCTGGGAGTGTTGAGATTCCTGTGCGTAATGAGCTATGGGTTAATGTGTTGTACTACATGCGATTCTCTCGGATAGTAAACGGGAAGATGTTGCGCGCCCGCGGCGCGCCCGCCCGTGCCGCGCATGTGCGCACGCGTGTACGTACGCGCACGTACGCGTGCGCGAGCAATGACGGGAGTGGCGTTGTCGAGCGTGATGAGCGTATGGTGTGGCAGGGCGGCGAATGCGGCGTTGGCGTGCCCGAGCTGATAGGCGAGCGCCTGGCGGAGCCCGCGCACCGTGCGCTGGTGCCGGCGTAGCGCGACCATGTGGAACGCCGGCAGCAGACTCTCCGGGATCGGCACGCTGAAGCGGTCGTAGCCGTGGCCGAGGTTCGTCTTCACCGTCGGGGCGTCAGGCTCGAGGTCGAGGTCCTCGCCGTCGGAGTTGCTTACCCCGGGGGTGGTAGATTCTGCCACTTTTGCTTCGTCGACGAAGTTGAGGGTGCTGGATTCTGAAACTCCAGTGACCTCGGCCAGGGGTCGGACGTAATCGGGTGCGGAACGATTTGGTGCCTTGAATCCGGCGTGGCCCAGGGAAGGGGATCGGCTGCCGGCCTCACCCCCGGAACGGTGACTCTCGGGGCGTTCCAACGCCCTAATTAACAAGACCTGTTTTTTTGGCGGGAAACTCCTCTCGTTTATGCTATAATATCCGTCACCCATGAAAGACCTACTGACTGTTCTCGTTACCGTGGCCGGCGGCCTCGGCGTCTTCCTTTTGGGCATGAAGCATTTGTCGGAGGGTCTGCAGGCTACGGCCGGAGGTGGCCTTCGGCGGTTCATGGCACATGCCACGAGTCATCGCCTGGTGGGCGTGAGCACGGGTATCTTCTCCACCATCTTGGTTCAGTCGTCTTCAATCATCACCGTCATGCTGGTGGGGTTCGTCTCGACGGCGCTGCTGACCCTGCCGCAGGCGATCAACGTGCTCATCGGTGCCAATATCGGCACGACGGCAACCGTGTGGATCATCGCCTATGCGCCGGATCCGCAGATGCTGGGATTCATTGGGTTAGCCCTCGGCGGCATACTCTATTTCTTCCTGCGCGGCGAGAAAGTGCACAATCTGGGGCTTACGGTGATTGGCCTCGGTTTGGTGTTTCTGGGGCTCTACTTCATGTCGAAGGGCGTGGCGCCCATCAAACAGAACCCCGATGTCGCGAAATTCTTCACCACAATGAGCGCGAGCTCTGTCTTGGGCGTGGTGAAGATCGCATTCTGCGCCATGCTGCTCACGGCCGTCATCCAAAGCTCGGCGGCGACCATCGCCATCGCCATGGCGCTGGGTGCGCAGGGGCTCATTTCCTACGAGGTGGCGATTGCCGTGCTCTTCGGCGCGAATGTTGGCACGACGGCAACTGGCTGGATTGCCGCGATCGGCGGCACGGCGGACGCCAAGCGCACGGCTCTTGCCCATACGCTGTCGAATGTGGTCGGCTCCATCGTCTTCATGCCGTTCTTCCCGCTGTTCGTCAAGCTGGGGCAGTCGATATTCCCCAATTACGGCGTGGCGGAGACGATTACGGTGAGCGGGCAGACGGTGCAGGCCTTCACGCACATGATGGCGCCCATCGCCGTGACCGACACCATCTTCGCCTGCTGCCGCGGCATTCTGCTCTTCCCGTTCGTCAAGCCGTTTGCGCGTCTGATCGAGTGGATTGTGAAGCAGCCGGAGAACGAGAAGCCCCATCTTTCCTCCCTCAAGGTTGGCGCCCGCCTCTCACCCGTAATCGCGTGCGACCAGGCACTGCAGGAGGTCCAGTTCATGCGCGACAGCAATCTCGAGCTCCTGGACTGCTCACGGCGCGTGTTGGACGGCACGTCCGATGAGGCCATGGAGAACCACATCACCCATCGTGAGGACATCCTCGACACGGTGCAGAAGGAAGTCACGGACTTCCTGGGCGGCGTGATGTCCAAGCGGCTCGGCTGGGAGGTTGCGGAGCGTGCGCGCCGGCTGCTGCGTCTCACCGACGAGCTTGAGAGCGTCTCGGACGAGGTGGCGGCGATTCTCAAGGCCGTTCGCCGCCTGCGCAAGCAGAATCAGCGCATGTCCGCGGCCTCACAGCAGGTGCTCTTGTCCGTGCATGACCGCGTGAACAACTTCGCCGAACGGGTGTCGCCCTGGATCCGCTCGCCGCGCCCGACGATCAACATCGACGAGGTGCAGAACGAATCCAAGAACCTCCATGAGTTCATTCGCGACTGCCGCC
>JAKSOW010000266.1 GCA_024405395.1 Kiritimatiellia bacterium | reverse complement strand
GCGTTGGCCTCCGAAGCCGAAGGTTGCTGGTTCGATCCCAGTCAGTCGCACCAATGAGATGGCGAAGGAACCCTAGTCCGCTGGGGTTCCTTTGTTTTTGTGAAGAAAGGTTGCCTGGAAATGGGACGTGTGTATTTCGTGTCGGGAATCGACACGGGCATCGGCAAGACCGCCGTGACGGGCCTGATGGCGCGGCGGTTGCGGGAATCCGGACGTGACGTCATCACCGTCAAGATGGTGCAGACGGGGAATGACGGATTCTCCGAGGACATTGATGCCCATCGTCTCATCTGCGGGGGCATCCACTATCCCGAAGACGATGAAGGATTGACGGCGCCGCAGATCTTCAAGTTCCCTTCATCTCCCCTGTTGGCGGCGGGTCTGGAGGGTCGTGTCGTTGACCTTTCCGCCATCACCTGCGCGGTGGAACGTTGTGCCGCGCGACATGAGATTGTCCTGGTGGAGGCCGCGGGCGGGCTGCATGTGCCGCTTACGGAAGATGCGCTGACGATTGACTACGCGGCTTCGCAGAAGTGGCCGATGATTCTTGTCACGTGTGGTCGCCTGGGGTCCATCAACCACACGCTTCTTTCGCTGGAGGCCGCAAAGACGCGCGGCATGTCCGTTGCGGGTGTCGTCTACAACTGGTACGCGGGCGCCGATCCGCTCATTGATGCGGATACGCCCGAGACGACGCGGCGTTATCTGGCGCAGTGGGGCTTTCCGCCTGTGGTCGTGCGTGTGCCGCGCTTCGACTTCAAGGGACCCTATCCGGCTGTTGATTTCTCGGAGATCTTTGCATGACGCCGCTTGATTACGACCGTACCCACATCTGGCATCCCTATGCCTCGCTCGGAAATCCGCCGCCTGTGCAGTTCGCGAAGGCCGCCTCGGGCGTTGAGATCGAGCTGATGGACGGACGGCGGCTTGTGGATGCCGTCTCCAGCTGGTGGTGTGTGGCGCATGGGCACAACCACCCCGCGATTGTCGAGGCCGTGCGGCGCCAGTCGGAGAAGCTCTGCCATGTGATGTTTGGCGGCTTCACGCATGAGCCGGCCATTGCGCTCGCGGAAAAACTGGCTGCCTTTGCGCCGCCTGGGCTGGACCGGGTGTTCTTTGCCGACTCAGGCTCCATCTCCGTCGAGGTTGCCGCCAAGATGGCGGTGCAGTATCAGAACGCCCTGGGCCATCCGGAGCGCAACAAGCTCGTGGCCCTCAAGGGCGGTTATCATGGCGATACGTCGCTGTGCATGGCGCTGTCGGATCCGGACGGCATGCACACGCTCTTCCGCGGCATTATGACGCGGCATTTCTTCGCGGAGAAGCCCGCCATCCCAACCTGGGGAGAGTGGGATGGCGCTGACGTCGAATCGCTGCGCCGTGTGGTGTCTGAGCATGGCGATGAGATCGCGGCGGTGATCTGCGAACCCATCTTCCAGGCGGCGAACGCGATGAACTTCTACCACCCCGGCTATTTGCGCGAGATGCGCGAGATCTGCGACGCGCACGGCATCCTGCTGATCTTCGACGAGATCGCCGCCGGCTGCTACCGCACGGGGCCGCGCTGGGCGCACACGCGGGCCGGGGTCACGCCGGACATCATGACCGTGGGCAAGGCCCTGACGGGCGGCCATCTGACGCTGGCGGCGACGCTGGCCACGGCGAAGGTGGCGGACACGATCTCGAACGGGGCCCCCAGCGCCTTCATGCATGGCCCCACGTATATGGCCAATCCCCTGGCCTGTGCGGCGGCATGTGCGTCGTTGGACTTGTTTGCCGCCAGCGACTACGAGGCGAAGGTTCGGCGCATCGAACGCCAGTTTGCGGAGGGGCTGGCGTCTTTGCGCGGACGGCCCAATGTGCGGGATGTGCGGGTGTTGGGCGCTGCGGGCGTGATCGAGGTCGAGCGCCTGCCGGCTCCAGACGACATTGCGCGCGTTATCCGCGCGCACGGCGTTTGGCTGCGCCCGTTCTGCAATTTCATCTATGCGATGCCGCCGCTCGTTTCGGACGCGTCCACGGTGGAGCGCATCATTGCCGCGCTGGTGGATTTGGCGTCGGCCCCCCCGGGGCCTGCTGTCGAGGGCGATTTCCATGAGTGACGATCGCTACTATTCCGTGAAGATGCGTGCCTCCGCGGCAGGCGCGCACACCTCCGGTGCCGAGAAGATCGTGCCGGCGGCGGCGGTGCCCAAAGTTGCGGCGCTCCTGGCGACGCGGGCGCTGGCGCATGCCAAGGGCGTGCCCGATTTCGTCAATCTCAAGGTAGAGGCGCAGCCCGGCCCCATCACGCAACTCAAGGCGCTGGCGGTGACGACGCATGTCACGCAGACTGCCGCCGAGGGGCGTGCCGTGGCGGCGGAGCTGCTGGCGGGTGCGGGCATTGTGCGCGTGGGCGAGATCATGGCGCGCTTTGCCGAGAGTCATGCCCTGCGTGGCGCGATGCTGCTGGATGCCGACACGCTGGAACGGCTGGAGCCCGATCCCGCGCGTGGTGTGCGCGCCACCTACATGGACGACGAATCCTCTCTGGAGAAGGGCACGGCCGGCGGCAAGAACCATTATGCCGAGGCGATCGTATTGGCCACGAAGGTGCAGTATGCGCCCGGCATTGTGGGGGAGATTTGCGTTTCCGACGATCCCGACTACGTGACGGGCTATGTGGCCACGCGTGAGCTGGGATATCGTCGCATCACCGTCATCAAGGAGAA
>JAKSOW010000265.1 GCA_024405395.1 Kiritimatiellia bacterium | reverse complement strand
AAGAGGGACGGTGCCTTGAGCGGGGAGCTCTCAGAAACGAAGGTGTCGGGACTTGCGCTGTGTCGTTTTTCTCCCGTCGGGAAGCTGGACGTGCTGGTCATTGACGACAAGGCGCGGAGGGTGGTGGCGGAGCTGAATGCGGATCCGCGGGTGAACGGGGTGCTGCATTTCGATGCGCTGGAGCTGAAGCCGGGGAAGGGGATTGTCGACGAGCTGTGCGCGGGGTTGGCGAAGATTCGGGCGGCGAAGCTGTCGTATGGGTTCGTGCTGCTGGGACTGCGGTTTGGAGAGGAAGAGGGTGAGGACTTTTCCGGTTATCTGCTGCAGCCGTATCTGCGGCGCTATCTTCCCATGTCGGCGGTGATCGTGTACTCGGCTTTTGACGACATGGGGCATGTGGCGCGGGCGTTTCAGAACGGGGCGCTTTGGTTCTTGCGCAAGAACGAAATCCACGACCTGCCGCGACATCTTCTCTCCATCATCGTGCAGCGCCCGTGGAAGCGGGAGTGGTCGTCCGTCCTGCGGCAGGATCTTGTGGCCTTTGAGTTCTTGCCGTGTCCGCAGAAGGAGGCGTTTGAGGCGGCGTTCGACGCGCCGCGACGTTACTTGACTTACAAGGCGATGGCAGGTTTTCCTGGCCGGACGATTTGTGTGAAGCCGATGGGCGGCGGATTCAGCAATTCCGCAACGTTCATGGCCGTCAAGAGCGACGGACCGGGACGCGGCTATACGCAGGTTCCCGTCGTCGTGAAGATCTCGCCGCATTTTGACGCGATGATGGAATACGAACGCTACACGCGCTTCATCCGTCCGTATATTCCGAACGATTCGGGACGGGTCGAGGAGCGGGAACGTGTCATCGACCGGGATCATGCCGTCATCACCTATTCGTTTGCCGGTTCGCAAAGCGATTCGCGTGATCTGAAGCCGCTGAAGACCCTGCTGATCGAGGCGCTGAAGAAGCCAGCCAGTTTGGACTATGAGAAGTTCCGACCGGTTTTTGATCAGGTGTTCGGGGAGATCCTGCCCAAAATCCATCGTGTTCGCCCGGAGATTGAGTTTGGCGAACGGTCAGAGCGGTCGAGTTTTCCGAATTCCGATCTGGGCGAGGTCGCCCCCGGCAATTTCATCGGCAACTGGCTGTGTCGCATCCCTGTCGCCCGCAAGATCGAGAATGTGACTTTTGCCCGTCAGGAAGATGCGGCGAAGAACAAAAACCTTGTGGGCTTTGAGTTCTTTTCCGCATATGAGGAACACGGAAGATGTCGCATTGAGGTCGTCGATGAAGACAAGACGACGGTGATCCTGGAGGGGCCAGGCGTGGATGATGCGGTCCGGCGTCGGGACTGCTTGCGTCCCGGATTGACGCTTTGGATTGACATGAGCCAACATGTTCTCACTCCACTGCGTCCGACGGAGCGCATCCGCTCGATGTTGCATGGTGACTGGCCGGAATTCGAGGAGCTGGGCGAAACGATAGGACGAATTCGTCAACTGGTGGCGGCTGATCCTCGGCACGAACGTTTCCGCAGCCCCGTCGGCATTATTCATGGCGACATGAACTTCGCGAATGTCATGGTTGAGCAGCGGAAGAACCTGCGGCAGATGTCCTCGGCCGAGGCGTGGCTTATTGATTTCGGGCGGACGCGGCGCGACGTAATTGTTCATGACTACAGCGTGATGTTCACTTCTGCGTTAGGCTTGTGGTTCCGTCCGGAAGGGCTCACCAAGGCACATCTCCGGCGGTTGATGGAAAATTTTGAGTCGCTCGTGGTTGGCGCGGTGTTTGCCAAGCGCGATGCATTGGCGCGGGATTTGCGGATGGATCGGCGCATTGCATTTGTCTATGCGATGCTACGGCATATTCGTCATGCGGCACTTGTAGCCGGTGTGTCGTCCGACATGTTTGCGCTGTCGTCTGTCCTTGCGATGCTAGTCGCTTTTCGTATTTCGATTCAGTATGAGAAGAACACTGAAGCCGCAAAGGCGATGCTGCTGGCGGCGATAAAATGTCTTGAAAAGTTGGAAAGGAAGGCATGCAGCCGAAGAGAATAATCCTTGTGCGACATGGAGAGTCGGAGGCCAATGTCGATCCGGTTGTGTACAGCCGCGTTCCAGATCATCTGATTCACTTGACTGAAGCTGGACGTGGACAGGCGCGCGAGGCGGGGCGAAAGGTTGCCGCGCTCATCGGAGAAGAGGCGTTTGGCGTCTATGCCTCGCCCTATCTGCGGACGCTCGAAACCAAGGATTCGCTTCTTGAGGGCATGGGCCGTCAGCCAGTCTTTGATTATCAGGATCCTTCGTTGCGCGAGCAGGAGTACGGCAACATGCCGACGCCCGAGGCGAGCGCTGCGAATCGCGAGCTTCGGGAGAAGTGCGGCAACTTCTTCTATCGTTTCCCCGAAGGCGAGTCCTGCGCCGACGTCTATGATCGTATGTGTTCCTTCCTTGAGTCGCTCTTCCGTCAGTTCGAGCGCCCCGACTCGCCGGAGAACATCGTCATCGTCTCGCACGGCACGGCAATCAAGTGCTTTCTGATGCGCTGGTTCCACTGGACGGTGGAGAAGTTCGAGCGGCTTGTCCAATTGCCGAACTGTCATGTAGCGCTTCTTCGGGCGGTTGATGGCCGCATGGAGCTCGTTGACCCAATTCTGAATGGAAAGAAGGAGGGCTGAATGATGAAAAAAACAGCCATGCTTGCTTTTGGGGTGGCCGCTTTGGCGGCTGTCTGCTTCGGCGAGGACGTTACGAATGCGTTACCGACG
>JAKSOW010000264.1 GCA_024405395.1 Kiritimatiellia bacterium | reverse complement strand
GACTACCGCGCGAAGATCCACGCGGGCGGCAAGGAGGACTTCGATTCCACGCGTCCGCTCCCCGTCAAGTATGCGGATCCGTATCCGATCGATGACGCGCATTTCATCGCCACGCGCACGAACGGCCGTGCCGGCGAGATGGCGCTCGTCTATCTCGACCTGCATGGCAACGAGGTCGTCTTCCACGAGGAGGCGCCGGGATGCCATTCGCCCGTGCTGCTGCGTGCGGCGAAAAAGCCGGTCATCCAGAGCGAGCAGCGGAACTTCGATGCGCCAGATGCGCCGGGTCGCTTTTACGTGCAGAACGTCTACATCGGCACCCACATGCAGGGCGTGAAGCCCGGCAGCGTGAAGGCGCTCCGCGTCGTCGAGAGTCCCGAGAAGCGCACCTGGATCCGCGGCCGGGGCTGGTTCGGCCATGGCGAGGAGGCCTGTGCGATGAACTGGCATTCGTTCGAGAACAAGCGCATCCTCGGCACGGTGCCGGTTGAAGAGGATGGCAGCGCGTATTTCGAGGTTCCCGGCAACACGTACGTCTACTTCCAGGCACTGGATGCCGAGGGGAAGATGATCCAGTCCATGCGGTCCGGCGCCTACCTCCAGCCGGGCGAGCTCTATGGCTGTGTCGGCTGCCACGAGAACCGCGTCGGCGATGTGCCGAAGACGGAGAAGCAGCCGCTCGCGATGCGCCGCGCACCGTCGAAGCTGGACGGCGCCTACAACCTGCGCGGCCTCGAGCGCGGCACGAAGCCGCACCTCTATTCCTTCCAGAAGGAGGTCCAGCCCATCTTCACGGCGAAGTGCGCGAGCTGCCACGACTATGGGACGAAGGCCGGCGCGAAGCTGAACCTCAGCGGCGACCTCGGCGCCTATTTCTGCACAAGCTACGTCGACCTCTGGTCGCAGGGTTTTGTAACGTGCATCGGTGGCGGTCCCGCCGAAATCCAGCCCGCCTATTCCTGGGGCGCGCACGCCTCGAAGCTTACGAAGAAGCTCTATGGGCATGGCAAGGTCCAGTTGACGGACGACGAGCGCGACCGGCTGATCACCTGGATGGACGTCAATGCGCCGTACTGGCCGTGCTACGAGTGCGCGTGGCCCGAGAGCTACGGCGGGCGCATGCCGATCACCCGTGCCGAGCACGACGAGCTCGAAAAGCTGACGGGCGTGAAGATCGCGACAGGCTTCAGCGCGAAGCAGCGCGAACAGCTCAACTTCACGCGTCCGGAGCTCTCCCGCATCCTCGAGGGCGTGAAGGGGACGCCGGCGGGCGAGGCGGCTCTTGCGATCCTCCGAAAGGGCGCCGAGCGCCTGAAGACGAATCCGCGCGCGGACATGGACGGGTTCCGCCCCTGCGCGCAGGACCTTGAACGCGAGAACCGCTACCAGCGTCGTCTCAATGAAGAGCGCAAGTCCTACGATGCCATTCGTGCCGGCCGTAAATCTTACGATGCCCCGTAATCCATTTCCCCCATTCAAACATTCAAACATTCCCCCATTCAAACATTCAAACATTCCCCCATTCAAACATTCAAACATTGGATCTACCATGAACGCATTTACCTATCAGAACCCCGTCAAGGTGATCTTTGGCGCGGGAACGCTCGCCCAAATCGGTGTCGAGGCGAAGAAACTGGGCGCCAAGGCCCTTGTGGTCAGCTATAACGACGGTAGCGTCACGGGTACGTTGACCAAGATCTGGAGCCTTCTGGACGCGGCGGGCGTCGCTTCCCAGGCCTTCCTCGAAGTGACGCCGAATCCGCCGATCGAGATGGTCGCGCGCGGCGTCGAGCAGGCGAAGGCATTTGGCGCCGACCTGGTCATCGGCGTGGGCGGCGGTAGCGCAATGGACGCCGCGAAGGCGATTGCCGCGGGCGTCCTCTACACGCATGGCGACCTCTGGAACATGGTCTACGCGAGCCACTCCAACGTGACCGCCCAGCCGCCCGAGGCCGCGCTGCCGCTCCTCCTGATCCCGACCCTGCCGGCGACGGGCAGCGAGATGAACATGTGCAGCGTCGTCTCCTCCACGACGCGCAGGCAGAAGAGCTACATCTGGGCGGACTGCCTTTTCGCGAAGACCGCCATCCTCGATCCCGAGTTGACCTACACGCTCCCGCCGTTCCAGACGGCCTGCGGCGCGATTGACGCAATCAGCCACGTACTGGAGATCTTCGTCAACGGACAGGCGAAGAGCGACCTGCTGCACGAATTCCAGCTGGGCGTGATCAAGACGATCATCAGGAATCTGCCGATCGTGCTGGCGAATCCGACGGATGCCGACGCGCGCGCGGAACTGATGTGGGCTGCGACTTGCGGCCTCAACGGCTGGGCCTCGCCGGGCGACGCCTGGACGCCGATGCATCAGGTGGGGCACGTTCTCACCTCCCGCTACGGCATCAACCACGGTTCGTCCCTCGGTATCATGATGCCAGCCTGGATGGCGTACCACAAATCCATCAAGCCGGCACCATACGAACGCTTTGAGCGGGAGATCATGCCAATTGCCGACTTCAAGGCGTTCATCGCGAAGTCCGGCGTGCCCACCACGCTCTCCGAGAAGGGTGTCACGGAGGCGGATATCCCCGGCATCGTCGAGGGCGTGCGGACGGTGAGCTTCAATGCGGACGGCGTGCTCGCCTCCAATCCCCCGGTGACGGCGGAGGTTCTGGCCGAGATCCTGAAGGGGGCGCTGTGAGCTTGAAGCTTAGAGCTTGGAGCTTTGAGTTGAGAATAGTTGAATCTTGGATTGAGAAGAGCAGAGTAAGATGACAATCAAGGAAATAGCCCAAAAG
>JAKSOW010000263.1 GCA_024405395.1 Kiritimatiellia bacterium | reverse complement strand
GCGAACGAATACCTCACGCGTGCGAACCTCATGAAGGCCTATCTCGAAGGCCAGGCCGACACGCCGTATTGGCACGGCAAGAAGGTCGCGGTGCTTGGCGGCGGCAACGTCGCGATGGACGCGTCCCGCATGGCCCTCCGCCTTGGCGCCGAGAAGGTCTACCTCATCTACCGCCGCTCCCTCGAGGAAATGCCGGCGCGTAAGGAGGAAGTCCATCACGCGAAGCAGGAAGGCGTGGAGTTCCTGATGCTTCAGAACGCCAAGCGTATCCTGGGCGACGACAAGGGCTTCGTGAGCGGCATCGAGTGCCTCAAGTACGAGCTCGGCGAACCGGATGCCTCCGGCCGTCGTAGCCCGGTTGCCGTTCCCGGCAGCGAATTCACGCTGGACATCGACACCGTCGTCGTGGCGGTGGGCAATGCCTCGAATCCGCTTATCCCGGCCACCACGGATGGTCTGGAGATCAACAAGCGCGGAAACATCGTCGTGAACCCCGAGACGAACATGACGTCGATTCCCGGCATCTTCGCCGGCGGCGACATCGTGCTCGGCGCTGCCACGGTGATTCTCGCCATGGGCGAGGGCCGTCGTGCGGCCGCAGGCATCAACGCCTACTTGGCGGCCAAGTGACCTGTCCATAAGATGGACGGCAAAACAGGCGTGTGACGGACCCCGTCACGCGCCTGTGCCTTTTTATTGATTTGTCGGTGGAAATGCGATGGGGGTTGCGCTATAATAGCCCCCATCGAGGAAGGTGGTGACGATATGACGATACAGGAAGAGATCCGCAATCTGGCACAGACGCGCAAGGCCGTGATTCTGGCGCACAACTACACGCGCGGCGAAGTGCAGGATGTGGCGGACTACACGGGCGACTCGTTGGAGCTGGCGCGCAAGGCGGCCACTGTCGACGCAGAGGTCATCGTCTTCTGTGGCGTCTACTTCATGGCCGAGACTGCCGCCATCCTCAACCCCGGAAAGACGGTGCTCATTCCGGAGCCCTCGGCGGGCTGCCCGATGGCGGACATGATCACCGGTGCCCAGGTGCGGGCCCTCAAGGCCGAACATCCTGGCGCAAAGGCCGTCTGCTACGTGAATTCCACGGCGGAAGTCAAGGCCGAGTGCGACATGTGCGTGACGAGCGGCAACGCCGAGCGCGTGATGGCCACCTTTGGCCCGGACGAGGAGATCCTCTTTGTGCCGGACCAGCATCTTGGCGGGCATATCTCCGGCCTGCTCGGACGCACCTACACCCTCTGGCCGGGCTATTGCCCCACCCATCAGATCATTACGGTGAAGGGCATCGCCGAGGCGCGTGCCGCCCATCCGGGCGCACCTGTCCTGGTGCACCCCGAATGCGCGAAGGACGTGCGTGCGGCGGCAGATCATGCGCTTTCCACTGGCGGCATGTGCAAGTTCGCCCGCGAATCGTCGGAAAAGGAGATCATCGTGGGCACGGAAACCGGCATCCTGCACCGTCTGCGCAAGGAGAATCCCGAGAAGACCTTCTATCCGGTCACTGAGCGGATGATCTGCCCGAATATGAAGAAGACGACGCTTGAGAATCTGCGGGACTGCCTGCAGGAGATGAAGAACGTCGTGGTCGTACCCGAGCCTACGGCCACGCAGGCGCGCCGCGCCGTGCAGGCCATGTTGGCCATTGGCTGAGTTTGTTGATGAATTCCTAGGAACGTATCCTATTGTTACGGAATCCAGGGGTTGAGTTTGCTACACTTTCTACACCCTTGAACTGCTCCTTGGGGAGTATGGAATTCGGGCTGTTGTTCACTTATCCTAACGGGTGGTAAATTAAATGGCAAGAACCGTACCTGCTGGGGCAGGAGATGCGATGCGTGCGCGGCAGAAGGCCACGCCGCTTGCAGATGCCCTGGATCGCCAGCGCATCAATCGTCTGGCGCATTTCGACGTTCCCGCGCACAAGAGCGGCCGTGGCAATCCCGAGCTTACCGAGTATCTCGGTGATCGTGCGTTGGCGATGGACGTCAACTCCATGAAGCCGTTGGACAACCTGGGGCACCCGGTATCCGTCATCAAGGATGCGCAGCAGCTCGCCGCCGAGGCCTTTGGCGCCGATGACGCCTTCTTCATGGTCAACGGCACCACATCCGCCGTGCAGGCCATGATCATGGCCACCTGTTCGGCCGGGGACGAGATCATCCTGCCCCGCAACGTCCACCGCAGCGCCATCAATGCGCTGGTGGTGTGCGGCGCCATCCCGGTGTACATCAACCCCGGCACAGACAAGCGGTTGGGCATCCCCCTCGGCATGAGCGTGGAGGACGTGCGCAAGACGATTGCCGCCCATCCCTCGGCCAAGGCGATTCTCGTCAACAACCCCACCTACTACGGCATCTGCTCGAATCTGGTTGAGATCGTGAAGGTGGCGCACGCCGCGGGCATGCGCGTGCTGGCGGACGAGGCGCACGGCACGCACTTCTATTTCCACGAGGAGCTGCCGATTTCGGCGATGGCGGCAGGCTGCGACATGGCGGCGGCCTCCATCCACAAGACGGGCGGCTCGCTCACCCAAAGCTCCGTTCTGCTCACCCGCCGCCCCGTCAATCCCGACTATGTGCGCCAGGTGATCACGCTGACGCAGTCCACGTCGGCCTCGTACCTGCTGCTCACCTCCCTGGACATCGCGCGCAAGAACCTCTATTTCAAGGGGCGCGCCATGTACCAGAAGACGATGGACTTCGCGGACTATGCGCGCGAGGAGATCAACGACCTCGGCGGCTACTACGCCTTCGGGCCCGAGCTCGTGAACGGCGACACGGTCTTCGCGTTCGACCGCACGAAGCTCTCCGTCCACACGCGGGACATCGGCCTCGCGGGCATCGAGGTCTACGACCACCTGCGCG
>JAKSOW010000262.1 GCA_024405395.1 Kiritimatiellia bacterium | reverse complement strand
CCCTATCTTCGAGGTCGTCCGTATGGGAAAACGCGCCGAGATGTTCGCGGGCTTCGGCAAGGAACTGCCGGCGCTCACCCAGATGCTCGTGAACGTCGCCGATTTCGTCAAGTCCTGGTGGTACATCATTCTGCCGAGCGTGGTCACGGCGGTCTGGCTCTTCAAGCGCTGGAAGAAGACGCCGAGCGGGCGCCTCAAATTCGACGAATGGATGCTGAAGCTGCCGGTGTTCGGCCTTCTGAACCAGAAGGCCTGCATTGCGCGTTTCAGCCGTCTGCTGGCGCAGATGGTGGCGGCGGGCGTGCCGATTCTCAAGGCGCTCAAGGTCGTGGCCGGTTCGCTGGGCAATGGCGTGCTGGAGAAGTCGGTCCTGGATGCCCGCAAGGAGGTTGAGCAGGGCAATCAGATCAGTCCCTCGCTGGACGGCAAGCCGTTCATTCCCGTTCTGATGGTGCGCATGTTGGCGGCCGGCGAAAAGGCCGGTAAGGTGGAGGAAATGCTGGATTCGGTGGCGGATGCCTACGATGAGGAGGTGGAGACGATGTTGGGTACGCTCACGTCGCTCATGGAGCCGTTCCTCATGGTGTTTCTTGGCGCCATCATCGGCACCATCGTGCTCGCCATGTTCCTGCCGATCTTCAACATGGGCTCGCTCGCGTCGTAACTTCCAGGCGCCGAATGGCGCGTGAGGGGGCACGATGCTTGAGTGCGCGAGTGCTTTCCGAGACGCGTCGGATTTCGGGGTAACCGTCCGCTCCGTCTGGCTACCGGGCCGCGCGGAAAGGAGCCGCCGCCGCATACGGCGCGATCCGTCGTGCCTGGGCTAGGTCGGAATACCTCCCGTCGCCCAGGCACGCCGCCTCGCTTGTCTGCGCCGCCGTCTCTTTCCGTGAGGCCCTCCGCCAGCCGTCTTCCCCCGCCCCACCGCTTCGCGCACATGGCCGACTTTGTGTGCGCAAACGGGCACCCCTCTAGCCCAGCCAGGTTCCATTGTAATTCCCACATGGTGAACAACCAGCACGGGGCGCACGGGGTGCGCCCCCTACCATACGTCCCGGAACAGCCCGCGCCCCGCCGTCCGGTTACCATACGTCCTGGAACAACCAGCGGTAGGGGGCGCACCCCGTGCGCCCCGCCGCCCGACACATTTACAATGAAATGCAAATGGTCCGGCACGGGATGGGGAACGACCTGTAGGCTAGAGCGGTGCCCGAAGATGCACCGTTTGCGGGCCGCAAATGCCGGCTGACCACACAATACACTTGCCAAAAGGAGCATGAATGGAGTATAATATGCCCCCTACATGGCAAATATTCTCATCGTTGACGACGAGCCGCGCATTGTGCTGCTGCTGCAAAGCCTTCTGAAGGCGAACGGCTACGGCGTGCAGACGGCGCGTGATGGCGCGTCTGCCCTTGAAATCGTACGCAAGGGCGGAATCGACATCACTGTCACGGATTTGCGCATGACGCCCATGGATGGCATGGCGCTTTTCGGGGAGATCCGCAAGCTCTCGCCCGATATGCCGGTGATTCTGCTCACGGCCTATGCCAGCGTCGAGACGGCCATTGACGCGATGAAGAGCGGCATTTTCGACTATCTCACGAAGCCGTTCAAGGTCAATGACATGCTCGCGTGCCTCAAGCGCGCCGAGGAGAAGATCGCCAAGAGCGCCTCCGCCGCCACGACTCTGGATGCGGATCAGCCGCTGCGCTACAGTTTCGAGAATTTCATCGCGAATTCGCCGCTGATGCAGCAGGTCAGCGAAACCATCCAGAAGGTGGGCCCCACCTCGGCCACCGTGCTCATCAATGGCGAGTCCGGCACAGGCAAGGAAGTTGTCGCGCGCACGCTCCACAAGGCCTCGCCGCGTGCAGGCAAGCCCTGGGTGGCGGTGAACTGTGCGGCGTTGCCCGAGAATCTTCTGGAAAGCGAAATGTTCGGGCACGTGAAGGGCGCCTTCACAGGGGCGTATGCCGATAAGGAAGGCCTTTTCGAGACGGCCAACGGCGGCACGCTGTTTCTGGACGAAATCTCGTCCATGCCGCTCATTCTGCAGGGCAAGCTGCTGCGCGTGCTGCAGGAACGCGAGATTCGGCGCGTGGGCGGCACCAAGGACATCCCCGTTGATGTGCGCGTGATTGCCGCCTCCAACGCCGATCGGGAGCAGGCTGTGGTGAAGGGCACGATCCGCAGCGACCTCTACTACCGCTTCGCGGTGATCACGATCGACATTCCGCCGCTGCGCAAGCGGGTGGAGGACGTGTTGCCGCTGGCGACGCATTTTCTGCGCACGGAAACGCTGCCGGGCGATCCGGTGCCCACCATTTCGCCTGAGGCGGCGCGTCTGCTGACGGCATACGACTGGCCGGGCAACGTGCGTGAGCTGGAGAATGCCATGCGCCATGCGCTGACCTTCTTCCAGGAGGGCAGCATTACGCCCGATCTCCTGCCGCCGAAGATCGTTTCGTTCAAGCCGGCCGTTGCGGCGGAGGATCCCGCTGCGGCGATGATGGCGGAGAACACCTCTCTCAAGAGCTTCCTCAAACAGAAGGAAAAGGAGTATATTGAGCATATTCTTTCCACAACACACGGAAATAAGGAGAAAGCGGCTGAAACGCTGAAGGTCAACCTCAGCACGCTCTACCGGAAGCTTTCGGACGAGTAGCTTGCCTGATGGGGTTTTCGCATTTTTGCGAAACCATTTGCAAGTCTGCAAAGTGGTGACAATGGCAACGATGACGCTTGGAACAGAATATGCAGAAACGTAACCTTGAAGAGGGGGCATAAGCCTGGTTTCGCGTGTTTGGCACGCATTTTGCTACATCATTTCATTGTGCGACCGGCATGGTGCCGATTGCGACATGACAAAAGGAGAAACAACCATGAAAAAAATGACTCAGGGTTTCACGCTCGTTGAAATCATGATCGTGGTCGCCATCATCGCCATCCTGGCCGCTGTTGCGA
>JAKSOW010000261.1 GCA_024405395.1 Kiritimatiellia bacterium | reverse complement strand
TGGTTCACGGGCCTCAACTATCCGCGCAAGGCGGTCGCCTCCGGCGGCACCTACGCGTGGAACGATGGCCGTATGAGCTTTGACACGTTCACGACGATCCTCGAGTACGGTGAAGACAACAAGCCCGGCAAGGGCTTCCAGGCCGTCTTCCAGAGCCGTCAGACGAACGCCGCCCGCGGCAACGTCGAGAAGTACTACGGCCCCAACGGCACGATCGACCTCATCAAGGGCGTCGTCACGAACGAGGGCGTCGAGAAGGTGAAGCAGGCCACCGAGGAGAAGCTCACCGCCAAGTACGAGAAGGCCGAGACGGCCGCCAACACGGGCGCCGACAAGATGACGGGCGCGCACATGCGCAACTGGATGCAGTGCGTGCGCGAGCGCAAGAACCCGAACGCCCCCGTCGAGGCCGGCTACTGGCACTCCGTGTCGCTCATCATGGCGAACGCCGCGATGCGCACGGGCCTCGTCGGCACGTTCGACCCCGTCTCCCGCCAGGTGCTCGCCGGCGGCAAGGTGTTCACGGGCTATGAGTCCACCGCCACGGGCGGTTTCTGGTCGAAGATCTTCGGCTAAGTCACGTCAACCTCTCATTCAGGACATACGAAAATGGCAAACTTCAACCGTCGTAGCTTCCTGAAGGGCTTCACCGCCGTGTCCGCTGCTGCGGCCGGCGGTTGTTGTCTTTCGAAGTGTTCCGCCCCCGCCGTTCATCGCCGCAAGCCCGGCGAGAAGCTGAACGTGGGTGTCATCGGTGTGGGCGGCAAGGGCCACACCGACTGGTCCAAGATCTTTGAGCACGGCGAGAACATCGTCGCGTTCTGCGATGTGGACGACTCCGTGATGGAGGCCGAGCTTGCTTCCCTGCAGAAGATGGGCGGCGACCCCTCCAAGGTCAAGCGTTATCGCGACTACCGTAAGATGCTGGAGGAGAATCCGCATCTCGACGCGGTGACGATCTCCACGCCGGACCACATGCACGCCGCGCAGGCCGTGATGGCCATGCAGATGGGCATCAACGTCTACGTGCAGAAGCCGCTCGTGCGTACGCTTTGGGAAGTGAAGCGCTTCAACGAAGTCGCGCGTCAGACGGGTGTCATCACCCAGATGGGCAACCAGGGTTCGGCGGGCGTTGGCCATCGCCGCAATGTGGAGCTGCTGCAGCAGGGCGTCATCGGCGACGTCACGGAAGTGCATGTGTGGACCAACCGTCCGATCTGGCCGCAGGGCAACCTCGCCAAGCAGTTCTCGCAGCTGCCCACGGTTGCGGTGCCTTCCACGCTTGACTGGGATCTCTGGCTCGGTACGGCGAAGTGCCGCGGCTACATCGGCGACCGTCCCGAGAAGGACTACGGCTTCCCGCCCTACTGCGCGAAGATCCACGGCGTCTACCACCGCTTCAACTGGCGCGGCTTCTTCGATTTCGGCACCGGCGCTTTCGGCGACATGGCGTGCCACACGATGAACCTGCCGTTCCGCGGTCTGGAGCTCGGCAAGGTGCTTTCCGCCGAGTGCAAGCAGATCGTCGAGAAGAACGATGTGGCGTATCCCGTCAAGTCGCAGGTCGAGGTGATCTACGCCGAGCGCAAGAGCCGCGTCCGCAAGGGCGTGACGCTGCCCAAGGTGAAGCTTGTGTGGTATGACGGCAACCAGCAGCCTGCCGCCGAGCTGATGCCGCAGTATGTGGCCACGTTCGGCAAGGTGCCGCAGACGGGCTGCCTCATCATCGGCTCGAAGGGCATCATGGTCTCCACCAACGACTACGGCCAGGAGGCGCTCATCGCGCTCACCGGCGAGCAGAAGGTGAAGGGCACGCTCAAGCACGAGGCCTGCAAGGCGATCCCCGAGATCATCTTCAAGAGCCCGATCAAGCAGGATCTCGACTACGTCAACAAGGCCGAGTTCTGCGACGCGATCAAGGGCGTCGGCACGGTCTACGACATGACGCACTCGATGTGCTTCGCCGACACGGAACACTCCATTCCGATGCTTGAGGGCATGCTGGTGGGCTGCGTGGCCCAGCAGGTGCCGGGCAAGATCAATTGGGATTCCGACAATCAGGTCTTTGACGTCAAGGCCGCCAACGACCTCTATCGTCCGTACATCCGCAGCGGATGGAATTTCTGACAAGAAGGACAAAAGACATGCCCCAGATGATTCATCTCGGGACGCTCGGGGCGGCGGTTTCCGCCGCCCTTTGCGTCTGTGCCGCCCCCGAATGGGATGACCCCCAGGTCAATTCGATCAACCGCGAACCGGCGCGCCACTATTCGCTGCCGCTCGCCGAGGTCAAGGCCGCGTTCACGGCCGACGAACCCGAAACCCCGTATGCGCTTTCGCTCAACGGCGATTGGCGCTACCACTGGTGCGGCGTCGTCGAGCAGCGTCCGGCGGATTTTTGGAAGGTCGACTTCGACGATTCTGGGTGGGCGACCATCGATGTCCCGAGCTGCGTGGAGATGCGCGGCTGGGGCGTGCCGATCTACACGAACGTCAAGTATCCCCATCCCGCCAATCCGCCGCATCCGGACAAGGACTGGAACCCCGTTTCCTCCTATCGCACCACGTTCACCGTGCCAGAGGAGTGGAATGGCCGTGACGTGCACATACGCTTCGACGGCGTCTATTCGGCCTACTATCTGTGGCTGAATGGGCAGAAGGTGGGTTACGCCGAGGACTCCAAGCTGCCCTCGGAGTTCAACCTCACGCCGTACCTCAAGAAGGGAGCCAACATCCTTGCGGTTGAAGTCTACCGCTGGAGCGACGGCTCGTATCTCGAGGACCAGGACATGTTCCGCTTCTCGGGTATCTTCCGCGACGTCACACTCTTCGCGACGCCCAAGGCCGGTATCCGCGACTTTGCGGTGAAGACCGACATCTCTGCGGACTTCAAGGACGCCAAGCTCAGTCTCGCCGTTGAGACGGTGGGCGACGCCAAGCCGGTCGCAGCCACGCTCTATGACGCCGACTACAAGAAGGTCTGCGACTTCTCCGACAGCTGCG
>JAKSOW010000260.1 GCA_024405395.1 Kiritimatiellia bacterium | reverse complement strand
AGAATGTCCAGCTGCCCGCACCCCACGGCCGCCAGCAGGTTGCTGAGACGATAGTTGTAGCCGACTTCTTGGTGTTCATACCAGGGGAAGGGTTCACGCGACTGCTGAGCGCGTTTCCGTGTACGGTCTACCAGCGCCTGGTCCGCAGAAAGTACGGCTCCGCCGCCCGAAGTGGTGATGAGCTTGTTGCCGTTGAAGGAATAGATGGACGCACACCCGGCGGATCCGGCACCGCGGCCTCTGTAGGTGGCGCCTACCGCTTCGGCGGCATCGACCAGGAAAATGGCGTCCCGCCGCGCGCAGACCTCGGCGAGGGCGTCATAGTCGCAGCACTGTCCATAGAGATCGGCGGCAATGACAATCACTCGCTTTGTCGAACAGCAGGCGAGGGCCTCTTCCAGCAAGGGTACGGACATCGTGCCGGTCGCCGGATCGGAATCCACGAAGATCGGTGTGGCGCCACGGTGGACGGCGGGTCCGATCGTGGAGATGAAGGTGAGGTCGGAGGCGATGACGGTCGTGCCGGGTCCCACGTCGAACTCATGCATCAGCAGATCCAGGGCGGCCGTGCCCGACGTGACGGCCGCCGCGTGGTGTCCAGACCCAGGCAGCGCCGCAAGACGCCGCTCGAACTCGTCCACGGCAGGCCCGCAGGGGGCAACCCAGCCGCTGGCCACCGCGTCTTCGAGACGCGTACGTTCGCTGCCGCCCAACCACGGCGGCGAAAGATAGATGCGTTTGTCCACGGCGAATATTCTACCATTGCAGAGGTCCGCACGCAATGGTATAATATCGCCCGAGTATGTTCACCGTCTGGCTCAAAGCGTTGCGGATCAACCAATGGACGAAGAACGCCGTGGTATTCGCGGCGTGGTTCTTCGCCGTTGCGGACGCCTCGCAGGCGGCGATGGCGCGTGGGTGGCGCCCATTTGTGCTGGTCTGTGCGATGGCGGCGTCCTTCTGCCTGGTTTCAAGCGCCTTCTACCTGCTCAACGACGTGTCGGACTACGAGGCGGACCGTCTGCATCCGGTCAAGCGATTCCGTCCGATCGCAGCGGATCTCATCAACAAGATAGACGCCGTGCGGGTGGCGTTGGCGCTGTTCGCGCTGGGGCTGGCGTTTCCGTGCTACCTGGTCTTCCGCCATCCCGACCGTACCTGGGGTTTTGCGGTCATCCTCATCTACACGGTTTTGCAATGCCTCTATTCAGGACTCCTGAAGCGTCTGCCGTATGTGGATGTGTTTGTGATCGCGGCCGGTTTCGTGCTGCGTGCGGTGGCCGGGGCGGCGGCGATGGCGGTGCGCATTTCGCCGTGGTTGCTGGGCTGCGCCTTTGCGCTGTCGCTTTTCCTGGCGCTGTGCAAACGGCGGCATGAGAAGATAACGGCCGCCACGAGCCGATCGGCTCTGGAGGGGTACCATCCAGCCGTTCTCAACGTGCTCATCGGCCTTTCGGCGCTTAGTACGCTGGCCGTGTATGTCTGCTACACGCTGGCGGCGGATACGGTTGCGCGGTTTGGCACGCGGGGCTTGGCCTTCACCGGGATCTTTGTGGCGCTGGGCTTGGCGCGTTATCTCTTTCTTGTCTACAGTCGCGGTGACGTGGGCCGTCCCGAGCGGGTGCTCCTGACAGACCGTCTGCTGTGGCTGGTGCTGGCGGGGTACGGGCTTACCGCACTTGGCGCCGTTCTGGCGATTAGACTATGACCTCTCCGAAATCCTTCCGTGCGCGTCTGGACGCGCTGCGCACCGTGGGTGTGCGCCCTGGTTTGGCGTCGATCAACGCATTGCTCGAGGAATTGGGCCATCCCGAGCGTGAGCTCAAGTGCGTCCATGTGGCCGGCACGAACGGCAAGGGCGCGGTGTGCGCGCTTATTGACGCCATGATGCGCTCTGCCGGCTACCATACGGCGCGTTTTGCCTCGCCGCATCTGCTGGCGCTCAACGAACGCTTCTTCCTGGATGGCGAGCCCGCCTCTGACGCGGTCCTGGAGGAGATTGCCGACGAGCTCTTCGCCGCCGTGGATCGCGTGGCCGAACAGGGATACGCCGTCACATTCTTCGAGGGGCTTACGGTGGCGGCACTCCTGCTTTTCCGCAAGGCGAATCCGGATGTGGTGGTGCTGGAGGCGGGCATGGGCGGACGGGATGACGCCACGAATGTCCTGGTCCAGCCGCTCGTTTCCGTGATCACGCGCGTGGGCCTGGACCATTGCGAATGGCTGGGATCCACGCATGTGGCCATCGCCGAGGTCAAGGCCGGCATCCTCAAGCCGGGTTGCCCGGTGGTGTGTGGCGCCATGCCCGAATCGGCCCGTGAGACGATTGCTCGCCGTGCCTCGCTTATGGGATGCGCGTTCACGGCGGCGGAGGACCACGTCTCCGTGCAGCAGCAGGCACCTCTGGTGTTGACCACGTCCTTCCGCAATCCGCCGCCCATTGATTTTGCGCTGGCGGGCACATTCCAGGTGGAGAACGTCGCCACGGCCCTCACGGCAGTGGACGTGCTGTGCAAGGAGCATGGCTACCACGTGTCGGACGTTGCCGTCAAGGAAGGGCTGGAGAATGTCGTCTGGCCGGGGCGCTTCCAGCGGCTGACGAAGGATGGCGTGCCGCTCATCATCGACGGCGCGCACAATCCAGATGGTTCGATGGCGCTGCGTGACGCGATTCGCGAAGCCCATGTGGCCGAGCCGATTGCCTTCGTGTGTGGTTTCTGCGGTGACAAGGACGTGCTGGCGAATCTGCGGATTCTCAGTGCCGTCGGCACACATGGATGGGCCGTGCCGCTCACAAACGCGCGTTCGCTCGATCCCAAGGAGGTTGTGGAGCGCATGACGATGGCCGGGTTCGTCAAGGCTGAGGCGTGCACCTCGCTGAAGGAAGGCCTCAAGGCCGCCGTGGCCTGGGCGCGTGAGGCGAAGGGCACGGTCGTGGTGTGCGGTTCGCTTTTTCTGGCTGGGGAGGCGCTTGTGACGCTGGGGGCATTCCCGTGGACTGTGCGCGCGGTTGACGACAACGAATTCTTCGCCCGCAGCCGCTGAAAGACGCCTAACGGCGGTCATTTACTGAGAAGTGGTGCCGGAGGAGGGACTCGAACCCTCACGCAGTTTCCTGCGGCAGATTTTGAGTCTGCTGCGGCTGCCATTACGCCACCCCGGCAACTGGTACGGAACCGCTCGCTTGTTCCGCTTCGCTCACGCGCTCACGGCTCCGTGCTTCCAGAAAGAAATGGAGCGGGCGAAGGGAATCGAACCCTCGTAATCGGCTTGGAAGGCCGACGCTCT
>JAKSOW010000026.1 GCA_024405395.1 Kiritimatiellia bacterium | reverse complement strand
TGTTACAGTGTTGCGAGTTTGACAGTGTGCGAGTTCGGTTTTCAAGATTGAAAACGGTGGCGGAGGGTGAGAGATTCGAACTCCCGGAACCTTGCGGTTCAACGGTTTTCAAGACCGCCGCGATCGACCACTCCGCCAACCCTCCCTGTAGAAGGACCATATTATAGCATAATTTCCCCGTGCTGCGCATCTCAAAATTCTTGGGGTGTGCTTCAACCTTTCCAACATCCCGCTTGTGTGGTATAATACCCCACCAAAAGGAAGAATGGAGCACGAGAATGGACAGCGATAAACCTTTAGTTGGCATTGTGATGGGCAGCGATTCGGACTGGCCCCTGGTGAAGAAGGCGTGCGACACGCTGGATGGTTTTGGTGTGCCGTATGAGACCCGCGTGATCAGCGCGCACCGTACGCCCGAGATGGCCATCGACTATTCGCGCACCGCGGAATCGCGCGGCCTCAAGGTGATCATCGCCGCAGCGGGCGGCGCGGCCCATCTTGGTGGCGTGTTGGCGGCCGGTACGGTGCTGCCCGTCATCGGCATTCCCGTTGCGGGCGGCGCCCTCAATGGCCTTGATGCGCTCTATGCCACCGTGCAGATGCCCTCCGGCGTGCCGGTGGCCACGGTGGCCTGCGGTTCGGCGGGCCCCACGAATGCGGCCCTGCTGGCCGTGCAGATCCTCGGCACGGCGGATGCCGCCCTGCGCGAGAAGTTCCATGCCCACAAGAAGACGATCGCCGAAAAGGTCGCCAAGGCCAACGCGAAGATCCACGAGGCCTGATCCATCGTGAGGTTGCGCATCTTCGCAAGTGGCTCCAAGGGCAACTCGCTGGCCGTGCGGTCGGCGAGCGGCCAGTTGTTGCTGGTGGATCTGGGCCTTTCGCATCGTGAACTGAAGGCGCGTGCGGAGGCGTGCTGTGTCGATGTGGGGGAGGCCTGTGGCGTCCTGTTCACCCATGACCATGTGGACCATTTCACGGGCGTTACCCAATTCCACAAGCACTACCCCGATGTGCCGCTTTTCGCGAATGGCGACACGGCCGATGCGATTGCCGCCAAATCGGGCGTCAGCGACGGCTGGGCCGTCTTCGAAACGGCCTGCGAATTTGAAGTTGGCGATTTTCGCGTGACGCCGTTCTCCATGTCCCATGACGCCGCCGATCCGGTGGGTTACCTGATCGAGGACGGCGCGGCGGCGCTTTTCATCGGCACCGACACGGGCGTGGTGACCATGGGCGTGCGCGACGCCTTTGGCCGCTGCGACTGCGCGGTGCTGGAGTCCAATCACGACCCCGTGCTGCTGCAGACATCGAATCGCTCGCCGACGCTCAAGCAGCGGATTGCGGGGCGTTCGGGCCATCTGGCGAATGAAGATGCTGCGGCACTGTTCCGCGAAGTGAATCCGCCGCGGCTCAAGGTCCTGCTGCTGGCGCATCTCTCCGAGGAATGCAATACGCCCTCGCTGGCGCGAGCGGCAATGAAACAGGCTCTGGCGGACTGCGACCGTTCGGATGTGCGGCTGGCGATTCTTGACCAGTACGCGCCCTCGGAGCTCGTGGAGATCCCCTGAGGATTGCCCATTTGATGCCTTTTGTGCTATAATACCGTTTTAAGGAGAAAACAGGAATGAAAACGCTCATCGTAAATGCGCATGTCATCAGCCCCGACGTCGACCTCAAGGACGCGTCCATCGAGATCGTCAACGGCAAGATCAAGGCCGTCACCACGAAGAAGGTCTCGCCCAAGGGCTACGATACGGTCGTTGACGTGAAGGGCAAGTATGTGATGCCGGGCTTCATTGACGTGCATCTGCACGGCGCCTGCGGCTACGATGTGTGCGACGCCACGCCCGAGGCGATCGAGAAGATCGCCGAGGCTAAACTGGCTGAAGGCTGCACCTCGTTCCTGCCCACCACGCTCACGGTGGCGAACGGCACGCTCAAGAAGGCCGCCAAGGCCGTGGCCGCGTACAAGAAGGACGAGAAGTTCGCCAAGGTGATCGGCATTCATCTGGAGGGCCCGTTCATCAATGTCGCCTGCTGTGGCGCGCAGAACCCCAAGTTCGTGCGCAAGCCCAGCCTCAAGGAGGTGCTGGGCATTGACGCGATCTCGCCCGTGAAGCTCATTTCCTATGCGCCCGAAACGAAGGGCGGCGCCGAATTCGCCGCCGAGTGCCTGAAGAAGGGCATTGTGCCGTCCTGCGGCCACACGGGCGCCACGTTTGCCGAGCTGATGGCCGCCTACAAGAACGGTCTGCGCCACCTCACCCATTTCTGCAACCAGATGACGAAGCTCCACCACCGCGAAATCGGCGTGGTGGGCGCCGGCTTCCTGGTGGACGACCTCAATACGGAGGTCATCTGCGACCGCATCCACCTGTGCGACGACATGCTCAAGCTCGTCTTCACGAAGCGTTCGCTCGCCCATGTGCAGATGATCACCGACTCGCTGCGCTGTTCGCACTGCGAGGACGGCTATGCCTTCGAGATGGGCGGCCTCAAGGTCGCGCTCAAGGGCGGCGAGGCGCGTCTGGTGGAGGGCGGCAACCTCGCCGGCTCCACGCTGTGGATGTGCCAGGGCCTCAAGAACGTCCGCGACGTCACGGGCCTGCCGCTCAAGGATCTGGTGCGCGTGACCTCCTACAACCAGGCCATTGAGCTGGGCCTGGGCAAGCAGCTGGGCAAGGTCGAAAAGGGCTACATCGCCGACCTTGCGGTGCTTGACCCCAAGACCTTCAAGGCCTGTGCCGTGTTCGTGAACGGCGTCCAGAAGATCTGACGGCGGCTTCCGTGAAGACCAAACAGTTCTACTATCCGCTCCCCACGCGCCTCATTGCGCAGCATCCGAGCGAGAAGCGCGGTGAAGACCGCATGATGGTGCTGCACCGCGACACCGGGATGATCGAACATCGCGGTGTGGCGGACATCGTCGAGTACCTCAACGAGAAGGACCTTCTCGTCGTCAACGACATGAAGGTGTTCCCGGCGCGTCTGCTGGGCACCTGGAGTGATTCGCCGGGCGCGGTGGAGGTGCTGATGGTTTCGCCGCTCGCGAGCGGCGTCGAGGAGGGGCTGGAGGCGAAACTCGACGCCCCGGCCGCCGAAGAGGCGGTGACCTGGTCCATTCTGGTGGGTTCGGGGCGGCCAAGCCGTGAGGGGCAGGTGGCGGTGTTCGGACCGAACAAGGAGCTTGAGGTGCGCCTCGTGAAGAAGCTCGAAGGCGGCCTCTGGCGGGCGGACTTCATCTGCTCGCGGCCGCTGATGCAGCTGCTGGACGAGTTTGGCCACACGCCCGTGCCGCCTTACGTGCATCGCGAAGGCACGGCCGAGGAAGAGCAGGCCGATCGCGCACGCTATCAGACCATCTACGCGCGCGAAGTGGGCAGCGTGGCGGCGCCGACCGCGGGCCTTCACTTCACGCCGGAGATCTTCGCGGCGCTGGAGGCCAAGGGTGTCAAACGTGCGGCCGTGACGCTGCATGTGGGCCCCGGCACGTTCCGTCCCGTCAAATGCGACGAGATTGAAGACCACCAGATGGACTTCGAGGTGTTCACGGTGCCGCCCGAGACGGCCGAGGCCATTGCCGCCTGCAAGGCGCGCAGGGGACGGGTCGTGTGCGTGGGCTCCACCACGGTGCGCACGCTTGAAACTGTGGCCGCCGCCCATGATGGCAAGGTCGTTGCCGGGCATGGCGCCTCCAACATCTTCATCTATCCGCCCTACACCTTCAAGGTGTGTGACGCGATGCTCACCAATTTCCATCTGCCGCAGTCCACGCTGCTGATGATGGTTTCCGCGCTGGCGGGTCGCGAGCGCATCCTCTGCGCCTATGCCTTTGCCGTGCAGAAGGAATACCGTTTCTTCAGCTACGGCGACTGCATGCTCATCGTGTGACGGCATGGCGGCGGCATTCACAACGGACAAGGCACGGCGCAGGGGATTGTTGGGAGTCCTCCTGCTTTTGGTGACGACGTTGTTCTGGGGTGGCGGGTTCGTGGCCCAGCTCTGGGGCGCGAACCACCTGGGCCCCGCCGCCGTGATCTGTTTCCGTTCGGTGTTGGCGGTGCTGTTTCTGCTGGGGGTTCAGGCGGTTCGGCGGCGAAACGGCTTCACGCGGCGGACCTGGGTCTACGGCAGCATCTGTGGCGTGTCGCTCTTTGTGCCGATGTATGCGCAGCAGCACGCCTTCGACTTGGGCGTGACGCCGGGCGTGTGCGCCTTCCTGACGGCGAACTACATCCTGCTGGTGCCGGTGATCGGCGCCTTCATTGGCCGTCGAGCCTCGTGGGTGGAGTGGGCGGCGCTTGTGCCGGCGCTCGTCGGTACCTACTTCATCTGCGTGACGGGCGGCGAATCGTTTGCCGTGGGGTTGGGCGAGTTGTGGTCGCTGGCTTGTGCGGCGTTGTTCGCCGTGGAGATTCTGGTGGTGGACCGATTTGCGCCGGGCATCGACACGATCGCCTTTTCGGCGGTGTCGTTCGCCGTGTGCGCCCTCTGCGCGCTGCCGTTCATGTTCTTCATGGCGGAGTCGGCGCAGGTGACGTGGGCCAACGTGTCGGCGGCGTTTCCATCGCTGCTCTACTTGGGCCTGGGCTCCAGCGGCGTGGGCTACACGCTTCAGAACGTGGCGCAGGGCATGGGCACGCCGCCCGCGCCGGCCGCCATAGTGATGAGTCTGGAGTCGGTCTTCGGCGTCCTGTTCGGTTGGATGTTCTGCCAGGAGGTGTTGTCGGGGCGTTGCCTGGGGGGATGTCTCCTGGTGTTCGTCGCCGTGCTGGCCGTGGCGTTGGCGCCGTTGTGTCTTTCACGTAAGGGAGAGTGCTGATGAAAAAGCTGTTGATGAGTGTTCTGGTGGTCCTGCTTGCCTATCTGCCCGCCCTCGCAGCCGAGACGGCGGCGCCGGCGCCGAGTCTGGTGTCGGTCGTCGTCGCGGGTGATGACGGCGCCACGACCAACGCCTACAACCTCGCCGTCGTGGACGACAAGGACGACGTCAAGGGCGCCAAGTCCTATGTGGAGGCCTACGCCGAGAACGTCCAGAACGACAAGGCGTTCAAGGCGAACGAGGCGACGGCGCTCGCCACCGTGCGCACGGCGGAGCCGGTGTTCGGCACCTGGTGGGCCATTCTGCCGCCGCTCATCGCGATTTTCCTGGCCTTGATCACCAAGGAGGTCTATTCGTCCCTGTTTGTTGGCATCGTCTCGGGCGGCGTGCTGTTTGCGCTCAAGTCGGATGGGTTCTGGGGCGTCTTCGAGACGGCGATCACCCATGTGATGAAGGACGGATTCATCGGCAAGGTGGCGGACGCCTACAACATCGGCATCCTCATCTTCCTGGTGCTGCTGGGCTCGCTGGTGGCGATGATGAACAAGACGGGGGCCTCGGCGGCGTTTGGCCGCTGGGCGCAGACGCACATCAAGTCGCGCGTGGGCGCGCAGATTGCGACGATCGTCCTCGGTCTGCTGATCTTCGTGGACGACTACTTCAACTGCCTCACCGTGGGGTCGGTGATGCGTCCGGTGACGGACGCGAAGAAGGTCTCGCGCGCCAAGCTGGCCTATTTGATCGATGCCACGGCCGCGCCGATTTGCATCATCGCGCCGATCTCCTCGTGGGCGGCCGCCGTCGCGGGCTTCGCGAAGGGCGCCGGCGCCGAGTCGGGCTTCTCGCTTTTCATCAACGCCATCCCCTACAACTTCTACGCCATCCTCACCATCTTCGCGATGTTCTTCTTTGCCATGTCCAGATTCGACTTCGGCGCGATGAAGCGGCATGAGGCCACCACCATGGGCGGCCTGCCGGATCTGGGGGCAATCGAGGACGCCACCGAGGCGCTCGCCAAGAATGACCGCGGCTGCGTGATGGACCTGGTGGTGCCGGTGTTGGTGCTCATCGGCAGCTGCCTGGTGGGCATGATCTACTCGGGCGGCTACTTCGGTGCGGACAACCCGGGATTCGTGAAGGCCTTTTCGGACTCGGACGCCTCGGTGGGCCTGGTGCTGGGGTCGATTGTGGCACTGGTCTTCGCCGTGGCCTTCTACCTGTGCCGCCGCGTCATCTCGTTCCGCGACTGCATGGAGGCCTTCCCCGAGGGGTTCAAGGCGATGGTGCCAGCCATCATGATTCTCTGCTGCGCCTGGACGCTGAAGGGAATGACCGATTCGCTGGGCGCGAAGGTGTTCATCTCGGACATCATCAATGGTCCGGCCGCCGGTCTCTGGAACTTCCTCCCCGCCATCATCTTCGTGATCGCGATCATCCTCGCGTTCTCGACGGGCACCAGCTGGGGCACGTTCGGCATCCTCATCCCGATCGTGCTGGCGGCGATCCCCGGCAGCTCGATGACCATCATCGCCGTGGCCGCCTGCATGGCTGGCGCCGTGTGCGGCGACCATTGCTCGCCCATCTCGGACACGACGATCATGGCTTCGGCGGGCGCGCAGTGCAACCACATCATGCACGTGAACACGCAGTTGCCGTATGCGCTCGTCGTGGCGGCCGTCTCGTTTGTCGCCTATCTGGCGGCGCCGTTCGTGGGGTCGGCCTGGATCGCCTTGCCGTTGGCGGTGCTGCTGATGTTCGCCGTGCTCTTCTTCATGCGGGTGCTGCTGGGCGAGAAGATCGCCGAAGACGCCTTGCCCGAGGTCTTCCGCCGCTTCGCGCAGTCGGTGGGTTCGGATGCGCTTTCCGCCGCGCTCGCGCGCATGGGCAACGTCATCCTGGCCGACGGCAAGATCGATTACGAGGAGACCACCCAGCTTGTGCAGCTCCTCAAGAGCCTGGAGGGTCAGGAAGAGTTCAGCAAGGCCCTGGAGGCGGCGCGCGCCGATGGCGTGATCACCTTGGAGGAGAGTGCCGGTCTGGAGCGCTTTGTGAACCATCTTTCGAAAGGAAAAGTGAAATGAAGAACATCACGCTTGCCGCCTTGGCGGCGTTGGCGCTCGTGGGGTGTGCGCCCAAGGACAATTCGCTCAAGATGATCACCGAGGCGACGTTCCCGCCGTACGAATTCCTGCGTGGTCAGGAGATCGCGGGCATCGACGTGGAGATCTGCCGCGCCGTGGCGCAGCGGCTGAACCGTCCGTTCAAGGCCGAAACGGTCGATTTCGACTCGGTGATCCCCGCCGTCATCAGCGGCAAGGCCGACCTGGCCGCCGCCGGCATCACTGTTACGCCTGACCGCAAGAAGAACGTCGACTTCTCGATTCCCTACGTCAAGACGGGCATTGTGGTCATCTTCAAGAAGAGCAGCCCGTTCAAGGACAAAGAGCAGCTCAAGGGCAAGAAGATCGGCGTGCAGAGCGGTACCACCTCCGAGACGTTCGTGCTCGAGGAACTCAAGCAGGAGCCGGAGCGGTCCAAGTCCCCGGCCGAGGCCGTGGCGGCGCTCAAGTCCGGTCGCGTCGAGTTCGTGATCGCCGACATCGACCCCGCGAAGAACTGCGTGAAGGGCGAAGCCGATCTCGCGCTTTCGGACTTCATCACCTCCGAGGAGTATGCCGTGGCGATCCGCAAGGGGCAGCCCGAGCTGCTTCAGGCAATCAATGTGACGATCGAGGAGCTCAAGAAGTCCGGCCAGCTTGACAAGTGGATCAAGCAGTTCACCGAAGAGAGCGACAAGCTGAAGGACAAATAATCGGATGAAGGCAATGCGGACGAGTAAGCTTCTCTCCCTGTGCGGCGTGTGGACGCTGATGGTCGGTTTGGCCTCGGCGGCCCAGACGCTGACGATGGCCACGGAGGCCACGTTCCCTCCGTACGAATTCCTTCGGGGTCAGGAGGTCGTCGGCATCGACGTGGAACTGTCGCGCGCCGTGGCGCAGCGGCTGAACCGTCCGTTCGCCGTGGAGAACATGGACTTCGACTCGGTGATCCCCGCCGTCATCAGCGGCAAGGCCCAGCTGGCGGCCTCGGGCATCACGGTTACGCCTGACCGCAAGAAGAACGTCGACTTCTCCGAGCCGTACGTGACCACGGGCATTGTGGCCATCTATCCGAAGACTACGCCCTACACGGCCCCCGAACAGCTGAAGGGCAAGAAGATCGGCGTGCAGGGCGGCACGACGAGCGACACTTATGTGCTGGAGCAGCTCAAGCAGGAGCCGGAGCGCTTCAAGACGACGGCGGAGGCCTGTGCCGCCATGCTGGCCGGGCGCTGCGCCTTCGTGATCGCCGACATTGCCCCCGCGAAGAACTGCGTGAAGGGCGAGGCGCGCCTGGCGCTTTCCGGGTTCCTCTCGTCCGAGTCGTACGCCATTGCCGTCGCGAAGGGGCAGCCCGAGCTGCTGGCTGCGGTGAACGCGACGATCGCGGCCGCAAAGGCCGATGGCCGCCTCGCGAAGTGGGTGGACGACTACACGGCCGAAAGCGACAAGCTCAAGGAAGTCGCCGCCTCGTCGGCGGAGGCTTCCGCGAAAAGCGGCGTGGCGGCCTGGCTGTCGGCCCAATGGCGGGCGCTGTGTGATGACGTCTATCTGTGCTTCCTCAAGAAGGCGGCCGACGGTTCTTCGCGCGGCATGTACCTGGTGAGGGGCCTCGGCATTACGCTGGAGGTGGCACTGGCGTCCATTCTCCTGGGGTTGATGCTGGGGTTCTTTGTGGCGGTCATCCGGTCGAGCCACGACAAATACGGCTATTTCCCGGTGATGAACGCCGTGGCCAAGGTCTACCTCACGATCATTCGCGGAACGCCGATGGTGGTGCAGTTGCTGATCACCTACTACATCATCCTGCGCAGCGTCGACTCCAAGGTGCTCATCGCGATTCTTGCCTTCGGCATCAACTCGGGCGCCTATCAGGCCGAGATCATGCGCGCCGGCATCGTTTCGATCGATCCGGGGCAGATGGAGGCTGGGCGGGCGCTGGGCCTGTCGTATTGGCAGACGATGCTGAAGATCATCCTGCCGCAGGCCGTGCGCAACGTGCTGCCGGCGCTCGGCAACGAGTTCATCGTGCTGATGAAGGACACGTCGATCGTCGGCTACATCGCGCTCATCGACCTGGCCAAAGGCGGCGACATCATCCGTTCCCAGACGTATTCGGTGTATCTGCCGTACCTCACGGTGGCGGCGATCTATCTGGTGCTGGTGATGAGCTTCACCTGGCTCCTGGGCCGATTGGAGCGGTATTTGCGGAACACGGGCGCCGATCCGGTGCACAATGACTCGTAGGCGACGGCTTGGAGGAAAAGAACATGGCGGAAACACTCCTGAAAATCGAGAATCTGAAGAAGGCCTTCGGGAATCTTGAGGTGCTGAAGGGCCTCTCGACCGAAATCAAGGTGGGCGAGGTGGTCGTGATGATCGGTCCCTCGGGCGGTGGCAAGTCCACCTTCCTGCGGTGCATGAACCTGCTGGAGACGCCCACGGAGGGCTCGATCCTCTTCGAGGGCGTCGACATCGTGAAGGCCGACGAGAAGACGAAGAACCGTCTGCGCAGCGACATGGGCATGGTGTTCCAGCACTTCAACCTCTTCCCGCACCTCTCCATTCTTGACAACATCACGCTGGCGCCGCGCCTGATCCGCGGCAAATCGCGGGCAGAGGCGGAGACCGAAGCCATGAAGCTGCTTGCGCGCGTAGGGCTGGAGAGCAAGGCCAAGGCCTATCCGCAGCAGCTCTCGGGCGGCCAGAAGCAGCGTGTCGCCATTGTGCGTTCGCTGGCGATGGAGCCGAAGGTGATGCTCTTCGACGAGCCCACGTCCGCGTTGGATCCCGAGATGGTGGGCGAGGTGCTGGACGTGATGAAGGATCTCGCGAAGAACGGCATGACCATGGTGGTCGTGACCCACGAAATGCGCTTTGCGCGCGACGTCGCCACGCGCGTCCTCTTCCTGGAGGGCGGCCGCATCACGGCGGAGGGTACGCCCGAAGAGATATTCGAGCGTCCCCACGAGGGCCGATTGGGCGAGTTCCTGGGCAAAGTCAAGGGTGACCAGCTGGCGGACGCCGATATTGCGCATGCGATTCTCAAGGCCGCGGAGGACGGCGTCATCACCGTCTCCGAGGTCGAGGAGGTGCTGGCTGAAGCCAAGCGACGGGAACAGAAGGCGAAAGGCGGCGCGCAGGCCTGATTGCGTCCGCACCGACATTTACACACAAGAACACAAACAAAGGAAAGCAAGAAATGAAGAAACTGATCGTGATGGCCATGTTGGCCCCGTTCTGCGCGGTGTTCGCAGACGAGAAGGCGGCACAACCCGCCGAGAAGACCGCCGGCGAGAAGCTCGCCGAGCAGGAGGCCGAGAAGGAAGAGGAGTCGGATGACGCGGGCGTCTGGGTCGAGGCCGGTGTCGACATCCTCAGCGACTACATGTGGCGCGGCATTATGCTCGACGACAACGTCGTGTGGCAGCCGACGGCCTCGTTGGGGTACAACACCGAGGAGTTCGGCGGACTCTACGTCAACTGGTGGGCCTCCTTTGACCTGACCGATCGCCGCAACCGCATGCCCTGGGGCAACAACAGCCGCCAGTGCGGGTCCATCCACGAGATCGACTACTATGTGGGCTACACCAAGAGCTTCGGCGACTTCGACTTCGAAGTGGGCCACTATTGGTACGACTATCCCTACAACGGCAAGCACGGCAATCACTGCGCGGGCCATCTGAACTCGGACCTCTATTTCTCCGCGTCGTACAACAACGCCTACATCACGCCTGGCGTGGAGGTGCTCTGGGACTACGGCCGCGAGCATGGCCATGATCCGAGCGGCTGCTACATCCGCTTCTCCGCGAAGCACAAGTTCGAGCTCACCGACCAGCTCTCGCTCACGCCGAAGGCCACTCTGGGCCTGGGTGACCACCAGTTCACGAAGGCCAACATCGCCGGCTACCGCGAGAATTCCCGCGACAATTACGGGGCGGAGCTGACGGACCAGACGACGACGCTCACGCTGGCCTACGCGATCACCGAGAACCTCACCATCTCGGGCTCGATCAACTACACCTGGGTGCCGTCGCACTCGCTGCGCCAGGAACGCTGGCTGACGGCGGGTCATGACAGCCGCAACCAGCTCGTCTGGGGCGGCGTCAACGTGACGCTCAGCTTCTGATCGAAACGGTGTGAAGACCCAATGCAACACCCGCGGGATGTCCCGCGGGTGTTTCCTTTTCTCTGCCCTCTGTACGGCAGGCAATGGACTGAGGGGCGTTTGTGTGGTATAATCACGAGTCATGAAAAACTATGTTCTGTTGTTTGCTTTGGCGGTCGCATTAACGGGAGTTCAGGCGGCCGACCTTCGTGGCGGTGTTGTGCCGCTGGCGCGGTTGGGTGAAAAGGGGCAGGAAAAGGCTGCGACGGCACAGACCGTGCATGTGGCGGCATGGCGCAATGAACGCGTGAATACGGCGTATTGTCTCTGGAATGGTGCCAAAGAGGCGCTTAAGGGCGTACGCGTCAGCGTGGGCGACTTCGTTTCGGCGCATGGCGCGCGCATGCCCGCATCAGCTGCACAGGTCCAGCGGGTACGGGACCTAGCGTCGGCGGGAGATGCCTTTGCGGACGGCTCGTCCGTGGATCTTGCCGAGACTGAATGCGCGACCCTGTGGGTGACCTTGGCCGTGCCGAAGGCGACTGAGCCGGATGTGTATCGGGGAATGGTGACCTTGACGCCCGGAACGGGCAAACCGCTGGTGTTCACGTTGGAGGTGGATGTCGGCTACGATGTTCTGCCTGACGTTTCCGCTTGGAAAGTTGCGCCGGAACTTCTGGCGATGCTCGGAAAATCCGAGACGAAGACATGGGGCACGTCCTCGCCGGCGGAAACGGCTTTTCTCGGTGTGTTTGCCCAGGCGCGTGGCGTGGCGGCGCTGCAGCAGCGCGTGCAGGGTTATCCGCAGGTGACCTCGGCGATGCGGGCGGCGATTCTCCGCGATGCCGTGGAGAACTGCGAGAAGATCCGTCTTCTTGAAGAGTCGCACCGCGCAACCTGGCGTCTGGGCGCTACTCTCAAGTGGAAAGACGGCGAGCTGGCGGCGGCGAATGCGGCCGCCTATGCGAAGTTCGTGGAGGCTGTGGAAAGCGCCATTGAGTGGATGGTGTGTCCGGGCTATATGCACAACCGCAAGATCGTGTGTGAAGAGCGCCAGTGGGGTGCCGAAGTGGGTTACCTGGAGCCTGTCACGGAAATGCATCTCGTGCAGCATCCAAAGCCGAACTTCGACAAGCCGGGGCGTCCGCTCTATGTGGTGCTCCATTCCTCTGGACATAACGCGGTGAATGCGCTGCGCTGCACGGCGTCGCCCGACAACCACGACATCTACCTCGCGCCAGACGATTTCTTCGCGCTCTATCTGGACTGCAAGACGGCGCCCGACGACTGGTGGTACGGCATCAACAAGAAGCCTGGATTCGAGATCTCCGCCTGCGAACGGCGTATGCTGAAGACCATCGAAGAGGTGGTGGTGAAATATGGCATCGACCGCGAGCGCATCTATCTCTGCGGCAATTCGATGGGCGGATCGGGTTGTCTGGGCTTCGGTATCCGCAACGGCGATATCTTCGCCGCCGTGAAGGGCAATGTGCCCGCTCTGGTGCAGCACGCCTGTGACCGCATGGGATGGGACATGAAGGCCGATGCGGATGTGCCCGGCGTGGATTGGGCGTCGCTGCCCGATCCGCCGCTCATCATCGACCACACGGCACCCAACGACATGCGCTGGAGCGAGGGTCGGGAGCATATGTTCCGCATGATGACGGCACGTCGTTACCCGTACATCGCCTATTGGGCGGACCACAAGCACTGCAACAAGAATTCCATCATCACGGCGGCCAATGACCTCTATCTGACGTTTGACTGGACGTCACTCAGGAAAAGCGATCTGCTGCCGGCCTTCACGGACGCGTCCAGCAACACGCCTTGCCCCTGGCCCGATCACCGTGATGCGAAGGGCGCCGGGCAGTGGAACGCCTTTTTCCGCTGGGGGAAGGGAAACGATACGCCCGAGAAGCTCTCGCTTGACCTCTATTTGGCGGATTTGACGAGTCATCATTTCGTCGTCCCCGCACGGGTGACGGCCGATGTGACGCTGCGCCGCGTGAAGACGTTCAAGGTCCAGCCCGGCGATGTGGTGATGTGGACGTTTGGCGACCGTTCCGGCAAGGTGACGGTGGGGGCCGATGCCCGCATCACGATACCGCGTCTCGAGATCACGAGAACGGCACAGACGCTCGTGGTGCGCCATTAGCCTAGAACCATTCTGGTTCTATGCAGCACGTGAATTCCGAAAGCTTTAGAGCACAATAGTGTGAGAATTTGATATACTCATTAATTATGAAAACACATCGGTCTACAGTAATGGTTCTGGGTTTTCTGGTTTCAGGGGCCTTGCTCTGCGGCAATGTTTCGGCCGCAACCTATTTCTGGTATTCCACCACCAGAGGGGATTGGGCGTTGTTCTCCGATCCTGCGAGTTGGCGAACCGATACGTTCGGCGGCACGGCGGTAGCGACGACCGTACCGGGGTCGGGTGACATCATCAGCGGCAAGGGCGGTAGCGGTGAAGAAGTGCCGCGCTATGCCATTGACCTGGGCGGGCAGTCCTGGACGGTCGGCAACATCGGCAGCGACATGAATGGGTGGGGCAATGGCCGCACCTTTGATCTCACCAATGGAACGCTTGTCACCACAGGCGGATTCCGTGGACGCTACACGACGCTTGACATCTGGGCGGACACAAAACTTGCGATGCCTGCGACGGCGATTTTCCAGCCGAATGACAATCACAACTCGAAAAGCACGGTGCGGGTGCACGAAGGTGGTGAGCTTGAGGCTCCAGGACCGCTTTATTTCTTTGGCCCCAATGACATCCTGATTGCTGCCGGCGCCAAGGCTACGTTTGGTTCGTCGTTCAGGCAGAACAGCTGGGGAACAACCTACCTCACCAGCGTCATCGAGAACGCCGGTGAGTTGGTGCTGCCGGGCGGGCTTGCATGGGCCAGCGTCGGAAGCTACGGCACGGCGTACCAAACCACGATACTGCGTCAGAAGGATGGTACGCTTTCGTTGGGCGGGCCGCTTACGCAAAGCGGTTTGGATGGCGTCTTCCAGGCTGAGTTTTCTGGGGGCGAGCTTGTGGTGACGGGTGGTAATGTCTCGTTTTCGGGATTGGATTCCGCTGCAGTGGCCGCCGGCATCACGTTGCCGGTATCGGTGGCCGCTGGGGCTTCGGTTTCCTTTTCTGGCGTCACCATTGGCGCGGAGGCGACTATCGTGAAGCGTGGCGCGGGAGCCTTGAATGTGGACGGTTCCTTGCCGACAGGGGTTCAAGTCGTGGAGGGCCCGGTCTGGATCACGGTGCCCAATCTGACGCTGAACAACCTGGATGTGGTGTCGGGCACGGAGGTAGTCTTCAAGTCGTATGGCACGCGCATGGATGCCCTGGCCAATGCGGACACGCTTTCCTTTTCCGTGGATACCACGCAACTGCTCTCGGGCCAGGTTGTCCTGCGCAGTGCCGATGCGGCGTTGCTGACGGTGGTGAGTGAGCGGATGTCTCTGCCGCCGGGCTTTTCGTTGAAGGTGGTTTCTGATGCGCTCGTGCTCTTCGAGGCAGTGCCCAATACTTTTGACGCCACCCTCTCCTCGGATCTCTCCAATGCGGCGGCCTGGGGCGGAACCATCCCCGCCAGTGACCAGGATGTGGTGATCGTGGGCAATGCCTCCGAAACGGACTACTCCTGGGTGGAATTCAATGCGAGTTCGCCGAAATTCAGGTCCATCACGCTCCGTGAGAGCGCGGGCCTCCGGGTTGCAGGCGGCACGGCGGCCGAGCCCGTGGACTTGCCGCTGCTCCATGAGCAGTTGCACACGAAGGTACGGGTCGAAGAGGACGCCTACGTGACGCTCACCAATGGCCTGGAGAATACGGCAACAGCCGATGCCTTGCCCGTCTTCGAGATTGCCACAAACGCAATCGTGAAAGTTCCTGGGGCCTTGAAGGGCGGTAGCGCCAGTTATTCCACCTGGGGGTACGTTTTCGTTCCCGGCACCATGTGCTTCCGCAACGTGGATCTGCGCCTCTACGGCACCATCGAATTGCCGGAAGTCTATACCATGGGATCTTCCTATGTGACGGAGCGCGAAACCAGCTCCGCCAACAAGGGCTACAGCCGCATCATCTTCGGCTGGGCGGACGCGAATGAGACCACCTATTTCGCGATGACGGCGATTGGTGGGACGGTGAAGGTGAATGACGGTACCACCCAATATGAAGGTAACCATTCGCGCATTGAGTTCGCGTCGGCCATGAGCGGCGGCCGCGTGAAGGTGGTCGGCGACATCCTGCTCAGGGATTTTGCCAAGGACACCTCCCCGCAGTCGGGAACCCGCGCCAACTCTGGCTACTATTTTGGTGCCTACAATCCGGCGGACGAAGTGTTCAACGTCATTCTAGACCATTCCGAACTGCGGCCGACCGGTCCCTCGTTCATCGGAGGCGGCACGCAGCTGCTGCTGCGCAATGGGGCCGTCTGGAGCCCGCGCCCGACCGACATCGAATTCACCCACACGCATGGCATTGCCGTGGCGCACGCAGCCACGATTACGCTGGACGGCCCCGATACGCTCTTTTCGCGGCCGCACTACAACCAGTATAGTTCCTACGCCGGAGTCGACAATCCCTACGGCAGCCTCTGGCGCAACTTCATGTTCGCCGGCACGGGCGTGGCGGGAAGTCCCCGCGTTACATTGAGGAACGGCGCCGCGATGAACGTGTGGGACTTCTACTGCTACGGCCTGCGAGGGGAATCCTATGCGCAGATCGAAGGCGGTTTCTGGAATGTGGACAAGCCGTGCGGCATCAACAACGACGCAGCCCGTTCGTACACCGAACGAGCGGCGATCTTCTCGGGCTTTTCGCGTGTGAACATCGCCGCAAACTCCACGTTCACGGTGCGTGCAACGGATGACTGGCCAGACCGTCGTCTGAGCGACGCCGATCGCGCCGTCTATCCCGATTGGCAGATGGAGGTTCCGCGTGTGGCGTGGCTGGAGATTCCGGTGACGGGAGAAGGCAATTTGTCCGTCACGAATGCGCTGCCGGCGGAGAAGTCGGAATATGCGATGACGCTCCTCGTGACCAATGGCGTGAATGTGGCCACTGGCATGGCGTCGGCCATTACGGGCGAGAATGGCGGTGCTTCGTATCTGGTTTTTGCGGATGGTGCCAAGTGGGCAGGCTCGGTTGTCGCGAACGGCAACGCGTCGCTCACGAATCTCGTGAACGCGACGGCCCCCGCCAAGGCGACCTTCGGCGGAATCAGTTTCTCGGGCACATTCCCGATTCGCCTTTGGGTGGACGGACAGAGCGACTTCATCGAGCTGACGGGGGATTGCACCGCCGTTTCGGGCGGTCTGGCGGGCGTGGGCATGGCGGATTATGTGCCGCAGCCGGGGGATGCGTTTGTCGTGGCGCGCTGCCCGGCCACGGCTTCGTTGCCCAAGGCGGCACGGGGTTGGAAAGTGCGTGCGGTCGCGGACCCCGAGGATGCCGAGAAGGTGTTGGTGACGCTTGTCTGTGCGCCGTCCGGCACGCAGATTATGTTGCGGTGATTCGTCTCAAATTCAGAGCCCCAAGGTTTGATCCCATGAAAAGACTACTGATTTCCCTTTTTGCCCTGTCCACATGTGGCGGCCTTATGGGTGCTACCGTGCCCGATGTCGATTTCTTGGGCGAGCTTGTTTCGGTGCGCAGTTTCTCCCGCGACATTCCTGCCGTCAATCGCGCGCAGCGCCTCATGAAGGCCTGGCTCGAGAGGCGGGGCGTCGCCTGCACGCTGGAGAAGCTATCGGACGGCCATGAGGTGCTTTTTGCCGCCACGCAGCCTGGTAAGGAGCAGGACTTTGTCTTCGCGGCCCATCTCGACACGGTGCCCGCCGAGGACAATCTTTATCCCATGCGCCGCGAAGGCGACAAGGTGTTCGGCCGTGGCGTAAGCGACTGCAAAGGCAACTGCGTGGCGGTGGCGCAGGTGCTGGCGGCCTTGAACGGCAAGGCCTCGGTGGGGTGCATTTTCGGCGCCGACGAGGAGATTGGCGGCGAGACCACGCGGGCGCTGGTGGAGCGTGGCTATCGGCCGCGGAAGATGGCCCTAGTGGTGGATGGCGGCTGGAACCGTATCATCTACGCGCAGAAGGGGCACACCTATTTCACGGTCACGGCGCGCGGCAAGGGAGGCCATTCCTCTCGGCCCTGGACCTCGGACGACCAGATCACGCGTCTGATGCTGGGCTACGCCAAACTGCGTGCGGCCTGGGACGCCAAGTTCCCGCTTCCCCCGGACAAATGGACGGATGTCCTCTCCGCGACCTATGTAAAGGGTGATGGTGGTGCGCTCAACCGTATCCCCGATGAGGCCTCCTTTGTCGTGAACCTTCGCAGCGTGCGACCCGAGAGTGCTGACGAGGCGGAGAAGCTCATCCGCGAAGTAACAGGCCTGGAGGTGGTGCGGGGTGAAGACTCCAAGCCCTGCAGCTCCGACCCCAATCATCCTCTCGTGGCAGCTCTGCGCGCGACGATGCGCAAGGCCTATCCGGGTGAGGACATTCCGCTTGAGCGGATGCTCGCCGCCACGGACGCGCGCTGCTTCTACGACTGCGGCGTGCCGGTTATGGTGATTGGCACCAAGGGCGGCGGCGCGCATGCGCCCGATGAATGGGAAAGCGTCTCCTCCATTGGCGTGACGGCCGACTGGCTCATCGATTTCGTGACCACCGCGGGAAAGTAACCCAGATTGGCCATGTACATCGCGTTCATCCGTTCGGTTTTGTTGCTGGGGGCTACCGTCTTTGGACTGACGCACGCGTCGGGGGCTGCGGTGGGACGTCTGTTCTTCGAGGCGCCTGCGCCCGGGCGGGATGAGGGCCGCGTCTACTATTATGTGCCGCCTGCACTGGAGGGCAAGAAGAATGTGCCGCTGCTCATCTTCCTGCACGGCGGCGACAAGACCTCGCCGGTGGATGCGCCTGCGCGTTATCTGGGCGAGAACGGCTGGTTGCAGCCTGAATTCGCCTCGGCGCCATTTGTGGTGGCGGCGGCTTCGGCACCGCCCACGCGGCACAGTTCGCGCTGGAATGCCGCCGGCACGGAACATGCCATTGATGCGCTGATTGCGGCGGCGAAACGGCATTTCGACGTTGACCCTAACCGCGTGTTCCTGGGCGGACACTCCATGGGCGGCTTCGGGGCCTATCATCTGGGGCAGGTGATGGCGGATCGCTTCGCCGGCGTGTGGATGAGCGCCGGCGCGTGGTGGGAAGCCGACTTCCGCACGCTTTACGGCACGCCGGTCTATCTTCAGCATGGACGCAACGACTGCGCGGACGCGTTCAAGATGACGCTGCCCGAGCCGCGGCGCCACCATTGGTGTGGCGTCTCCTTTGCCCGTGCGGCGCATGAGCTTATGCAGCGCGATGGCGTGGAGCATATCTACGATGAACACGCGGAGGGGCATTCGCTGGCTTGGCCCGCTGCCCGTGCCGCAACGCGCCGATTCTTCGCCTGGGCCGCGCGGCAACGACGCAACCCCTATCCCGCGAAGGCCGTGCTGGAAACGCCCTGCGGCAGCCGGCATCCCGACTTCACCTTCATCACGCGTGCGCGCTGGCTGGAGATCATCCGCGAAGAGGTGGGGGAATTCCTGGTGGACGCCATTCTCCTGGAGGGGCCCGCGGTTGCCCGCACAGACGCAGAGCTCGCGCAGCAGACCTACACGCTGCGCCGTGTCTGGCGTGAAGGCGCACGCCTTTCGGCCGAGAATCTGGGCGATAACCGTTTTCGCGTGACTGCGGAGAATGTCAACGAATTTGCCATCCTCCTGGCGCCCGCGATGGGTGATTTGGCCCGGCCTTTTTCCGTGATGGTGAATGGCCGCGCGCCTCAAACCCTTTCCGCTGAGCCGCTGGCTGGCGATCCTGACTATACGGCGCGGCTGCGCGTCATCTTAAAACCCTAAAGGCAAAGGACAACAGAATGGACCTCAACAGACGTGAATTTCTCATGGGCGCGGGCGCCACGGCGCTGGTTGGCGGCTGCTGCAGCTGTGGGCTGGGTTCCTGCGGGCGTGTGCCGTATGGACCGACGATCGGCGATCGGCTGTGGATGTGGGGCCATCATGCGATGTCCTTCGCCTCGATGAAGGGTGCCAAGGAGCAGTACAATCTGCCTTTTGACCGTCGCATCGACATGGCGGCGGCCTGCCGCGAGATGAACATTCCCGGTTGCTTCGTCGTGCGGTGGCGCAATCTGCCCACGAAGGCAGACCTTGCCGAATACATGACGCAGTTCACCGCGACGAAGCGCGTGGGCTTCTCGATCACCGACAGTGCCGTCGAGCCTTTCGACGAAAAGGTGTGCCTGGGCTTCGAGCTGGCCGACAAGATGCCCAATCTCTCGCATTTCGTGATGGATGACTTCTGGAGCGGTGCCGCGAAAGGCGTCACGGTGCAGCAGATCGCAAAGGCCAAGGAAGGCCTCGCCGCGCGCGGCATGAAGCTGTGCGTGGTGCTCTATTCTGACGCGAACGACATCAAGGACGAACAGAAGAGCGTGCTGGATCTCTGTGATGAGATCACGCTGTGGTTCTGGCACGGCAAGAACACGGGTGGCATCGAAGGGCGCGTGAGCCGTCTGCGCGAGTTGATTGGCAACGAAAAGCCGGTGTTGCTGGGGCAGTACATGTGGGACTTCGGCGGCAAGAAGCCGATGCCGGGCGCAACGATGGAGAATCAGCTGGCACAGACCTCGCGGCTCCTGAAGGCCCAGGCGATTTCGGGCGTCATCTTCCACTGCACGCCGCTGGTGGACATGAATCTCGACGCGGTGAACGTCTCGCGCCAGTGGATTGCCGAGAACGCCTCGCGCAAATGGGGCGCCTGAGCCTGCGGGTCTCCTGTCGCATGAGGCTCTGCATTTTTGCCGTCGGCGTCTGGGCGGGCTTGTTGTCGGCGTTGGGCGCCGATTCGGGGCTGTTGGTCTTTGCCAATGGCCCTGAGATTGCCTATTCGCGCTCGGCTCATTTTGATCAGCCCGTTGTGGGCACGCGTCCGCGTTTGGCGAAGGAGACGCTCCTGTACGCCGAGTTCCTCGTGAAGTACGGGATGTTCCAGGACTATCTGCACTATTGGATCGATCGGCCGCTCTTCTGGAACCGCGCGACGCGCCCCGAGAAGTTCGCGTATGAGACGCCTGCGAGCTTTGGGGTTCACGGTGCCCAGCTGGTGCGCTATGGACTGGATGGATTCGACATCTTCGTCAATAAGCGGCAGGTGAGCACGCTGTCCAGGCTTGATGGCTGGTTCGCGGCGGCGGGGACGGCGCAGCTGAACGTGCTGCCGATTGTCTCATACGGGGAGGCCGTCGACAAGTCCGGTCCGGACGTGAAGGCCTTCGCCGCCGTGGTGCGGGAGATGCAGGGAAGTCCGCGCGCCACGCGCATCAACGGCAAGGTGCTGGTGCCCACCTACAACTACCGCATGTTCAAAGCCGCGCAGCACAGGCAGTTCTACGCCGATCTCGTGCGAGAACTCGGCAACAGCGACTTTGTGCTGTGTGGTGACATTGACATGGCGGTTCTCAGGCGGCTGCAGGAGGCTTTCCATCAACAGGGTGCACTTACCGCGCAGCAGCAGACGGAGCTTGAGCAGGCCCTGCGCGACGTGCTCGATGCCGTGGGTGGAATCCAGTTGAGCGCCACCGAGAAGCGGCGCAATCCCAAGGGACAGTATTGTTCCTACTACGACCTCTCGTTCTTCGACGCGTACACCGCCCCGATGATTGCGCGTTTGCTGTCCCTGCCCGAATACAGGGAGAAGGTGCTGGGCTTCTATGTGCATCAGGGCTATGTGAACCACTTCACCGGGCATGACCATTCGGAGGAGGGGACATTCACGCTACGCAGCAACTTGGCGAGCGTGATGCGCCTCAATCCGGACTATCTCATCTTCTTTGAGTGGAACGAGGTGAACGAAAACACCATGTTCCAGCCCACCGTGTGGGGCGGGACGCTGGCGGGACGCATCCTGCGATGGCATTCGCGGCTGATGAAGGGCCTGCCGCCGGATCCGTTCCCGGGCGACGACACGTCGGTTCCGCCGCTGGCGTTGACCTACCGTGCCACGGCGAAATGTGGCGAACTGTTGCACTTCGAAGTGCTGAATGTGCCGGATGGCGTATGGACGAAGCCGATGTCGGTTCAGCTGTCCTTTTCGGATGTGGATGGCCAGACGGTGGCGGCCTTCCCGCCCGAGACGATTGACCCCTCGAAGCTGGGGTCTGTGGACTATCGGCTCCCCTCGACGGCCTTGCCGGGCGGGACGGTGCTGGTACCGTCGCTCACGGTGGACGGCAAGGCCTATGCCGGCTTTTCGCCGCTGCGCATCGATCCCTCCGTGTCATTTGTGTACAAGACCGTGCGGCATTCGCTGCGTGACCTCGCGAAGCCACAACGGGTCACCGCCGAGGTGAAGGCCAAGGACAAAGGCGTGTACGACTATTCGCTGCAGGCGGACTTCGGCGAGCCGCTCGCCTCGGTGGAGCTCATCGAGAACGAAAACGAGCAGTCGGCCTGCGGAACCGAAGGGGAATTCGACTTCACGAGCAATGTGGTGGTGCGCCTGGCGTTCACCGTGCCGCGGGATGGCGCGGTGCGTGGGGGAAATCTCCGCGTGGCCGTCTCGGGAGCGTCAGGTTGTCGCTTTGCGCCGCTTTGGCTTGCGAATGTCGACGCCGGCAGGCTGACGCCGCTCAAGGATGCCGAAGGCTTTAGGGTGCGCACGCTTTTCTGGACGCAGGAGACGGCCTATATCATCCAGGTGCCCAAGAGCCAGATCGGTTCGGCGAAGATCGTCGTTGAGCTGGAAAAGCAGACAGGGTTCACGCCGGCGGTGTTCGCGGTGAAGGATCTGGTTGACCAGGGCATCGCCGGGGCGGTGATGAATGCGAATACGTCCTTCCGCGTGGACGCGCGCCGGATCTTCGACGTGCCGAGCCTGCCGCCGCAATTGGGGACGGCTACCGTGAATTGGCGGGGCACCACAGAGACGCGCACGCCTTATCCCGTTTTCCATTTCCGCGCAATCACGACCTCGGGACGTCTGTGGCGTTCGCGTCCGTTCCGTCCGGACGCCCTGCCTGCGGTGGATACCACCGTGCCGGTATGGGACGAGGTGCTGGAGCGTCCGTCCACGGCGCAGACGCCGGGTGCGCTGGTGCCGGTTCTTGACTACCAGTTTGATCCCACGGCTGGCGCGGCGCTGGTGAATGGACACCAGCCGTTCTTCAACGCGCATCTGGGTGGCGGCATTTTCTATTGCGAGGCCTATTCGGGCATCGACAAAGGACGCATTGCGCCCGGGTGCCGTGTGCCCGCGTGGCGGCAGGAGGAAGGTCGGTGGTGCCTGGCGTTTGACGGCGTGAACGACTACATCAACTTTCCGCGCGAAGCGTTTCCGCAGGCGGCGTTTACGCTCGAGATGGAGGTGAAGCCGCAGTATGATCCCGCGAAGCCGATGACGCTCTTCCGGCATTTCTCCTGGATTCGCGGCTCGCTCTCGCTCTTCATCCGCGAAGGGGAGCTTTTCGCCACATGGGGTGATCGGGATCTCACGCGTGAACCGAAGTTCACGACGGGGCTGAAGGTGAACAACGGGGAATGGAACGAGATTTTCGTGTCCTACGACTTCCGAGAACTTGTATTCCGCGTCAATGGTGTGGAGAAGCGGATGCCGTGGGTGGGGCGCGCCTACGCGTTCAAGCCCGCCATCTTTGGCGGACACGACAAGACCGAACTCGGCACCGGCAAAGTGCCGCCAAGCTATTTCAAGGGCCTGCTCCGCAGATTCACCATCCGCCACAATGCGCCGTGAGGCCGTGTCAGTCTCTACCCATCTGCCGCCGAGGAAGAAATTTGCCCGTTGACTAGGTCAACGGGACGGGATATAATGGACTCAGTTTCGTTTTACTCATAATCATCCGCTAAACAAGGAGTAGTTACATCATGGCACGTTTCTGTCTTCCCCGCGACGTCTATCACGGCAAGGGCGCTTTGGAGACGCTTAAATCCCTCAAAGGCCGGCGTGCCATCATCTGCGTGGGCGGTGGCTCCATGAAGCGCGGCGGATTCCTCCAGCGCGCCGAGGATTATCTCAAGGAAGCCGGCATGGAGGTCAAGATCTTCGAGGGTATCGAGAGCGATCCCTCCGTTGAGACCGTGATGAAGGGCGCCGCCGTCATGCAGGAGTTCCAGCCCGACTGGATCATCGCGATGGGCGGCGGTTCGCCGATTGACGCCGCGAAGGCGATGTGGATCAAGTACGAGTATCCCGAAACGACGTTCGAGGACATGTGCAAGGTCTTTGGCCTTCCGAAGCTCCGCACGAAGGCGCACTTTGTCGCGATCTCTTCCACCTCCGGCACGGCCACCGAGGTGACGGCCTTCTCGATCATCACCGATTATCAGAAGGGTATTAAGTTCCCGATTGCCGACTTCGAGATCACGCCCGACATCGCGATTGTGGATCCTGAGCTCACGCTCACGATGCCGCAGAAGCTCTGCGCCCACACGGGCATGGACGCCCTTACGCATGACCTCGAGGCTATTGTCGCCGTGGCGCACAGCCCGTATTCGGATGCGCTCGCGATCCATTCGATGAAGATGATCCGTGACTCGCTCGTTAACTCCTACAAGGGCTGCGAGAAGGCGCGCGCCATCATGCACGATGCGCAGTGCCTCGCTGGCATGAGCTTCTCGAATGCTCTGCTAGGTATCGTCCACTCGTTGGCGCACAAGACGGGTGCGGCGTTCTCGGGCGGTCACATCATCCACGGCGCCGCGAACGCGATGTATTTGCCCAAGGTCATCAAGTTCAATGCGGCAGTGCCGTTTGCCGCCGAGCGCTATGCGATGTGCGCGGACGAACTCAAGCTCGCCGGCGCGGAGACTTCCCAGGAGGCCAAGATCGCCGCCCTGATCGCGTGGTGCCGCAAGTTCAACGATGACCTCAACATTCCGCACTGCATCAAGGACTATGCCGTCAATGGCCTGCCCGGCGAGGGCATGGTCAAGGCCGAGGAATTTGAGGCCAAGGCTGCGCAGATCGCCGAGAACGCAATGGGCGACGCCTGCACAGGCTGCAATCCGCGCCAGATGGACGTCAAGCTCATGGAGAAGGTGCTGCGTTGCTGCTGGGACGACAGCGAAATCGATTTCTAAGGCGGTCGCCTAGACGAGAAACTTCGTGAGCGATAGGAACTCCACCTGCGGCGGCAGTGCAGCGGGTGGAGTGAATCCCAGAAGAATCTTCTCGACCTTCAATTCGTCGGGAATACGCGAGAATGGCGCCAGGACATCGGCGGGCACATCTCCGGTGCAGTCTGGCGCCACCATGATGGCCAGGAGACTGCCTTTCTCGCGCACGACAAAATCGAATGGCGTGCCGTTGTAGTCGCCCAGCCATACCGTGGGGTAACGGCGCAGCAGCTCAATGAAGACCTCGTTTTTGAGGACTCTGTGCCGATAGTCGGCATCTGCCGGCGTGCCGAAGCGGGCATGGCGCAGCGTCGTCGACGTGTAGTAGTAGACGGTCTTCGAGCCGCGCTCTTGTCCCTCGAAGATGTCGTAGGTGGGGACGCGATGCACTAGATAGCTGTCGCACAGAGAAGTGGTGTAGTCGCTGATTGTCGTGGCGGACAGGACGCGTCCGCAAAGCGGCTGGACTGCCGCGCCGATCTGCCGAAAGCTCAGCGGAAGCCCCAGATTGTCCGAGAGAATCTCGGTGATGGCCTCAATGGCGCGCGCATCGCCCAATTTTTCACGGTTGAGGACATCGCGTATGAGAATCGTGTTCCAGATGCTGTCCAGGCGTTCACGCGGCAAGTCAGAATAGGACGGGGGGTAGACCGTTCTGAGCATGCGGGGAAAATCCGGATTCCGTTCGGATTCGACCATGACGAGCTGGTTGTTGGAGCTTGCGGCGAAGATGTTGAGGTCGGGCTGCTTCAGCAGATTGGAGATGATGCGTCCGGAATAGGCGCGTGCGGTGGGCTCAATGAGGAACAGATACCGCATCCCAGGCTGGGGCTCGGCGGCGTTGATGTATTGGAGAATCTGTTCGGCGGTGCAGAGCGATCGGAACTTGGGGGCCTCAAAGTCTATCCAGAACAGGTTGCAGTCGGGGGTACCTTCTTGCCGCAGCAAGTCTGCGAAGGCGCTGAGCGCAAGGCGCTTGTTGCCTGTACGCAGCCCCACCAGGCACTTGAGGCCAGGACAATCCCGGTTGGCGATGAGCCAGGAAAGCGGATCGCTGGCGCGCTTCCTCATGATGCGGAATCCCTTCGCTTGGCGTCCAAACCCCGAAAAAGGTTCGAGCAGAGGAAGTCCACCACCAGCTTGTTGAGCTCCTGGATGGAGAGACCTTCGGGAAGGGAGTCGTCGCGCCGTTGGGGCGTACTGAAGCAGTAGGCGATGAGGTTCGTCCAGATCGACATGGTCCAAAGATGAAGTTCGGAGGCAGTTGCATCCCGGAGTCCCATGGCCACCAGCTGTCTCAAGGTGTCTCGCAGGGGCACGAGGCAGATTGCCCAAAGGGTGCGTTGCTTGAGGGCCGGCGTATTGTACTCATGCCGATAAAGGGCGGCAAAGTATCGGCATTCCGTCTCCTCGCTGCGGAACGTGTCGACAAATCGCGTGAGGAATTGGCGAACGGCCTTCTGCCAGGCGGCTGCGGAGCCCAATTTGGAGAAGTCTATTCTGCCAATGGGGTCCGAGTGGGCCTTCATGCGATCTATGATGGCCGAGGCGATCTCCTCGCGGGATTTGAAATAGTGTTCAACGACGACCATGCCGACCTTTGCCCGTGCACCGATCATTTGCCGGGACGTGCCGGCAAAGCCTTTTTCGGCGAATTCGGCCAAAGCCGCGTCGACAAGCAGCTCGCGTGTTAAATCCAAAGCAACCATATCCTCATTATATCAAAACTCGTACCTGCGCACAATCGGGTCCTTTGCATTCTGTGGCCTAATCTGCTATACTAACACCCATGAATTTCAATCTCAAGGCAGGAATCGGCTCGTGCTTGTGTGGACTTGCGTTTGCGGTGTGTGCTGTGGACTTGGATCTGAACGGCAGCTGGGCGTTTCGGTTTGAAGAAGGGCGTGCTCTGGAGGACGTTGCCAGGGTCGACTTCGAGGCAACGGGCACTATGCCCGTTCCGACCTGCTTTGACATGACGCCGCAGTGCCTGTGCAAGCGCGGCACGGCGCTCTACCGGCGTACGTTCGCCTTGGAACAGCCAGTTGAGAACGCGTGGCTGGTCATTGACGGTATGGGTATGCGCGGCAGTTTTGCGGTTGATGGCCGTTCGCTGGGTGTGCACCCCTATCCTTATGCGCGACTGGAGCTTGAGACAGGGCCGCTGGCGGCCGGCGAGCACGAGATCTTCGCCGCGCTTGACAATCGCTTTGACTGGCAGACGGTGAAGTTGGCGAGTCCCAATTATGACTTTTATTTCTTTGGTGGATTCTATCATGGCGTGCGCCTTTCGTTCGACAATCGCCGGCTCGTCGTGCGCACGCGTGACCATCATACCGGCAAGGTGGAGATCGAGGCGGTGAATTTCCCGTCGCGCGATTTCTCCTCGACCCTGGTCTTTGACGGGAAAGCGCAGGTGTCAGCCATATTCACGAATGCGCGTGCCACGGTGGCAGTGCCCAACTTCAAGCTGTGGTCGCCTGAGTCGCCCAACCTCCATAGGGTAACGCTGGCTGGGGAAAAGCCAGTTTCCGCCCGGTTCGGCATCCGCACCGTGGAGGCACGTGACCGGAAGATCTGGTTGAACGGGCGCGAACTCTATCTCAAGGGCGCCAATCGCCATGAATCGCATCCCAGTTTCGGCGCCGCCACGCCTGAGGCGGTGATGATAGCCGACATCCAGAACCTCAAGGCGCTGGGAGGCAACTTCATCCGCGGGGCGCACTACCAGCAGACGGCGCGCTTTCTCGATTTCTGCGACGAGAATGGCGTGCTGGTGTGGGAAGAGGCGCTGGGCTGGGGGGACGACAAGAAACAGCTGTCGGATGCGACTTTCTGCGACCAGCAGGTGTGGCAGACGCGTGAAATGGTGCGTGCGAGCATGAACCATCCGTGTGTCATCATCTCGGGCTTCCTCAACGAATTCAAGTCGCACACGAAGGAAGGGCGGGCGCTGGCCGAACGTCTGGTCAAGGCCGTCCGCGCGGAGGATTCGGGGCATCTCATCACCTGGGCGAACAATCGTCGCAATGCCGATGACATCTGCTCGGATTTGATGGACATCATCTCAATCAACACCTACCCGGGCTGGATCGACGCCAGTTTCGCGGGTGGAAGCGCCGCGCTGATCGCGAACATCAAGAATGGCCCCACCGGCATCGATTCGATTGTGGCACGGCATCGGGCGAAGGGGCGGCAGCAGCCGATCATTGTCTCGGAGATGGGCACATGCGGCATTTACGGACAGCATGACCCAACGGCTTCGCAGTGGACCGAGGAGTTCCAGGCCGACTACGTGGGCGGCGTATTGGACGTCGTGCTGTCGAATCCTGACCTTTGCGGCATCGCCCTCTGGCAGCTGACGGATGCGCGGAGCTATCATAGCGCGTATTTGATGGGCGCGGTATTGCGGAATAAGCCGCTGGCACAGAATCTGGCAGGTCTCTACGACGGTTTCCGCCGTCCTAAGCTGGTGGCACAGGTGGTGGCCGAGAAGTTCAGGGCCACGCGCGACACCTCGCAGACGGTGGTGTTGGAGGGACACGGTGGTCGCGTTGAGGTGTCGTTGCGGGGCGGCCGGATTCTCTCGTGGCGAGATGCGGTTGGCAAGGAGGTCTTCTTCATGCCGAGAAATCCCGTATCGGCCGGGAGCGAGTGGTCACATGGCGGCCTGCCGCTCTGTTGGCCGTGGTTTGGCCGCAGGGACGGCGTGATCCACGGCTTTGTGCGTACGCGCACGTTCACGCTGCGGGAACTGAGTGACGTGCCGGGCGGCAAGCGGGCCGTTCTGGGTTTCGCTCTCAGGGCCGGCGAAGAGAAGTCTTTCCCCTACGCATGTGATTTCGAACTGGAGCTTACCTGCACGGATCGTCTGCAGCTGGTGATGCGCACGAAGAATCTGGGAACGGAGAAGTTCTCCTTTACTTCGGGGGTGCACCCTTATTTCGCCGTGAGCGGGTATGAGGCGATCACGGTGGACGGCGTAGAGGAGAAGGAGTTTGCGCTCGCCAATGGCACGGACAAGGCGTTTGCGCGCCGTGGGGAGTCTGTTTCGTTCATGGACAAGGCCTGGCAACGTGGCGTGCGGCTGACGTCGTCGGGTGCGGCTTCCGTGGTGGTGTGGGCCCCCGGCAACATCGAGCCCGCCAACCGCAATCTGGCCATTGGCGAGACGGAAAGGTTCTTCGGCTTTGGTCCCTGCAACAGCAAGGGCCATCCGGTGGAGCTGGCTCCCGGCGCCGTTCACGCGTTCAGCTGCGTTTTTGAGGTGATCCACTGATTTAATCATAACCACATTGTCCGCAAAGGCGGACTAAGACTAGAAAGGAAAGAACAATGGACAAGACCAGAAGAGAGTTCCTGAAGGGGTCTGCCTGGATGGGCGCCGCAGCTGTGGCGGCAGGCTGCATGAGCGAGAGCTCGGCGATCCGCGGCATCGGCAATGGTGCGGGCGCGCCGATGCACGGCTTCCGCGTGGCGCCGATGAAGAAGGTGCGCGTGGGCATCATCGGTGTGGGCAATCGCGGTTCGGGCGCGGTGCAGCGCATCGCCCAGATTCCGGGGTGCCAGGTCACGGCGATGTCGGACATCAACCCGAAGCAGCTCGACAAGAACCAGAAGTGGCTGAAGGACCACGGCTATCCGGCGGCGAAGGAGTGGAGCCGCAATGGCGACGAGGATGCCTGGAAGGGCCTGTGCGATTCGGACGTGTGCGACGTCGTCTATTCCGTGACGCCGCGGCCGCTGCACTGCCCGATCAACGTCTATGCGATGGCCCACGGTAAGCATGTGCTGCAGGAAGTCCCGGGCGCGTTCAGCCTGGAGGAGTGCTGGGCCACGGTCGAGGCCGCCGAGAAGTATCAGCGCCACTGCATGATGCTCGAGAACTGCACCTACGGCGAAGCCGAGATGCTGGCGTTCAACCTCATCCACAAGGGCAAGCTCGGCGAGATTGTGCAGGCGGAAGTGGGCTACAACCACGACCAGCGTGCGCTGCAGTACCGCCCGTTCGACAACCGCTTCTGGCGCATCAACCGCCACATGCATCACCACGGCAACTACTATCCGACGCACGGCCTCGTGCCGGCGGGGCGTTGCCTGGACATCAACCGCGGCGACCGCTTCGAGCAGCTCGTGTCGTTCGAGACGAAGTCGGCGTCTTTCGAGGCCTTCGGCCGCGAGAACTTCCCGGCCAACGACAGCGTGATGGGCATCGACGGTGTGCGCTTCAACCGCCATACGCAGAAGATGGTGAAGGGCGACATCAACATGTGCATGCTGCACACGGCCAACGGCAAGACGCTCACGCTCAAGCACAACGTCTGCACGCCCTCGCCGTACGACCGCGGCAACATGTACCTCGGCACGATGGGCATCTTCAAGGGCATCTTCTTCCCCACGACGGCGGAGGAGACCTACGGCATGGGCAGCCCCTGCCAGTTCGCGTGGCTGGACAAGACCGACGCGCACATCGCCAAGTTCTTCGACTTCAAGAAGGCGATGGCGCTGCGCGAGGAGTACAAGCACCCGTTCTGGAAGGTGGCGGGCGAGATGGCCAAGAAGGTCGGCGGTCACGGCGGCATGGACTTCATCATGGACCTGCGCTGGGCCTACTGCCTGCAGAACGGTCTGCCGCTTGATACGGACGTCTACGATCTCGCGACCTACAGCTCGATCGTGGAACTCTCCGAGAAGAGCGTGAATGCGGGCGGTCGCACGATCGAGTTCCCGGACTACACGCGCGGCGGTTGGAAGACGGCCAAGGCGTTCACGGTCGACGAGATCGACATCAACAAGTTCGACTTCAAGAACGGCGTCGTGCACGCCAAGGACGCACAGCGCACCTAAGCGCGCTACGGACGGCGTCCCGCTCGGCAGAACGGGACGCCGTTTTTGTTTTCAGATGAAAAAAGAAATCAACGTTGGTCTGGCGCTCCTGAAACTCTGGATGTGCTACGAGGTCGTCATGGTTCATGCCTGGAACGCCTGGTCATATCCGAATGGCGTCGTCCCGTTCGGGCTCGGCTGGATCAAGGAAATGCGGGCGTATGCCGTTCCGGTCTTCATGCTCATCACGTTCTACCTCGCCGCGGTGAAGTTTCGGGCGAACGACGGCGAATGGCTCAAGAAGCGCTTTGCCCGGCTGGTGACGCCGCACGTCTTCTGGTCGGTCCTGGCGTTCGTCACGTGGGGGCTGCTGGCATCCGCGTTTCCGACGTTCGGGATGGATGCGTCGAACGGCGCGTTCTGGACGTCTTCCTGCAAGGGGCCTTCGACGCCGATCACGTTTGAGTATCTGGGGCTGCAGCTGCTCTTCGGCACGACGCGCACGCTTGGCTCGCAGATGTGGTTTCAGTCGGTCCTGATCATCCTGACGGGACTCTTCGCCGTCTTCTTCCGTCTGGTGAAGCCGCGTTTCGTCGCGGGGGCGCTCGCGGCCGTGTTCCTCTGCGCGGTCATGGCCGAGTATTCGGGACTCAACCGCTGGCTTTTCGAGGGCTTCCGCTACGAGATCTGCAATCCTGCCGGGCGCATCATCCCGATGATGCCGTATGCGGCGTTAGGGCTCTTCCTCGGCGTGTATCGGCCTCTGTTCGCGGCATTCGGCACGGCGAAGCGCTGGGCGCTCGTCGCGTGTGGCGCGGCAATCGCGGTCTTCCTGGTCAATTGCGAGGTGTTCGTCGTGCCGCCTGGGTTCTACTATCGCGGCCTCAAGATGCTGTTCATCGCGGTCGGCCTCGTCATGGCCTTCGGGTTCCTGCCGATGGGGTGGATTCCGGCGCGCGTGCGCACGGCCGTCGTCTGGGCCTCGAAGTATTCGATGGGCGTCTATTTCGTCCACATTTTCCTCGGCAAGCTCCTTGAGGATCTCGTCTTCCCCCATGTCGCGCTCGTGCCGCGTTCGTTCGTTGGCGGCTGCGTTGTCTTCGCGGTCTCGTTCCTGTTCTGCTGGATCGTGTCCCTCGTGCCGTTCCGCCGAGTGCGCGAGCTGGTGTCGTAGGACCGGAAATTCTGGGAGACACCAGTTCAATGACAGTGTATAATATCAGACGTGGGAATTGATGTCCAAAGATCGGAGGGTGGTAGAATGGCTGAGGGCAAGAAGAATCTTATCTTGACTGGATGGTCGAGACCTGAATATGTGGCGGCAGCAGCTGCTGCACTGGAAGCATTGGATGGCAATGCGGACCTCGCTGCGGTTTCAATGATGAGACTTGCGGCGGCGCTGTCCGAATGTGATGCGCGGTATGAGGCCATTTACGTGCTTGGCGTGGGACTCAAGTGGAATATCGGCGAGATATTGGAGGCTTTGAAGACGCTTAAGGCGCGTAAGGTCAAAACGGTCTGGATTAGTGCGATCCCGGTTGCTCCAGAATTCGCGGCGGAGGTTTGTCTGGAAGGAATCGATCCTGCGACGCGTGGATTTGACGAACTGCTGGACACCCCGCAAGAGACGCTCGTTGATGCTGTTGCCGCCTATTTCACGAAATTGGATCGCGAATCGGTTCGATTCTATCACGCCTACGCGAATCGGGTCGAGGATCGGACATCGATCGTTGGCAAGTATCAGGCTTTGATTGATGCAGCCGGCTTCATTCATCGGATTCGGCGAGACGACACAATTTATGAGGCGACGATCCAGGCGCTTTATCGGCGTGTCAAGCCTACGGAATGGGACAAATGTCTCGTCGAGGCGTACGAGGAGTTTGTCCGCTTCGGGTCGCGCGAGCTCAGGGGCGTGAGTCCGGCAATGGATGAGATTCGCATGCGCATTCAGCGGGTTGCCCGACATGAACGCGCGCGTATTCTGATTCTCGGCGAAAGCGGCACGGGCAAGGAAACTGTCGCGGCTCAGATTCACATGCAGAGTCCCCGAAAGAAGGGGCCTTTTGTCGCCTTCAATTGTGCGAGCGTGGCGAAGGAGCTGCTCGAAGACCGTTTCTTCGGACATGACAAAGGCGCCTTTACGGGTGCTGACAAGCAGACACGCGGGCTCTTTGAGCGGGCTGATCACGGCACGCTATTCTTGGATGAGATCGCAGAAATGCCGCTTGAGGCGCAAGCGCTGCTGTTGCGGGCCATTCAGGAAGGCACGATTATTCGTGTTGGCGGCACGGAGGAGATCTCGGTTGATGTTCGGCTTGTGGCGGCGACGAATCAGAATCTGCCGCGGCTTGTGCGGGATGGCAAGTTCAGGGCCGACCTTTATCAGCGCATTTCCACGATCCTCATCAATGTGCCGCCGCTGAGGGAGCGGCGCGAGGATATCGGAGAAATCGCCAAATGCTTTTGGCTGGATATGGGTTGGGGGCATCTGACGGCGCAGCAACTTAACGACCTGGAGGCATATGACTATCCGGGGAATGTTCGTGAGCTTCTGAATGTCCTTGATCGTGCAAGGGCACTTGAGGAAGAAGACTTTGCAAAGGTATTGAAAGAACACATTGCCATCAACAAGGATCTTTGGGCTCAGGGAAATGACGAGGATGCCGTATCGTCTGCAAGGCCAGAATTGCCCGACAATCTCAATGCCGCGATAACCCAGCATGTGAAGTCTGTCTTTGATAAGAATAATCAGAATATGACAGCGACGAAAGAAGCGCTTGGGATCTCGATGAACACATTGAAGAAATATCTCGCAAAGATGTGAAGTTAGATGGGTGAGGTCATTTTATTCAAGTCGTTCTAAGCATCTTGCCTTAGTCTGCGAGGGCCTTGTCGAGGATCGTCTTGTCGAGGAGAAAGGGGATGGCGCCGACCTCCATGATGCCGTCGCCGGTGAAATGGAGGGGATCGTTTCCGCGCACGATTATCATCTTACGGAAGAAGTCGTCACATTTGCGAAGTGGCAGAAGTTCCTGTTCGCGCTTTTCGGGCGTTGGTAGTTCGAGCGCGACCTGAATGTACAGCTTGCCGGGTGCCCGGTTGACGACGAAGTCGATTTCATGCGTGCGGTCGCCGACGGTGACGACGCCTACATCGACCTGACATCCCCGAAGAACGAGTTCGTTGTAGATGACGGATTCCATCGCATGCGATGGTTCGACGTCTCTGAATTCAAGCCGCGCATTACGCAGTCCGTTGTCCTCGCAATAGTATTTGAGTGGATAGTCGAAGTATTTTTTTCCTTTCACTTCCCAGCGTCTGGACTCGCTGAAAAGAAAGGCATCTTCAAGGTATTCGATATAATTGGCGATGGTGTGATCGCTCGGACTTTTCTTCAAGACGGACTTGAGCGTGTCCGTGAGCTTGTGGGGATTGGTGA
>JAKSOW010000259.1 GCA_024405395.1 Kiritimatiellia bacterium | reverse complement strand
ACAACACGGGCTACATCACCGAAGGCCAGTTCTATCTGCGCAACGGCCGCATCGAACCGTTCGGCTCGCTGTCGCGCCTGAAGCAGCAGGTCAACAAGGGCGTGCCCAATGTGGTCAATGTCGACGGCAAGGAAATCGACGTCAACAAGACGCGTGAGGACCACCGCACGATCATGGACGCGATGATCAAGCTCTACGCCCAGTACAAGGAGACGGTCGAGAAGCAGTCGATGGGCTTCCGCATGTCGGCCTGGGACGAGAAGCTGCTCAAGTACGGCGCGATGTTCGAGAAGGAGATGATGGATCTCTCGGTGAACATCGATCTCATCGACGCCCTTGACCTGGGCTGGAAGATCCTCGCCACGTGCTTCGACAAGTCGGAGACGGGCATTCCCTCGAAGATGTCCGACAAGTACTGGCCCAAGAACTGAAGCACGCGGTGGCGAAGGAAACGGCCAACATTCATCTGATCGTCGGCGACGACGATTACCTTGTGGAGGCGACAGCCAAGAAGCTGATCGCCTCCGCTGTGCCTGAGGACCTGCGCAACAGCGCCGTGGAGATCGTCAATGGCGATGCCGGGGCGCAGGATACGCAGATGGCCTCATTGCGCGAATGCGAAGCCTCGGTGCAGACGCCCCCCTTCCTCGACCCCGTGAAGCTCACCTGGTGGCGTAACGTCACCTTCCTGCCCGGAAACGGCCGCCTCGCCGAAAACGTCAAGGTGGCCCTTGAAAAATTCGCGAAGAACCTCGCGGCCAATCCGCTGCCGCCCAACCAGCATCTCGTGATATCGGCCTCGGGTCTGCTGATGACCAGTATCTTCGCCAAGACCTTCAAGACCTGCGCCGACGTGGTGACCTTCGCGACGGGCAAGCGCGCGAAAGACCGCCGTGACGCGGCGCTCCTGAATCTGCCGGGACTGGCCAAGGACGAAGGCCTCACCTTTGCCGCCGGGGCCGGTGAGGCCTTCATCGCCAAGGTCGGCTTCGACACGCGCACAATCATCTCCGAACTCGCCAAGATGCGCACGTACCTCGGCGACGAGAAGAACACCGTCACCGCCGCCGACATCACGGCCATTTCCTCTCCTGGTGGCGAAGAGCCCGAGCTCTGGGAATTGACGGGCGCCGTGGGCGACCGGAATCTGCCGCTCACGATGAAGCTGCTCAACGAATTCGCCGGCACCAAAGGCTTCGGCATTCTGCTATCCACGGTGATGGAGAAGTTCTTCCGCGACCTCTGCGTCTATCGTGACGCCGTGGACCAGGGCTGGATCACCCTGCATGGGTGGGCGCGCGATCTCGCCGAGGAGACCATTGCCCTTCTGGATGACGCCGGTATCGGCCCCAACGCCGAAGCACGCGGATTCATCACGCGCAAGAACGCCCAGGCCTCCAAAAACTACACCCCCCGTGAACTGCGCGTGGCGCGCCACCGGATGCTGACGGTACGCGAAAAGCTCGTGTCCTCCACGGCCACGGACGACTCCGTCATCGCCGAGCTGTTGCGCATTCTGCCGCGCCCCGCGGCCCGACGCGCCTGATCTTTCAAAAAAGGAACCCAAGATGCTGAAGAAACTCTTCTCAACCGATGCCAAACCCGGCGCCTTCTTCCGTCGAATCGACTGGACGTGCTTCTGGGCCGCCACCCTGATCGCCGGTGTGGTCTATACGCTCACGCTGGGCCCATCCGTGGGCTTGGAGGACTCAGGCGAGCTTGCCACGGCCGCTGACCACCTGGGCGTGCCGCATCCTCCGGGCTATCCCTTCTGGTCGCTCTGCTGCTGGTTCTTCTGCCGCATCTTCTCCTGGGTCACCTACATGGGGCAGCCTACCCCCGCGTGGGCCGTGAGCTTCTTCTCGGCCGTGGCAGGTGCCTTTGCCGCTGGCTGTACGGCCATGCTCATCTGCCGCTCGGGCTCGGACATGCTGGATTCCGTGTCCAAAACGGAAGACGACGACACCAACACATCCACAATCCACGCGTTGGCGGCCTTTGCCGCCGGCCTGGGCGGTTCGCTCGTCTTTGCCTTCTCGCCCGTGGAATGGTCGCAATCCACGATTGTTGAGATCTACTCGCTCAATGCGCTCTTCCTGATGGCCGTGTTGCTGTTGTGCTATCGCTGGATGCGCAAGCCATCCGACAAGATCCTCTGGCTCTGTGCCTTCGTCTTTGGTCTGGGCCTCACAAACTACCAGGTGCTCCTGATGGCGGCGCTGTCGATTGCCATCGTCATTGCATTGCGCGATATCCGCCTCTTCCGCGACTTCGTGCTCATCCTCATTCCCTTTGGCCTCACCGCCAAGGTGCTGCAGATCGGCGCCATGATGCGCGCCAGCCAGTACATGAGCGCCGAGGTGATCAACAAGTTCGAGCCGATCATGCGCACCGATTCCTGCCCGAACGAGATCTTTCTGTGGCTTGGCTGCATGCTCGTGATCGCCGCGCCGATCGCCGCCTACTTCGCCAATCGGCGCAAGGGGTCCGACAGCGCCGTCAAAACGGGTTTTGCCGTTGGCTTCACAGGTGTGGGCCTCATCTTCCTGGCCGCCACCATCTTCGCCGGCAAGGCGGACTGGACGGCCGTGATCGAGCAGCCGGTCGCCCCGCTGCTGGAACCCACCAAATACGCCTGGATCGGCGTGTTCCTCACGGCATCGGCCGTCTCGGCGCTGGGCGCCGCCTTTGCGCCTGCCGAAGAGAAGCTCTCGTCTTCCAAAGTTTGGCGTTATCTTGCGGCGGCGGGCGGCTGCGCCTTCCTGGCCATTGCCATCGCGGCAAGCGGACCTTCCGCGGACGCCGCCGGCTATCAGGGCGTGCCTTTCGCCTGGGGCAAGCCCATTCTCACGCTGCTGGGCGGCGTGGCGCTGCTCTTCGCCTTGGCGCTCGCCACGCCGCGCGGCCTCGCCTATGCAATCCCCGTGGCGGCCGTACAGATCACCGCGTTCATCCTTCTCAAGAAGGGCGCGATGAACGGCCTCACCAACCCGCACTCCTGGTGGTTCATCTGGCCGTGCGTGTGGAACTTCGTGCTCCTCGGCCTCGCGATGGTGGCCCTGCCCAACGGCAAGTCGATTGCGCCTGCCACCTTCCTCGCGGAGCTGGGCGTCTCCTTCTACGCCTACATGCCAATCGTCTCCGACCTGCGCAACCCGCCGATGAACTGGGGGTATCCGCGCACGTGGGAAGGCTTCAAGCACGCCATCATGCACGGCCACTACGAGCAGATCTCTATGCCCGAGTTCTTCTCCGCCTCCGGCTTCAGCCTGTTCCTCAAGCAGATGCGATTCTACTTCCAG
>JAKSOW010000258.1 GCA_024405395.1 Kiritimatiellia bacterium | reverse complement strand
CACGGAGTACGTCTTCGACAAGTGCTACACGCACCTGCCGATCTACGGTCTCACGCAGGATCAGCTCAAGTACATGGCCGACGCCATCATCGCCTCGGTTGAAGAGATGAAGGCCGGCAAGTGAGGATGGCCACGATGACCATCAGGCGCATGTCGCTGGGAGGGCCGCTTGTCGCGGCCCTCTTCTTTGGACCGTTTGGCGTGCAGAACGCATCTGCCGCCGACAATCGGCCGATTGGCGTGTTCGACTCCGGCACGGGCGGGCTTACCGTGCTGGAGAAGATGCTCACGATCGACCGCTTCAACAATGTGACGGGCGAAGAGCGCGCGGACGGCATTCCCGACTTCGCGGGCGAGCGCTTCGAGTACTTCGGCGACCAGGCCAACATGCCCTATGGCGACTATGCCGGCGCGGGCAAGAGCGAATTTCTGCGTGGTCTGGTGCTGAACGACGCCGCCTTTCTGCTGGGCGACCGCTATGCGCGCGATGCCGCCGACAAAGCGCTCTCGGGGCGCAAGGAAGGCGTGAAGACGCTGGTCATCGCCTGCAATACGGCGACGGCCTATGGCTTCGACGCCGTGTCGCAGATGCTGGCGGCCCGTGGCGACGGCACGCAGGTGACGGGCGTCGTCAATGCCGGCGCCAAGGCGGCGCTGGATGCCCTGGGGCTCGTTTCGGGGAGCCAGGCGGCACCGTGCGCGATTGGCGTGATGGCGACGCCGGGCACGATCGCCTCGGACGTCTATGCGCGCACGATCCGGCGGGAACTGGCCGCACGAGGCGTCACGTCCCGCGTGGAGATCTATTCGCAGGGCTGTGCCGGTCTCGCGGACGCCGTAGAGGCAGGTGCTCCCAATGCCGCCCAGATTGCCTGCGACAACCTGAAGGCCGTACAGGACGCCGCCGCGAAGCACCCGGAGGCGCCCCTCAAGGCCGTGATCCTGGGCTGCACGCATTTCCCGTTTGTCCAGGATTCGCTGGAGAGGAGCGCGCCGGGGGTTCTCTTTGTGGACCCGGCCGTCTACACGGCGGCGGAATGTTTCCGTGCGCTTCATGCGAGCAAACGCCGTGCGGCGTCCGCAACCGGCGCCATGCCCGTGGAGACCTACATCTCTGTCGCCTCGGCCGAAGTGCCGGCGTCGCGTCGGGATGCGTCTGGCGGACTTTCCCGCGCCTACAAGTACGGGCGTGACGATGCGGCGCACGACACGGCGACGCGTCCGGTGCCCATCAAGGTCGCCACGAACGGCGATCCCATCATGTTCATTCCGTTCGCGAAGCGCATTCCCGCCGTCGCGGCGCGGCTGGCGCCTGTGCATATCCGCGCCATCGCGCATCGCGGTCTGCACGGGGCGGGCGTGGCGCAGAACTCCGTGGCGTCTTTCGCCGCCGCGTGGGCGGGTGGCGCGAAGTGGATCGAAACGGACTTCCATCTGCTCAAGAACGGACGCATCCTCTGCGTGCACGACACGAGGGAACTCAAGCGCATTTCGGGCGAGGACCGCGTCATTGCCGATTTGACGGAGGCCGACGTCGCGTCCATCAACATCGGCAAGCAGGCGCAGACGGCCGAGCCCGTGCACATGCCGTATCTCGCCGAGGTGCTGGCCACGGTGCCGAAAGACGCGATCGCGCAATGCGAGATCAAGCTCTACGGGCCGGGTTATGCCGAGAAATTCGACGCCGCCGTGAAGGCCGCCGGCCTGTCGGAGACGAACATCCTGGTGACAAGCTTCCAAATCGACGCGGTACGCGACTTCCACAAACGCTTCCCGAAGTACGAGACGCTGCTTCTGGTCGGGCGGCAGAAGGGCGGGACGCTCACGGCGGACCACCTCATCGACATGGCGCGGCGGGCTCAGGTCAAGTATGTGTGTCCGGGCGCGGCTGTGGCCAAGGGCCTTACGCCGGCTGACGCCGACAAGATCCGGGCTGCAGGCTTCGGCTTTCGCTTCTATGGCGTCAATTCGCCAGGCGCGCTGGCGTTGGCGACTCGGCTGGGCGTGACGGCCTTCACGACGGACCACTGGCGGGAGGCGTTTGACTGGGCCAAGACCATCCCGGGACTGGTTTTGACGCCCTAACACTTGAGAGAGAGGCACGGTGTGTAACCACGTGTTACGGAACGGTGGGGGTTGTTTTGATAAAATCAAATTTCTTGTGAGGTAAATTTCATGTTAACTGTCAAGATTGCTGGTTTAGGTTCTTATTTGCCGGAGCGCGTTGTGACCAATGCGGAGATCTCGCCGCAGATCAATTCGACGCCGGAGTGGATTGTCTCGCATACGGGCATCGCGAATCGCCATGTGGCGGCGCCGGATGAATGGGCATCGACCTTGGGCACCAAGGCCGCCGAGAAGGCGTTGGCGGCTGCCGGCGCCAAGCCCGAGGAGATTGGGCTCATCATCTTGGCCACGACGACGCCGGACTATGTGGGCTGCCCCTCGACGGCGTGCCTTGTCCAGCATGCGCTTGGCTGCAAAAACGCGGCGGCCTTTGACCTTGCGGCGGCGTGTTCGGGATTTGTCTATGGCATGGATGTCGCCAAGAGCCACATGATGCGCCATCCGGGGCAGAAGGCACTGGTGATCGGTACCGAGCTCCTTTCGCGTTCGCTCAACTGGCGTGACCGCTCTTATGCGATGCTCTTTGGCGATGCCGCCGGCGCGGCCGTGCTCGAATCCGTGGAAGTGCCAGATGACACGTTCAAGGCGCAGACGGTGATGGGCGCGGACGGCGCGGGCTACGAGTACATCGTCAAAGAAGGCGGTGCCCGCAAGGGCTGGACGGCGGATCCCGTACATGATTTCACGGATACGATTCCGACGCCTTACCTGGGCATGGACGGTCATGCCGTGTTCACGTTTGCCGTGCGCAAGCTGGACGAGGTGATTCGCCAGGTCTGCGGCATGGGCGAGATGGAACCTGCCAAACTGGACCGCATTTTTGCGCATCAGGCGAATTTCCGCATCATCGAGGCCGTGGCGCGCCGCATGAAGCTGCCGCTGGAGCAGTTCTACCTCTATCTTGAGGATGTCGGCAACACCTCGTCCGCCTCCATTCCGCTGTGCCTGGACAAGGCTGTGCGCGAGGGCGACCTCAAGGACGGCATGAAGATTGCCCTCGCGGGCTTCGGATCGGGTCTCACATGGGCGGGCACGCTCATGCAGTGGCCGTATCTCTGATAACCAAAGGAATAAGACTATGCTGGTTAAAATTGTCCTGACGGCGCTCTTTTTGGCCGTCATGGTCGGTGTGGGCGTGTATAGCCGCAAACATTCGCGGTCTGTCGAGGGTTTTGTGCTGGGGGGGCGCAGCGTTGGGCCGTGGCTCACGGCCTTTGCGTACGGCACCAGCTACTTCTCGGCCGTGGTCTTTGTTGGTTATGCGGGACAATTTGGCTGGAAGTACGGTCTGTCCTCCACCTGGATCGGCGTGGGCAACGCCGTCATCGGCTC
>JAKSOW010000257.1 GCA_024405395.1 Kiritimatiellia bacterium | reverse complement strand
CGTTAAATTGGTCGGGGCGAGAGGATTTGAACCTCCGACATTCTGCTCCCAAAGCAGACGCACTACCAGGCTGTGCAACGCCCCGTTATGTTTCCCATCCGCAGGCCACGGATGGCCGAAAGACGCACTACAGCGTCTTACGGTTGGCCTCATACTCGGCGATGTCCCGGGCTATGAGACCCGTCACATCATTGCGAGCCGCATTGGCGCCCGCCTTCACCGCGTAGAAAATGGCCTTGTGTGTACTGCTTCCGTGCGTGATGATCACCGCGCCCGGCACACCCAGCAGCGGCGCCCCGCCGTAGATGTCAGGATCCAGCTGTTGCTTGAGCGACTTGAACACGCCTTTGAGCAGCATCGCCCCCAGAATGCGCGTCACGCCTCGGAAGCACTCGCGCTTGAGGAAATACCCCACCGCATGGGCCAGGGATTCCGCCGTCTTCAAGACGACATTGCCGACGAACCCATCGCACACCACGACATCCGTCTGCCCCTGGAAAACGTCATGCCCCTCCACATTGCCGCGGAAGTCGATCGTCTTCACTTCCTTCAGAAGCGGGAACGTCTCCTTCGAAAGCTCATTGCCCTTACAATCCTCCGTGCCAATCGACAACAACCCAACCAAGGGCTTCGTGCGCTTGAACACCGCCCGCGAATAGACGCTGCCCATGATCGCGAACTGCACCAGCCAATCGGCATGGCAGTCCATGTTCGCGCCGGCATCCAGAAGGAGCAACGGACGAATCGGCCGACGTGTAGGCAGAACAGCCGCAATCGCCGGACGATGCACGCCCCGAATGCGACCTAGATTGAAGATTGCGCTCGCCGAAACCGCACCAGAGTTTCCAGCCGACACAAACGCATCCGCCTTGCCATCCTTGACAAGGCGCATGGCGACGTTTATCGAACAGTCCTTCTTCGCGCGTACAGACTTGGCCGGCTCATCGTCCATCTCCAGGACTTCCGAAGCCGGAACCACCTCCAGCCGCCCCGCCTTCCGCGCCGTCTCGACGGCCTTCGGGTATTTGGCGAGCTCAGCCTCTATCTGCGCCTGTATGCCGACAAGGATGACCTTGACGTCTTCGAGCTTTTCGGCGGCTTCAACGCCACCCCGGACGATTTCGACCGGGGCGTTGTCGCCGCCCATAGCATCGAGCGCAATGCGCGTCATAACGCCTTACTTGGCCGTGACGGAAAGGACCTTGCGACCCTTGTACGTACCGCAGTTCGGGCACACGTGGTGAGCCTGCTTCAGACCACCGCACACAGGGCAGGCCTGCACAGAGGCGATGATTGCCTTCTCGAGCGAAGCCACACGCTGGCGCTTACGCATTTTCGAAACGCGGTTCTTAGGTGATGCCATGTTTATTCTCCTTTACTTAAGCTATCTAAGACGTCCCATCGACTATCATGATGTTCCGCACGACAAGAACAAGGGCCCTCGTTGAGGTTCTTCCCGCATTGCGCACAGACACCCTGACAATCTTCCCGACACACCGGGTATGTCGGTAAGCTCAATATTATACTCTCTCTGAGCTCATCAGTCAAATCAACAAATTCAGTTTTTTCATCAACCTCAAGACTCGTGACAAAGTCGTCTACCCGAACCGTAAAGTCGAAATCTCCGCCACAACGGCTGCAAACAGCATCGAAATCCTGCTCCAACTTGCCCCGAATCAGCAATTCGTGCCCTAGCTGCTGCACAAAAAGCTCATACCGAATGCCCGCGAAAGGCTTCAGATAGTCGTCGTTGAGCTCCAGCACGGCGTCATCCAACACGCCGCTGTAGTCCTCACCCTCGGTATCCAACCGAGCGACATCAATCAAAAGCTTGGCGTCCACAATAGCCCCTCCACTACTTCACATCCTTAAGATGCGCCATCACGGTCGGCGTGACCATGCTGGAGAGATCCCCGCCATAGCGGGCGATTTCGCGAACCGTGCTTGAAGAGACGTAGGCCAAGTTCTCGCTGGGCATCATGAAGAGCGTCTCAATCTCTGGCGCCAGCTTGCGGTTGGTGAGCGCCATCTGGAATTCATACTCGAAATCCGAATAGACGCGCACCCCGCGAATCACCACCCGCGCCTGGCGCGAACGGCAGAAGTCCACCAACAACGTGTCCAGTTTCGCGACGACGACATTCTTGAGCCCCACCTTCTTGACGTCCTCCCGAATCATCGCCATACGGGCCTCGGCATCAAACATGGCACCCGACTTCACGCTCGTCGCCGCCACCGCAACCACCAGTTTCGAATACAGGGCCGCGGCCCGACGAATGAGGTCGAAATGCCCCAAGGTCATCGGATCGAATGTGCCCGGATAAACTGCGATTTTCTCTGCCATAACAAGCCCCTTCTCAGCGGAAGTGCGGATAGTATACCATAATCTTGGCCATTTTGGTATACTGTAGGCCGTGCAAAGCAAACACCCCCTTCTGAAATATGCCGTCTTCCTCGGCATCGTGGCCGCAGGCATCGGTCTGTCCCTTCTCACCGCCCCTTCCCAGAAGAGGACGCGTGCGCAATGGCCCGTCATGGGCACGGTGGCTGGACTCGTCTTTCGCGGCGGCGACGCCACTGCACACGGAAAGGCACGTTCCCGCGTGCAGAATACCTGGAACGCGCTTGATCAGCGTCTTTCTGCTTGGCGTTCCGATTCCGAGCTCTGCCGCCTGGCCCCGCACCTGGCTACCGTCGGTGCAGCGGCGCTTCCGGAAATCCCTGCCGATGTGCGCCCCTGTTATGCCTTCGCCTTTGACCTTCAGCGGCAATCGGACGGCGCCTTCAGTCCCGTCATCGGCGAAGCCCTGCAGCACATCGGATTTTCACGCCTTTCCCCCGTGGACCTTGGCGCCGTGGCCAAAGGGTTCGCGGTGGATGTCGCCTATGAGGCGCTGGACGACGAGTGCGGCACGCTCCTGGATCTTGGCGGCAATTTGCGCGCACGCGCGGGCACTTGGCACACGGGCGTGCGCAACCCCTTCCATTCAGGCGAACATCTTGCCGCCTTCGACCTCAAGCCCGGCGAAGCCGTCGCCACCAGCGGCAACTACGAACGGTTCATCGAACGGGACGGAAAGCGCATCTCCCACATTCTGGACGCACGCACCGGTCAGCCCGTGGTCGGCATCGCCGGCGTCACCGTGCTGGCTGGCACGGCGATGTTGGCCGATGGCCTCTCAACCACGCTCTTCGTGCTGGGTCCCGAGGCCGGCACGGCCTTTCTGAAGCGCCATTATCCAGGAACCGCCGCCCTGTGGATTCCAGACACCCCGGACAATCCTGTACTCAAGGTGACCGTAGCCATGGCCACCCGCCTGATTGACCCCAAGTGCCCTGTCACCGTGCAGCGCTGACCCTTCAGCCGGCGCAGCCACCCATCATGCCCGCGCGCGGGTCGGCGCGTGACGGTACTTCTTCTTGTCGGCCGCCGTGATCTTGCGGATCACGCGCGCCGGGTTGCCCGCCACCAGCGTATTCG
>JAKSOW010000256.1 GCA_024405395.1 Kiritimatiellia bacterium | reverse complement strand
CCGGAACATCCGGAAAAGTCCGCAGGGCAGACGGAAAAGTCCGCGGTAGATTCTGAAAAGTCTTGGGGGTGGCGCACGATGCCTCCCACACCAACCAACTAACCAACCAGGAAAGGAACCATTATGAAACTAAACATCAACTGGAGAGAAATCGGGATTCAGATCCTCAAGGCCATTTGGCCCGTCATCGCCGGGGCGCTTACGGGCGCGACGGTCGTGATGGCCACAGGCTGCACGTCGATGGCGACCCAACCGCAGGGACCACCGAGATCATCGCCTGCGGCACCCCCGCCATCGCCTGGATATCCCATTCCTCGCAACTGGCAGAAAATTATGGCGGCGACACCAACGTCCCCCACCAATGCGGTAAAGCAGATCATGCCCGTCACCACGGCGTTCTAGGCGCTCTTATAAGATTCATCTCTGCTCACACAGCCAGAATGAATCGACTTCGCGCTGCTTGAAACCTCACGCGTGCTTCATTCTTTCTCGGCCACCTCGAATATGGCCAAATCGCCAGCCGGCAAATCAAAGGTGAAGCTGTTCGCATCACCCGAAATGCACCGGCCCGAAACGAGATCAGTGACCTTCTTGACCGAGCCCACCTTCAACGTGGCGGTGACGGAGGTGTTGCACGCCGGATCCAGCGACTCGAACGTGTCGGCGAACTTTCGCACGCCGCGGTTGTTGAACACCCACAGCCACCAGCCCTTCGCCGTGCGGTTTGCGCCATACTGGCAATTCCCCGAAACCGTGAACGGGAAGAGATCCTTCTGCAGCGACTCCAGCTTGGCGGCCACCGAGGGAAACGCGAGGCGTCCGGCCATGATCTCGCCCACGGTGTTCTTCGCCAGCGGCGGAAGTTCGGCGGCCGTCACCCGCACAAGGCGGCCACCGGCCTTCTCGTAATCGGCCAGCACATCGGCGAACTGCGTTTCGTCCGCGTAGTCGCCCGCCAGAATCGCGGCCGGGTAGGCGAAAAGCGCGCGCCGGAAGTCCGCCTTCGGCTGTGGCGAATCCGGCGTAAGCACGTCGTACATCATCGCGAAGCGCGAATTGTGGAGATTACCCTCCTGCACACCGGCACGCAGACCTTTGGCGCGTTCCCAGCCGGGGGCAATCGTGAAGAACACGGCGTCAAGCGCGTAGTCGCCCGGTTGATAGGGACAGGCGCCCCAGGCCCTGCCGCCGTGCGACGTGTAGCCCTGGGCGAACGGCACGAGGATCGCCACCGGCGCGTAGGTGACGCCACGGTCGGGATGGGCGGCCGTGAAGTCGTGGAAGGCGCTGAACGCACGACCGCGGTCCGACAGTTCCGCCTTGCCTGAAGGCGTGTTGGTGGTGAAGAAGTTGGACGACCAGCTCTCGCTCTCGACAGCGTTGGCGCCGTTCACGTAGGCATAGTACCAGCACCGCCGCTGCGCCGACGCCGACGTGCCACCTTCCGGACGCGCATTGCCGCGCACAAAGCGGTAATGGCAAACGCTGTTGTCGAGGCGGCGACCGTCCTGGGCGGGGCCGTTGAAGTACCCGGCCTCATACCAGCACCACGGCAGGCCGAACTGACGCGCCGCGCCCCGCACGAAGAAGCCCGATACGTCCCAGCGGTATTCCGCATCGCCGCCCGAGGTATTGGTGGTCTCGGCCGTCAGCGTGGTGGCGCCCCAGGCCGCCGCCACATGGTCGAGATGGAACATGCCGCGGAAGGCCATGAATGTGTCCAGATCGTCATAGTGCAGCGCCACCTTGCGGTCTCGGTACCAACGGCAGAGCGCCAGTCGATCGTAGCGGTTCGTGCGTGCATACTGGCGCCACACCCCTTCCAGCTCCGTCCGACGTGCCTGATTGACGACGTTGGTGGTGCGCGTGATGTTGAGCAGCAGGTCATTTCCCCATTCGCACATCGCCCGCACGCCCACCAGGTTGGGGTTGGCCTTCTTGAAGGCGGCCCAATCGCCACGGTCAAGGTCGATCTCGCCCGCCATCGCCAGCACATTGCGCTTGGCGCCGAAGACGAACACCATCGGACGATCCGGCTTGGCACGCGCCGTGAGGATCTGGCGCTGGCCCGACCGTGGCAGGCAGTGCTCTTCGACCGTGCGCCAGGTGGACACCGCACCGGCGGCGTCCGGCGGCAGACGCGAGGCATGGCGCACCACACCGCAATCGCGGAATACGGGCAGATTGGTGAGCGACGCGTTGTTCCACGGCGAATTCCATACACCAGGCAGACTGCCAAACCCCGGATCCGTGCAGGGGCCGAAGCCCAGCATCGTCCAGTAGTCGCGCCCCATGATCGTCTTCAACGCATGTCGAGGGCTAGTCGTAAACGGCGCCTGTACCGTCTCTGCCGCCGCTGCGGTCCAGAGTCCGCAGGCGCCGCATGCGCAGAGCACACCACGCATCATCTTCATTGCGCTAAATTTCCCTTATCGGATGTTGACCGCAAATCCAGCCGGCGAAACGCGAAAGGCGATCTGGTTGCCGGTCTGCACGAAACGCCCACGACGCGGGACATTGGCCCCCTTCACGAGCGTCCACGCCACAGGAGCGGCAAACTGCGCACAATCGACCAGCACGTGGTTCTGCACGTCGCCCGTCGCGCCGGGCAGCGCCGTGAAGTCCAGCGTCAACGTGCAGGCGGCCGGCAGCTCCAGCGTGGCCTGCGGACAGTTCAGCGCACCCGCCACACGGCCGGTCGCGGGGTCGACCGTCATCTTGAACGCCTCTCCGGCGGCAATCGCGACCGTGCCCGCAAAGGACGGATCGACGTTCGGGCGCTGGGCGGCCTGCGCCACCTCCACGCGTCCCGTGCCCGTCACCGTGGCGCCGCGCAGATCCGCAAAGCCCGGCGGCAGCGTACCCAGCCATTTGCCCATCAGGTAGGCCTCGATGCCCAGCACATCCTCATCGGGAAGCGCCGTCGAATAGAAGAGCATCTCGCCCATCATCTCGCCGTAGGGGGCCCCATTCTCGGAGTTCATGTAGTAGCCGACATACGCCGAATTATAGGGTGCCGCGGCCCGCAGGGTGAAGACCTCCGGCAGACCCGTGAAGCCGTTGCGGTAGTCCACGACCTCGCTGTTGAGGCGATTCTCGCCGTTTACGTAGGTGGCAGGGTTATCGCACGGCCACATGCTCTCCGCGGGCGCATGCCGCGTGCGGATCTGGACCCCGTTGTTCGATCCGCCCACCGTGTTCATTAGCGGGTTGCCGCCGCCGCGGAAGGAGTCCTGCACGAAAAAGGCCGTCTGGATGTTCATCGTGGCCATCGTGCCGTCACGCGGATCCCTCCAGTTGATGTCGGCCGTGTAGTCCCAGAAGCGCAGGTTGTTGCCGTTGGAGTCGTTGGCCCGGCCGTTGTTGAAGTCCAGCCACGTGCGGGTGGGGCCAAAACCGCGGGCGCAGGTGGTGGCGTACGGCATGCGCGTGCCGATGCCGAAGAGAACCGGCTGCCCCACCGCGAAGTCGCGCAGGGCCTTGTCCTTCAGGGCGCGCACTTCG
>JAKSOW010000255.1 GCA_024405395.1 Kiritimatiellia bacterium | reverse complement strand
GTCGTCGATCTTCGACGTGCAGGTGAAGCGTCTGCACGAGTACAAGCGGCAGCTGTTGCTGGCGCTCTACATCATCATCTTCTACAACCGGCTGTTGGCCGACCCGTCGTACGACCCCGTGCCGCGCAGCTTCATCTTCGCGGCCAAGGCGGCGCCGGGCTACTACATGGCCAAGCTCATCATCCGCCTCATTCACGGCATCGCGAGCGTGGTCAACGCCAATCCCCGCACGCGGGGCAAGATCTCGGTGGTGTTCCTGCCGGACTACCGCGTGTCCCTCGCCGAGAAGATCATGCCGGCGGCGGAGCTGAGCGAGCAGATCTCGCTGGCGGGCACGGAGGCCTCGGGCACGGGCAACATGAAGTTCATGATGAACGGCGCGCTCACGCTCGGCACCTTCGACGGCGCCAACGTCGAGATCAACGAGCAGGTGGGCGACGAGAACATGTTCCTCTTCGGCATGCGCACGGAGGATGTGGCCCAGCTGCGTCCGTCCTACGACGCGCGCGAATACTACCGCAAGGATCCCGAGATCCGTCTGGCGCTGGACATGATCCGCCGGAACGTCTTCTCGCTCATGAATCCCGGCCTGTTCGAGCCGATCCTGCGTTCGCTGCTGGACTACAACGACTACTACATGCTGTTGGCGGACCTCAAGAGCTACTGCGCGGCGCAGGATCGCGTGGACGCGACCTATCGCGACCGCGGCCAGTGGAACCGCATGAGCCTCATCAACATCGCCCGCTCGGGCTTCTTCTCGAGCGATCGCGCGGTGATGGAGTACGCCCGCGACATCTGGAACGTCAAGCCTGTGGACTTCGGAGAACAATAATGAAGAAACTGCTCCTCCTTTCGTTTGTCTCGTTGCTGGCGGCCTTTTCGGCCGAGGCCGTGAAGGTCGCGTCGGTCAAGGCGGTGTCCGCCGATGGTCCGGACGAGAACATCGGCGACGTCATCTCGCGCTGTCGCGTCAAGCCCGGACAGGACTATGACGCGCAGCAGACGTCGCGCGACGTGCGCGAACTGCGTGACTCGGGCGAATATGACGATGTCAGCGTCAAGGTGGAGGAGGGGATGGATGGCCTGGAGGTCACCTACGTCTTCAAGCGCAAGATGCGCTTCCTGGCGCCGATGAACGTGAAGGGCAACGACTACTGGAGCGTGGGCAAGATCCAGAAGCTGGCGGACCTCAAGGACGGCTATGCCTATGGCGAAGCCGATTTCGCGGCTGCCGCCGGCAAGGTCCGCAAGGAATACCAGAAGAAGTTCTTCTCCGACGTGACGGTCACTCCCGTCGTCGAACCCGTGCCGGGCGTTCCGGGCACGGTTTCGGTGACGATGGAGATCGTCGAGGGGCCCCGCAAGAAGATCAAGGCCTACACGTTCGAGGGCAACGCCTCGATCGAGGCCGACGAATTGCGTGAGGCGATTGAGGTCTACCCGTGGTGGAATCCGATTGGTTGGTTCACCGATGAGCCGGCCACGGATCAGGATTATGCCGAGGCCTGTGATAAGGTTGCGGCGAAATATCGCGATGCGGGCTTCCTGGACGTGGTCGTCTCCATGCCCGAGGAGGTCGCGCTGCCGAATGGGTCCTACGAGCGCTGCTTCAGGGTGGATGAGGGTGCACGCTATACGATCGGTGTGATGACGGTCTCCGGCGTGACCAAATACCCCGCCGAGAACGTGCTGGCGGCGGTCAAGGCCGTGAAGTCCGGCGATATCGCGGGTGCGGCGGCGCTGCAGGATGCGGCGCACCAGATCGAGATCTTCTGCGGCAGCGGTCAGTTTGCGCTGGCCGAGACGCATGTTGAGATCAAGCGCGTGCCGCAAGCCACCGACGCCAGTGTGCTGGACATCGAGTTCGCCGTCAAAGAAGGTGTGCCCGTGACGCTCAGCCGCGTGCTCATCCGCGGAAACGACTACACGAAGGACAAGGTGCTGCGCCGCGAGATCTCGCTCTCGCCAGGCGATCCCATGCTGGAGGACAAGGCTGACCAGTCCAAGCGCCGTCTGGAGAATCTGCGCTACTTCGAGCGTGTTCGCTATTATCTCGAAAAGACGGAGTCGGGTGAGGCGAAGCCTGGCGAGCCTGAGCTCCGTGACCTCGTCTACGAGGTGTCGGAGCGCAACACCGGCAACTTCATGGTAGGTGTGGGCGCGAGCTCGGTCGATTCCGTCTACGGCACGGTGGAGCTTTCCGAGTCCAACTTCGACCTCTTCAGCCCCTGGCGTTTCCGCGGTGCGGGCCAGAAGGGCCGCATCTACCTCGCGGCGGGTCCCCGCTACCAGTCCTACGAGGCAAGCGTCACGGAACCGCATCTCTTCGATCGTCTGCTGGAGTTGACGGTGGAGGGCTATCGCCGCCAGCGCTGGTATGACGAGTACGACCTCATCCGCAATGGCGCCGCCGTCACGCTGGCCTATCCGGTGAAGTTCTGGCCCTCGGCCAGCACGATGGGGCGTCTGGGCTTCCGCGTGGCCGCCGAGTTCTTCGAGTTCGACGATGTCGAAAAGTCCAAGTGGTTCAATCCGAAGACGGGCAATGAGGAATGGCGCGCGTTCAAGGAGGAGGAGGACAAGTACGGCGACAAGTGGGAGATCCCGTTCCGCGTCTTCTGGCAGGATGACACGCGCGATAACTTCCTCTTCCCGAAGCGTGGGCACCACATCAATCTCTATGGTGACATCGTCACGGGTGACAATGAGTATTGGCGCGCCGGCTTCAAGTTCAAGCAGTACTGGACGGTTTGGAAGAAGTACGGCCATGTGCTGTCGTTCGCGCTGCGCGGGGAGACGCTGGACACGTTCAGCGGCCACTTGCCGATCTACGACCGCCTCTTCCTTGGTGGCCCGCACTCGATTCGTGGTGTGGAGTACCGCGACGTGGCGCCGCGTATCTGGAAGCGCGAAAACAAACACGGGCGCTATGCGCCGTGGGGCGGCCAGACGTCCTGGCTCTCTTCGTTCGAGTACACCGTGCCGGTCGTCAAGTATGTGCGCATCGCGACCTTTACGGATCTTGGTGCCGTGGGTGAGGATGAGTTTGACTTCGACAGCGACTGGTTCTGCTGGACGGTTGGTCTGGGCCTCCGCCTCGACATCGAGCAGTTCCCGATCCGCCTCGACTTCGGCGTGCCGGTGGTGGAAGTGGACGACGACAACGACAAGCGGTGCTTCTCGTTCACGATCGGCTACGACTTCTGACGACAGAAGCAAGCTAGTGCTTGCTGCGCCGCCTCCACCATCATCGGTGAGGCGGCATTTCCATTTAACCTAAAGTCGGCAGTTGGATGACGCGAGCTACTTGCCGATCACGGTGGTGACGGGCACGACCTGTTTGATCGCATTGGTGGGGGCATTGGTGTCGCCGCCGTAGTTCTCCGCCATTTGCGAGGAGTGGGATATCCAGGCGATGGCGGGGATGCCGCAGGCGATGATTTCGGTGGTCTGGCCGCGTGGCTGGGTGGCCATTGACGTGCAGCCTGTGGCCGTCACGACAGTCGCGCCCGTAAGCGCCCCGGCAAGGA
>JAKSOW010000254.1 GCA_024405395.1 Kiritimatiellia bacterium | reverse complement strand
CCTGTCACATCTTCCAGTACTTCTCCGCCGAGAGGAAGTACCAGCCGGGAACGCCATTGAGGCTGACGGCATGATCCTCATACGCGCCCAGCGCGGGCGCCGCCAGCGAAAGCGACCAGAGGCCTTCCGTTGCCGCCGTCTGGACGGTGCGCGCCACGCCGCTGACCGCAGGCTCGCGCCATACCACCTCCCCGGCCGGATTGGCGAGCGTCAGACCTACGCTCTCGGAATCTTCGCCTGCGCCCACACAGCCGAAGGTACGTCCCGCCGGCACCCAGAAGTGCAGTTTCGACGCCTCTTCACGCCAACGACGCGAGGCCGCGCCATTCCGCGACGGTGCCACCAGCGAGGTGAGACCGGTTGTCGAATCCAGGGCCACGGGCACATCAGCTGCCAGAATCGCCACGCCGTTGCCGCCAGTCAGGATCTCCAGCTGATAGAAGCCTGGGGCCGGCACCTTGAATGTCGCCACGCCGCCTTCAGGTTCACGCGGCATCGCCACTGCGACGCCCGCCACAGGCTGCTCGTCGCCCAGGCGGTAAATGCGCATCGGCTGTTTGACGGCACCGTAGTCGCGTTTGCCGATGCACGTCTGCGCCATCTTGAGATGCACCTCACCCGCCGCAGGTGCATGGAACACAAAGAACTTGCCCTTGCCGCGCACAAAGGCGTGCGCACACGACACCATTTCGCCCGGCCTTGCGTCTACGATCTGTGCGCCCGCGGGCACACCCGCCACGCGGGGCGGCAACGGCAGAGCCGTGCCGGCGCGCCAGACGAAGTTCGATGCCCGCCAAGCCGAATCAAATGTCTCGACACGCGTCCCCGCCGCAGAGACCACCTTCATGGCACCACTGAAGCGCGTGGGCTCACCCTCATAGGGTCCCAGGCGCTTCGCATAGCTGATCACAGGGCGCGCCTGCGGCTGCTTGACGGTCACATTCTCGAAGACATATTCGCCCACCGGGCACCCCGGGTGACCACTGACGGAAACCGAGAAATCCGCCAGGTCCGGCGTTTCAACGCCGCACCCATCCACCACGAGATTGCGGAAAACGAACAGACCGGACGACCACGGCTTACGGGAGATTGATACGGCCCGCTTGCGCGACTTCTCGAAAACGCAGTTCTCGAAGACGAACGTGCCGTCCTTGCCAGGGCAATCCACATCACGCGCACCGTGCGAGAAGAGCAGTGCGCTCAGATTGCCCACACACCGGCAGTTCTCAAAGCGCATTGAGATCGGCTCGGAGGTGCGGTCGTATTGGGCCACCATGATCTCAATGCCCTTGCCCTCGTTGTTCTCGGAAAGGCAGTTGCGCATCACGATGTTCTTCAGGCACTCCCAGGGCTTGTTGGGCTCGAAGTCGATGCCGGCGGCCGGCGGCGTGCCCTTTGTGTCACACATCACGACGTTCTCGATGAGCAGGCCATCGGCGCCAATGACCGAGATACCCTGGCGATAGTTGCGCGCGAAGACACAGTTGCGCACCACAGTGTTGACGCAGACCGGCGCTTGACCCGCCGGCGTGTTCCTGCCGCCCGCCGTGGAGATGTAGAGCCCGTCGCCACCCGATTCGTTTACCGAGATTCCCTCCAGCGTCACGTTCACGCAGGACAGCAGCGACACGGCATGACGCCATTCGCTCCACTTGTACTTGCTGCGGTCGGCATAGTCGTCCCGCCACATCCGGAAACCGCCCAGGTCAGGGCCCTCGCCCCGCAGCGTCACGTTCGTGCAGTGCGAAAAACGGATCAACGGAACATGGGGATTGTGGAACTCGCCGCGCTTCGCGCAGATGAAGGCGCCCTTCTCGAATACAATCGTCTGGTTGGAGCGGCCCTGTAGCGGACGCGCATACCAGGGTCCCTTCTGGGCGTCGACGATGATCTCCTTCTCGCCGGAATCCAGCGCCGCCTGCAGGAAACGCGTGGCATCCTCTGGGTCATAACCAAACTTCTCGGAGATCTTCACCCCAGCGCCATGCGCGAGGGAAGCGGCCAACAGGCAGGAAAACAGCAGGGCGGATGTGCGCATGACGGCCAGACCTTTAGTGGATGAGGGAAAGGAATTCGGAGCGGACTTTTTCGTCCGTGCGGAAACTGCCAAGCATCGCCGAGGTAACCATTTCGGAGTTCTGCTTCTCCACCCCGCGCATCATCATGCAGAGGTGACGACATTTGAACACCACGCCCACGCCCTCCGCGTGCGCCTCCTTCTGGATGGCGGCGGCGACCTGTTCGGTGAGGCGCTCCTGAATCTGCAGACGGCGCGCATAGACGTCCACGATGCGCGCCAGCTTCGAGACTCCGAGCACCTTGTTTTTGGCGATATAGCCGATGGCGCACGATCCATAGAACGGCAGCATGTGGTGCTCGCACAGGGAATAGACCTCAATCCCCCTGAGGACGATCATGTGGTTCGCACCGGCGTCGAAGACGGCGTTGTTGAGCACCTGGCGAGGCGTCTGACGATAGCCGCGCGTCAGGAACGCGAGCGACTTGGCCACACGCTGCGGCGTCTTCAGCAGGCCGTCGCGTTCAGGATCTTCGCCCAGCTCCACCAACAGTTCCTTCACGAGGGAGGCGATTTTCTTTTCGTTCACTTTCTTCATGGACACACCACCTGGAGATAAAAGACACGGGAAACGGGAGAATTGGAATCACTGCGCCTCAACACGCAGTTCGACGGATACGGGACCGTCGTTGACGAGCGCAACCTTCATGTCGGCGCCGAAACGCCCGGTGCCCACGCGATCAGCTCCCAGCTGTTCGCGCAGACGCGCCACCACGCGCTCGTAGAGTGGTTCGGCCACGTCGCCGCGGGCGGCGTTGCCGAAGCCGGGCCTGCGGCCATGCGCCGTGTCGGCGTAGAGCGTGAACTGCGACACCACGATCACCGACCCGCCCACATCCTGGAGCGACAGGTTCATCTGGTCGGCCTCATCGCGGAAAAGGCGCAGCAACGGGATGCGCTCGGCGATCTTGTCCGCCTGCGCGGGCGTGTCCGTGTGCGTCACGCCCAGCAGCACAAGATAACCGCGCCCGATTGAAGCAAGCGTGTCGCCAGCCACCGATACCGAGGCCGACGACACGCGTTGGATCCATGCTTTCACTAGTGAGTCGAAAGCCGATCAGGTTCAGCCGAGCTTGTTGTTCGAGCCGAGCACCTTGACGATCTTGTGGATGTACATCTCCTTCATCGCCTCACGCGCGGGGGTGAGGTACTGACGAGGATCGAAGTGGCTCGGATTCTCGGCGAAGTGCTTGCGCACCGCAGCCGTCATCGCGAGACGCGAGTCGGAGTCGATGTTGATCTTGCACACCGCGCTCTTCGCGGCCTTGCGGAGCTGCTCCTCCGGAATGCCGACCGCGTCAGGAAGCTTGCCGCCGAACTTGTTGATCGTGTCGACGTGATCCTGCGGGACGGAGCTGGAGCCGTGGAGAACGATCGGGAAGCCGGGAAGCTTCTTCTCAATGGCCTTGAGCACGTCGAACGCGAGCGGCGGCGGAACGAGCTTGCCCGTCTTGG
>JAKSOW010000253.1 GCA_024405395.1 Kiritimatiellia bacterium | reverse complement strand
GCGCCGGCCATTCAGCGGTCGCGCAATCACCGCCGCGCCGCGCGCGCCCATCACCTCAGGATACTGCGGGATGACGATCTCGCTGCCCGTGAGTTTCTTGAGGAAGAACGCCACGGCCTTGTTGAACGCGACACCGCCCTGAAAGAGGATTTTGCGGCCAGGGGCATTCAAAAGCAGCTGGCCAACCGAATTGAGGATCGTGCGCGCCTGGGCCTTGCACGCGCCGGCCAGCAGGTCACCGATCGGCACGCGGTTCTTGAACTTGTTGATCGACGTCGCGGACAGCACGGCGCAAACCGAGCTGAACTCCGTGTTGGAGTCGTAGTTGACCTTGTCCGCCACCTCTTCGATCTTCACGCCCAGTTTCGCGGCCACAGAATCAAGGAAGCTGCCCGTGCCCGCTGCGCAGACGCCGCTCATCATCGACGTCCAGAGCTTCATGGACGGATTGTAGACCATGCACTTGGAGTCCTGCCCGCCGCAGTCGATGATGGCATCGACATCCGGATGCAGGAACCGCGCGCCGGCCACATGCGCCGTCACCTCGCTCACCTGGAAGTCAAAGGGGATGAACTTACGCGTGTCCTCGACGATCTGGCTGCCTGTGACGACCACGGCGGCAAGGTTCTGGAACGATTCCACGCCCGCAACCTTGAGGAACTCCAGCGCCAAGCGCTTCACCGAGCCGCCACTGCAGGCGCCGCAGCCGCTGCAGCGCCCCGTGCAGGCCACTTTCCCGGCCTCCACCGGCTGCGTCCGCTTGTAGACCGTTCGAAGGACTCCGCCATCGCCATCCATCAGCACGGCCTTGAAGGTCGTCGAACCGATGTCTATGCCCAGGAAGAGTTTCTGTTCCTTTTCCGCCATGTCATCCACTTTACTGATCGTCTGCGATCTTGATCTTTCGCCGCCAATGGTGCCGGAGACGGGACTCGAACCCGTACGTCAGATACCTGACAAGGGATTTTAAGTCCCTGGTGTCTGCCATTCCACCACTCCGGCGCCAAATCGAAATCAGAGGATTTCCCGCGCCTTCGCCAGCACATTCGCGGCCGTGAAGCCGAAATGCTCGGCGAGCACCTTGTAGGGACCCGACGTGCCGTATCCTTCCATCGCCACGTAGCGCGTGGTGTTCGTGTCGCCCGCATAGCGTTCCCAGCCAAAGGGAATCGCGGCCTCAACGATCACGCGGCGGCGGCAGGTGGAGGGGATCACGCTTTCGCGGTACGCCAGCGGCTGCTTCTCGAAAAGCTCCCAGCACGGCATCGAGACGACGCGCACGCGGCGCCCTTCAGCAGCCAGCTGCTTGGCGGCCTCGATGCTGATGGCGACCTCGGAACCCGTCGCAAGGAAGAGAACCTCGGGATTGACGTCCGTGCCGTAGATCGTGTACGCGCCCTTCGAGACGCCTTCCGCCGACGTGCCCTCGAGAATCGGAAGATTCTGGCGCGTGGTGAGAATGCAGCTCGGGCCTTCCGTGCGCTTGAGCATCTCGACCCAGCAGTAGCCCGTCTCATTGGCGTCAGCCGGACGGAACATCGCCAGGTTCGGCATCGCGCGCAGCATCGGAATCTGCTCAACCGGCTCGTGCGTGGGGCCATCCTCGCCCACGTAGAACGAGTCATGCGAGAACACCCAGATCGAGGGCAGGTCCATCAGCGAGGCCAGACGCATCGCCGGCTTGCAGTAGTCGCTGAACACGAAGAACGTGGCGCCGAACGCACGCCAGGAGCCGTAGGCGCTGATGCCGTTGACGATGGCGGACATCGCGAGCTCGCGAATGCCGAAGTGGATATTGCGGCCAGAGAAATCGCCTTCCGCCAACCAGCCGTACTCCTTGAGCGCAGTCTTGTTGGAGGGCTCGAGGTCCGCACTGCCGCCGACGAGCGACGGATAGACCTTGGCGAGCGCGTTCATCACGGTGCCGCACGCCGCGCGCGTCGCCACCGTCTTGGCCGGATCGAACGTAGGCAGGGCCTTGAGCATGTCGGCCGCAAGAGCCGTGCCGCCATAGGGCTGATAGCCCGCCTTGACCGCACGGTTGCGCAGGCGGTGGCACGCGGCCGCACGCGCCGCGAACATCTCATAGACTTCATCCGGCACGTAGAACGTCTCTTCCGGATCAAAGCCAAGCGCCGTCTTGGTGGCCTTGAGCTCTTCCTCGCCGAGCGGCGCGCCATGCACGCCCGAAGTGCCCTTCTTGGTGGGCGCACCGCAGCCGATGGTGGTGGTCGCAATGATCACGACCGGCGCACCCTCGATCTTCATGGCCTTCTTGTAGGTCTTGGCGATTTCGTCGAAGTCGTGGCCATTGCACGCGAGCACCTTCCAGCCATAGGCCTCGAAGCGCTTCTTCGGATCATCCTTCATGGAGAGCGCCGTGGAACCCTCGATCGTGATGCCGTTCGAGTCATAGACGAGGATGAGCTTGTCCAGGCCCAGGTTGGCCGCGAACGAACAGGCCTCGTGCGAAATGCCCTCCTCAAGGTCGCCATCGCCGCAGAAGATCCACGTGCGGTTCGTGCGCCCCGCCATCTTGGCGGCGAGCGCCAGGCCGATGCCCATGGCAATGCCCTGGCCCAGCGGTCCCGTCGTCACCTCGACGCCCGGCATCACGCCGCGCTCGGGATGGCCCGCGCAGCGGCTGCCCAGCTGGCGGAACGTCTGGCACTGATCCATCTCGGCGCCCTTGACGCCCGCGAGGTGGAAGAGCGAATAGGCCAACGTAGAGCCATGGCCACCCGAAAGCACAAACCGATCGCGCCCTTCCCACTGCGGATCCTTGGGGTCGAAGTCCAGATGATTAAGCCAAAGGGAAACCGCGAGATCCGCCAGCCCCATAGGCGCGCCAGGGTGGCCGCTCTTGGCCTTCTCCACCATATCCGCAGCCAGGCAACGCACCGTATTCGCCGCCAATTTGAGCTGTTCATTCGTGTATTTCATCTTTATACTATCCTTTCTAAAGTGTCCAGACAGAGTATTCTACCAAAACCTGCGTCTTTCCGCAATGAAGAATGGGCGGATGAATCAAGGGGCCGTAGGCTGCCGCATCATCTCCGAAAGCGACGCGGCACCGGCCAGCAGAGCATTCGACGCCGCATCGGCAACTCCGGGCTTGGCCAGATCAGCGCAGAGCCTGACCCACGCCCTACGCGCCAGAGGTGCGTAGAGCTCCACGTCCAGTAGCCCCTGCCGCACGCCTTCGATCACCACATAGGCAAACAGCGCCGACCGCGCATAGTCAGGCTCGCTCTGCACATCCTTCGCAGCTTCCGCCGTCTTGCACCACAGCCCATCCTCGCGCTGGCCTCTGTGCAAAGCCTCCGCCAACGGCAACAGCTGGCATTCCTTTCCGGCCGTCAGCTTATACGGATGCAACAGACCGCAGAGCGTCTTTTCGGCTTCGGCGCCAAGCGCCAACTGCGGCAGAGACGATTGCCCCCGCCCCGCCAATTGCTGCCCCACCTGCGTCGGCTGGGCTTGCTCGGGAAGGCTCAAAAGCGAATTGCGTCCACATGCCGCGGCCAGATCTTCCGTCTTCGCGAAAGCCAGTTCCATGCGTCCGGCGGTGTTATGCGTCCACAAAGCATAGCGATCGCCGCAGACGA
>JAKSOW010000252.1 GCA_024405395.1 Kiritimatiellia bacterium | reverse complement strand
CCGCGCAGGCGCACCGGCAGCCCCATGGCCTGCAGGGAATCGCCGCCCAGCACGAGATTGTCGACGCGGCAATGGAGATCGCCCTTCCCGAAGCGGTTGATCTCGCGCACGCGGTATCTCTTGGCGGGATCAAGTCCGTCCAGCGCCAAAGGCGCGGGGAAGTCGCTCCAATTGCCGCGCGTCAGCCCCCACAGGAACACGACCGCATGGTCCTTGGCCTCGTTCACGTACATCACGGACGCATACGAGTTCCCATACGGCGAGACCAGGCGGTACAGATCGCCCTGCTGGATGGTGGGACGAAGCCGCTTGTAGTCGGACACGCAGTTCTTCGCAAAGGCCAGCTCCTCCTGCGAAAGATCCTTGGGGTGCAGCTCAAAACCCAGGCGGCAGCTCATCGCCACGTCAAAACGATATTTCAGCGGCGTCACGCGACGCGTCTGGTGGTTCGGCACGCCAGTCACGTGGGCGGCGATCGTACAGGCCGGATAGAACTGGCTCTCGCCCCACTGGATGAACACGCGTTCGCGGGCGTCGGAATCGTCTGACCCCCAGAATTCGTCGGCATAGCGCAGGAAACCGTAGTCGGCATGGCCGCCGCCCGAAGAGCAGGCCTGAATGTCGATCGCGGGGTATTTCGCGCGCAGCTTCGTCAGCAGATCGTAGAGTCCCACCGTGTAGTCGAACGGCAGATTCGCCTGATGGGCGGCATCCAGATAGGTCGAGCCCATGTTGTAGAAGTCGGCGTTCGCGTCCCACTTGATGTAGGCCAACTCGGGAATCGCCGAGTAGAGCGCGTCCAATTGGCCGAAGATGTTCGCGCGGACCGCGGGATTGGAGAAGTCCAGGACGGTCTGCGAACGGCCGCGCCCCACATTGACGGGCCGGTTCTTCTCGCGGATAACCCACTCAGGATGCGCCTCGTAGATCCAGCTGTTGGTGCACACCATTTCGGGCTCGACCCAGAAGCCGAACTTGAGTCCGCGCTGACGCGCCTGCGCATCCAGTCCCTTGAGGCCATTCGGCAGCTTCTCGGGATTGATCACCCAGTCACCCAGACCAACCTTGTCGCGGTTCTTGTCGTCACGCGCGTATTTGCCGGTGCCGAACCAGCCGTCGTCCAGCACAAACAGTTCGCCGCCCATCTCGGCAACGCCGTCCATCATGTCGTGCAGCACCTTTTCGGTGAAGCTGAAATAGCTGCCTTCCCAGCTGTTGAGCAGCACGGGGCGGAGCTTGTGGCCCGCCGGCAGCTGCCAATCCCGGGCCCAACGGTGGATGTTGCGCGAAACCTGGCCCTTGCCGCGCGCCGACCAGGTCAACGCGCACTTCGGCAGCGTGATCGCCTTGCCCGCATCCAGCACATAGGCGCCATGCGACGTATCGGCACCCAGGCGCACCTCCACGAAATCGCACATGTCGCGCTGCACGGAGAGCCCCCACGTGCCGCTCCAGCACAAGACGCCGCCCAGCACGCGCCCCGTCTTCTCAGTGGCCTTGGGACCGACGCTCAGCATGAAGCTCGCATTGGCGTCCCAGGCGTCGCGTACGCCGCTGCGCGACCCGACAGACACCGTCTGCCCCCGCGCGACCGGACTTTCGGTGACCTGCGCCTCCGCCGCCCACTGGCCAGTGAGCGTCTGCAGATGGAACTCGTTCGCCAGAAGCGGGAAATCCATGGCCAACGAATCCATGCGCCCCAGCCGAACCGCGCCAGACTCGTCGTTCTTGAGCTCGACCCACGTCTCGACAACGTCACAGGCCGTCATCGCGCGGAAGTGCTGCACGACCCGGAAGTCATAGACCTGATCCTTCATCGTCAGCACCAGATGCTGCACGCCCGGCGCATCAGCCACGAATTCGGCCTTCTCGCCCGTCAGGTAGGTGCTGAGGCAGCCATCGGCATGCGTCACCTGCAGACCGCCGTACTTGTTGAGCCCCTTCAACGCCTTTTCGCCGAAGACGGAATAGGCGGCCGGGCGGCGCTGCTGATGGGTATTGTCCCCCGTCCAGCGGTCCCAGGCGAGCGCACGCGCATCCTTGAAGGACGACACGCGCTCGCCGAAGTGCACCAGATTCCAGGCGCCGTTCACTTTGCGCAGGGCCAGCGAGGTGCTCTTCAGCTGGATCAGCACGTCATCGCCCACAGGCGCGGCGGCAACAGAGACAACGGCCAAGAAGGCCGCGGAAAACAGGGTAGCTGTCATGCGGTTCATGGAGAATATCCTTTGGTGAGGTGGATCAGTTGAAGATCATGCCCTCGACGGGCTGGCCGCCGGGCTGCATCGGATAGACGTTGGCGCGCGGCTCGACAATCACCTCGACGAACGTGGTCTTGTCGCTGCGCACGGCCTTCTTGATCGTCGCGTCGAGCTTCGCGGGATCGATGACGCGATAGGCCTCGGCGCCATGCGCCTCCGCCAGCTTGACGAGATCGGGCAGATAGTCGTACTTGAGGTCCTGGTCCAGATGCTCGTTCTTGCAGCGGCCCTTCACCGAAAGGATCGAGTCCGCGTAGTTCTTCCCGTAGAAGAGCTCCTGCCACTGGCGCACCATGCCGAGACAGGCGTTGTTGAGGACGACGAACGTCACCGGGAGCTTGTGCTCCACAGCCACGACCACCTCCTCGAAGGTCATCTGCGCGCCGCCATCGCCACACACGGCAACAACCTTGTGGTCCGTCTTGCCGAACGCCGCGCCGATGGCCGCGGGAATGCCGAAGCCCATCGTGCCCATGCCGCCGGAGGACAGGAAGTGACGCGCGTGCGAGTGGCGGAAGAACTGCGCCGCCCACATCTGATGCTGGCCGACGTCTGTCACCAGGATCGCCTCGCCGTTGGTGGCGCGGTCGATCGACTCGATCACGCTCTGCGGCATGATGACGTTCTCATGCATCGGCTTGTACGCCACCGGGCGCTTCTTGCGCCATTCGTCGATCTGGGCGAGCCAGGCCTCATGCGTCGCGCTTTTCACGCGGGAAGAGACCGTCGTGAGCACGTCCTTCACGTCGGCGACGATGCCGAGATCGACGTGCACGTTCTTGCCGATGGACGCGGGATCGCAGTCCACATGCACGATCTTCGCCTTCTTGGCATAGGCGGCCAGCTTGCCGGTGACGCGGTCGGAGAAGCGCGCGCCCAGGGCGATCAGCAGGTCGCAGTGGTTGATCGCATAGTTCGCAGCCGCGCCGCCGTGCATGCCGGCGAGGCGGAGCGAAAGCGGGTCCGTCTCAGGGAACGCGCCCAGGCCCATCAACGTCGTGGCCACGGGAATCTGCGCCCGGCGCGCCAGGGCCGCAACGTCCTTCGTCGCGCCCGAGGCGATCACGCCGCCGCCCGCATAGATCACCGGGCACTGGGCCTCGTTGATCAGCTTCGCCAGGCGCGTCAGCTGCGCCGCCGTGGCTGTGGACTCCGGGTGATAGGCCCGCAGGCTCACGCGCTCGGGATACTGGGCCGCAGTCTTCGCCTGCTGCACGTTCTTCGGGACATCAATGACCACGGGGCCCGGCTTGCCGTGCGTGGCGATGTAGAACGCCTCGGCGACAATCTCGGGGATCTCGTCGGCGCTCTGCACCAGAAAGCTGTGCTTGGTGACAGCGCGGCAGATGCCGGTCATGTCCGCCTCCTGGAAGGCGTCCGTGCCGATCTGCG
>JAKSOW010000251.1 GCA_024405395.1 Kiritimatiellia bacterium | reverse complement strand
CGTGCACACGCGTGACATCGGGCTTGCGGGCATTGGGGTGTATGACTACCTGCGCGACGACTACGGCATCCAGATCGAGTTTGGCGACATCGGCAATCTGCTCGCCATCATCTCGTGTGGCGACCGCATGATGGACATCGAGCGCCTCATCTCGGCCTTGGAGGAGATCAAGCGCCTCCGCGAAAAGAGCCCCATTGGCCTGTTCGACCACGAATACATCGACCCCGAGATCGTGCTGCCGCCGCAGGAGGCCTTCTACGCGAAGAAGCGCCGTGTGCCGATGCGCGAGTCCACGGGTCTCGTGGCGGGCGAGTTCGTGATGAGCTATCCGCCCGGCATCCCGATCGTTGCGCCCGGCGAACGCATCACCCCCGATGTGCTCGAGCACATCCTCTTCGCCAAGGAGAAGGGGTGCTTCATGACGGGTACCGAGGACATGAATCTCGAGTACGTCAACGTGCTTGCCTGAGGAGAGACGACATGCAGACCGAACTGTGGTACACGGACGAGCACACGAAAGACGTGCGCTTCTCGATGAAGACCATCGAGCAGATCGCCTCGAAGAAGAGCGCCGTTCAGCAGATCGACATCCTGGACACGCCGGCCTACGGCCGCGTGCTCGTGCTGGATGGCGGCCTCATGATGACGGAGAAGGACGAATTCATCTATCACGAGATGCTGGCCCATGTGCCCATGGCCGTGCACCCGCACGTGAAGAATGTGCTGGTCATCGGCGGAGGCGATGGCGGCACGGTGCGCGAGCTGACGCGTTACCGCTCAATCGAGTCCATTGACCTCGTTGAGGTGGACAAGGACGTTGTGCTGCTGGCCAAGAAGTTCCTGCCGTTCGTCTCGCAGAAGCTCAAGGACCGCCGCGTGAAGGTGTGGTTTGAGGAAGGCCTGCGCTATGTGCGCGGCAAGAAGGCCGAATACGATCTCATCATCGTGGACTCCTCCGATCCGTACGGTCCGGCCGAAGGCTTCTTCACGCGCGAGTTCTACGGCACCTGCTTCAAGGCCCTGCGCGACGACGGCATCCTCATCAACCAGCACGAGAGCCCGTTCTATTCGGCCCACCAGAAGTCGGTGCGCGACGCCCATCGCCACATCGCCCAGGAATTCCCGGTGTCGACCGTCTACCAGGCGCATATCCCCAGTTACCCGTCGGGCCACTGGCTTTTCGGCTTCGCGTCGAAGAAATATCATCCGATCGGGAATCTGGATGAGGCGCGCTGGAACAAGCTGCGCATCAACACGCGTTACTACAACACCGCACTTCATCGGGGCGCCTTTGCGCTGCCGAGCTATGTGCTGGACATTCTGAAAGAGGAGGAAGTTCGATGAAGGTTCGTTTGACTGGTTTGGGTGCGCTGTCCGCCTGTCTGCTGGCGGCGGCGATGCTGACGGGCTGCGCCAAGAAACGCGATCTGCACATCTACACGTGGGCCGACTACATCTCGCCGGAGGTTGTGGCGGCCTTCGAGAAGGCGAACAACTGCCGTGTCGTCATCGACACCTTCGACACAAACGAGGCCATGTACGCCAAGCTCAAGGCTGGTGGGGTGGGCTACGATATGCTCTTCCCCTCAAGCTACATGGTCAAGCTGCTGGCGAAGGAGGGTCTGATTGTGGCGCTCGACCACACGAAGTGCCCGAGTCTGCGCAAGAATTTCTACCGTCCCTACGCGAAGATGCTGCCGGAGGATCCCGAGCTCAAGTATGCGGCACCCTATTCCTCTTCGCCGACGATTCTCTTCTACGATCCCAAGAAGATCCCGGCTGGCGTGGAGGTGAATACCTGGGCCGTGTTGGGCAATCCCGCCTTCAAGGGCCGCATATCCATGCTGGACGACATGCGCGAAGTCATCGGCGCAGGCCTGATGTACAAGGGCTATTCGATCAACTCCACCAATCCGGCGGAGATCGAGGCGGCCGTGGAGCAGGTCCTGGCGTGGAAGGAGAACGTGCGCAAGTTCGACAGTGAATCGTACAAGACGGAGGTTGCCGACGGTTCGACCTGGATCGGGCAGGGCTTCGGCCAGGTGGCGCGTCAGGTGATCCTCGGCGAGTCGGAGGACGGTTCGGACGCGCGGCCCGATCTGGCCTATGCCTATCCCAAAGAGGGCTTCACGGAATCCTGCGAGGAGATGGTGATCACCTCGACGGCCAAGAATCCGGACCTCGCCTACAAGCTGATCGAATTCCTCTACAGCAATGTCGAGATGGGCATGGCCAACATGAAGTACGTGCTGGGCATGCTGCCTTGCCAGCCCGCCATTGATGCGCTTGACCCCAAGTTCCGCGACGCCGTGGTGGCGAAACCCGAGATCATGGCGTTTGGCCAGGTGATCCTGGGGCTGGAGAGCATCCCCGGCGCAATGGAACTCTACACCAAGGCGTGGGACCGCATCCGCGCCACGAAGTGATTGCCATGAAACCGCAGACGAACCAATTCATCGGGTGCGACAAGCCCTATCGCGCGGCCAACACCGTGCTTTTCGGCGCGCCGTACGACAGCACCACCTCGTTCCGTCCGGGCACGCGCTTCGGACCGGCGGCCATGCGGGCCGAGAGCTTTGGCATCGAGACCTATTCTCCGCTGCAGGACCGCGACCTCGTGGACGACACGGCGGTTTTTGACTCGGGCGACATCGAACTGCCGTTTGGCGCCCCCACGCCGGCCCTGAAGATGATCGAGCGCCGTGCGCGGCAGATCCTCAAGGACGGCAAGCGGCCGTTCCTGCTGGGCGGCGAACATCTGGTGACGCTGGGGGCGGTGCGCGCGGTGGCCGAGAAGCATCCGAACCTGCACATCCTCCATTTCGACGCCCATGCCGACTTGCGCGAAGACTATCTCGGCAATCCGTTGTCGCATGCCTGCGTGCTGCGGCGTTGCCATGACCTGCTGGGCGATGGTCGCATTTTCCAGTTCGGCATCCGCTCGGGCACGCGCGAGGAATTCCAGTTCATGAAGGACGGCCACGTCACCACCGAGCCGTTCACGCTCACCACGGTGGAGAAGGTGGTGCGGAAACTGCCCAAGGGCGTGCCCGTCTACCTCACCGTGGACATGGACGTGATCGATCCCTCCGAATTCCCGGGCACGGGCACTCAGGAGGCGGGCGGCGTGCGTTACCTGGAACTTCTGGCGGCGGTGCGGCAGATCCTCGGCAAGCTGAACATCGTGGGCCTCGACAACGTGGAGCTCAGCCCCGCCCTTGATCCCACCGGCCGATCCACGGCGCTCGCGTGCAAATTCCTCCGCGAAGAACTGCTCGCGATGCGGTAACCGCTCTAGGATCCAAGTACTCGAAACTCTTCCGCGAACGCCTACGGACTGTACCGCCTCTCGGTACAGTCGAATCGGCTTTTCGGTACAGTCGATTCGCGTCGTCGGTACAGTCAAATCGCATCGTCGGTACAGTCAAATCCTTCAGTCCTAACGGTCGATGTTCTCACCGCGTCTCCACCTGTGTTAGTTCCGCGAGGCGGAGTGAAATAAAGTGGAAAAGCGGAAAATCTTGATCTGCCGCCGCGTTGGGATGAACGTCATCAAAACCGGGGGATGAAGGGGTCTGAGCGCGCGTTCTCTATATATACATAAGAGAGAGAGTTTTTTGACGTATATATAGATAAGTCACCTTTTTTGCTTGTTGGTGATCGTTTTGTGTATTTATCGATTCGACGAACGTCAAACGAACG
>JAKSOW010000250.1 GCA_024405395.1 Kiritimatiellia bacterium | reverse complement strand
CCGGGAAGAACTTCTGCGCCGAGAGGTCGTAGATGTGGTTCTTGCCGTCGTAGAACACCTCCTCGAAGGAATGGCCGTAGCCGCCCGTCTGTGAAGCCGGCAGGCGTCCGCTGGCGGCGAACATGTTGGCGGCGAGGTTGTTGAGCGGTCCACACTCGAATCCGCAGTAGCTGTTGAGCATCTCCAGCGCCTGGTATTCCACGCTCTGGGGCACATCGCTCCAGGCCGTGCAGTAGCTCTGATGGCTCATGAAATAGTCGCTGGCGCCCAGCACGAAATTGAACACGGCGTTGGCGCGGTCGCGGTCGGAGAGATTGCCCACGCCCAGAGAGTCGGCGATGTCGCCGAAGCTACGGGGGTCGATCTCGCCCTTGTTGACCAGTAGCGGATGCACCAGTGGCTCGGACCCGTCATTCACGTATTCGATGAAATCGGTGTAGGCCTTCGGTGCGGCGATCTCGACCTTCATCTCACCGCCTGGCGCGAGACGCGACGTGGACGTCTTCGCCACACGCGCCGAACGGAATTCCGCGACCGTGGGCATCACCGGATAGTTGAGGCGGTTCAGCACCACGTCATGGTGGTTCTCGGGCAGAATCTCGGCAGGCCAATACTGCACGGGCTGACCATTCATCGTCAGACGGCGCGCCACCCGCGATGTCTTCGCCAGCACCGTGCCGGGAATCCAGGCGATGCCGCCGCCCGAACAGCCCTCGAACGTGCGGTCAAACGTGAAAAGCGCCCGCGTGTCCGCATCCACCGTGAAGTGCTTGGCCGGCGTGAAGTCGGCCGTGTAGCGTGCTCCCGTGGAGACGCGCAACAGGTCACCGGCACCGGGGAAATGCGGAAATTCCGCCTTGGGCTCCGCCGAGAAGCGCGTGGAATTGCGGTGGCAGCCAAAGTAGAACTCGGTGCAGTGGTAGTCATTGGGACACTTGGTGTTCACGAGATCATACGGCTGATAATCCGCAACCGGGAATGTGAGGATCTTATGGCCATCCAGGAACAGATCGGCGTTGCCGCCCGGCGTCCATGCCGCCGCCAGATGGAACCAACGTCCCACCGGCAGATCGGCCTTCACCGTCTTCTCGAAGACCTTGTTGGCGGAATCCTTCAGCGTGAACCAGAACTCGCCCTTCGCGCGACTCCAGAACACGGCCATCACATTGCCGCGCGATTCCTTGTAGGCACTGCCCACGGGAACATTGGCCTGATGGTGCGAAGCATTGAAGAGCGTGAGCCGCGCCCCCTGAGCCGGCAGGGCATCCGCCTTGAACCACGCCTCGACGGTGCCGCCCGCCGAAGGGAAGAAGATCGCAGACTCCTTGCGCAACTGTGTGGCCTGGGCCCAGGAGGCCTGCGACCGGGTCTGATACCAGAAGGCCTGCTCGGGACGGAAGTTGAAGGCCGTATCCGTAGCCTCGCCGCTCACGCCGGGCGCGAAAAGCGCATCGTTGTACTTCGGGAACGGCAAATCGGCGGCCGGACGCAGCGCCAGATGCGTGATGTCCAGCTTCGGCAGCAGCGCCTCCTTGTCGGACAGCGGGAGACCGTATTCATCAACGTTCACGGAAGCGCCCCGCATCTCAACCTGGAGATAGACCCTGCGCGCCTCGGGATGCAGACGACCCGGTTCGCGATAGGCCATGGCCTTACCGCACGGACGCATATGGCCCGTCCAGCGTGGATCCACCACCGCCTCCGGCAGCGTCTTGCCGTCCTGATCCATCTGAAAGAGCGTAATCTGGCCACCCCACGTCATCTTGGTGCGGCTGACGACATCCAACTCGAACGCCACTGGCTGCCCCGCCAGCGCCGGCGGCACCGGCACACTGTACGTGACGTAATACGACCCTTCCTTGCTGCCACGCAAGGCAATGCCGCCCGAAGGCAGCTCCCGGGCGGTGACGCCACCATCCTTGGGCATTTTCCACTTGGCGATGTTCGCAGGCGCAAACGCATCGGCAAAGAGATTGTCCGGACAGATGGCACACGGCGATGCGCCGGGCGCGGAATCATCGGCCGTGCACATGAGCGCCGTGGTGCCTTCGGGCACGCGGAAGCGCAGGCGCACAGCCCCCTTCACACGCCCCGGCAGAGTGGTGACCTCCAATTGCTTCGCGCCCGCAGCCGTGGTGGCCGTAACGACAAACGACGTCGGCTTGCCGATCTTCGTGGGCTGAATCTCCACCTCATACGGCACGGCGACGCCATACGACGGATGCCACTCCAACGGGAAGGTCGAAGAGGCTGCGAGGCAAGACACGACTGCTCCAGCAGCTGCGGCGAGAATTTTTCTTTTCATGGCATCATTATAGCACAATCCGCATTGTGCGGCCAATCATTTCCCGGCCGTGAACGTCCCAACCGACGATCAGACGCGAAATGGGACATGTCACAACAACTCGACGATGCGCACATTAGACACAGTGACCACACTTGGATCGGCATAATAGCGCGTAACGGTGCGGATGTCGTCGCCCGAGATTGACGAGGCCATTTCCGCACCAAAACGTTGATAGACATGGTCCACGCAGATCTTCCGAAGTTCATAAAGCCCTTTATTCGTCCCCGCGAAAAAGTGGTTGGCCCGAATTTCGGCGTTGAGTCGTGCGAAAGTCAGACGGGCAGCCGGAACCACCAAGTGCGAAATCCGCCCTCCCGAACGCATCTCCATGCGGGCTCGAGCCTGTTCAAGTTGGCGCCAGAGTTCAGGATGAACGGGCCATTTCACAAACCGTCCAGAGGTCAACGATGTCTTATGCGGCGTATAGCACAAATAGACACGTTCGCCCATTGCCCCCACCTCTATGCGGAAATCCGACCATGCCAGTCGGCGTACGTCGCCATTGCGCATGGCGAATTCCAGCATCAGCGTGACAACCAACCAGTCCCGTACATCCCGTCGTTGAGCCAGCGATTCATACCAGGTCCGAACACGCAGCAGCGCTTCCCGAGCTGGGCGCACATAGCGGACATTCTGCCGGCGACAAGTCGGCAGATCGAACGGCGGCACATGCCAACCACGGTCAGCATAATAGGACCGAGTCCAATGTGCCGTCAACGCCTTGAGATGGATAAGGTAAGTGCGCGCACTCACCGAATTGATTCTATGGTGAATGGCCCGAACGAGAAAGTCCTCCACGTGCCGTCGCGTCAAACGTGTAATGGGCCAGTCAAGATAATTCTCTGTCCCATCCACCCGATCCGTCGCCAGAATCCCGAGAATGCGTTTAACCCCCAAAACGACATTGGAGACGGTCTTCTCGCATGGCCGATCCCATTTCACGCGTTCCAGCACTGCTATTTCACGATAAAAAGCGAATATTTCGCCAAATGTAGGCACATATCCTTGCATTTCATTTTCCTTTCTCATGTTCCCCTATTGTATCAAACGCCCCCATCCCCTTTGAAACATATCTTATGACGCACCATAAAAACCCACCACCGCGCCTTCCCGAAGAAGTCAATAAATATTACGCATTAAAATCTCAACGCCTACCAACAATTACCATAATCAATAATTCGCCGGCAATACATTAGCATTCTCCACCTTATGCAAATATATGAGACCCTATCCAAATATGTTCACCCATCTTTCCATGTTTGAACTCCCCTGGTCCACAATCCAATACCCTGCAGTGTATCCTCTCCCCCGCAGAGGCCAACAGGCTGATGCAAGTCAACCGGCAAACGGAGACGATCAC
>JAKSOW010000025.1 GCA_024405395.1 Kiritimatiellia bacterium | reverse complement strand
AATAGGTCAGGCACGTGCACTTGGGCCAGGTGGTGTTGGGACGGTTGGCCGCCAGGACAATCGCATTTGTGCCCACATCGCGTGTATTCTGCATAAGCGAAGACGCTCCGGCCGTGGGATCGCCCGGCAGGAGGCCCTCAAAGAAACCCGCGAACGACGTCTGCGGCATCTTCACGCCGCCGCCGCGAATCGTCAACAACGGCGAGTGGAGCGCCGTGTTCAGACAAAGCGCACCTTCGCCCGTCTTCGTGAGCGACTGGCATACGCGGTTCGTCCAATAGCTGCACACCGTATCCACGGCGCCCGTCCCGTCGAACGTCAGAGGCGGCAGGCGATAGTCCACGTCATAGAGCACCAAGGCGCCATTCGTGATTGACGCGCCCGCGGAGTCAACTGGCAGCGCGCCATCGGCGTGAAGATGCAAACGCGCTTCCCTGTCCAGGCCAACCACGCCCTTGAAGGCGTTCGTGGGGCAGACCAGATGGAAATTCAGGTAGCCGGTGCTCTTGTTGGTCTTGGGACGCACAGGGAAGCCGCCGGGGCCGTACACATAGCCATTCAGCGTCAGACAGGACTCGGCGCCTGCACCACTGTAAAGTGGCAGATCAACCTTCAGATTGACGGGACCCGCCCAGTTGTAGCGATTGGTGCAGTCGGCCAGAGCCTGGTTGGCTCCGATATGGGTGGCGCCATCCGCGACCAGCGTCCACGTGGTGTCGTCACCGCTGACCGTCCCCGTGAACTCCAGATTGCTCTTGGCGCGCAACGTCAGCGTATAGTCGGGACCACCAAAGAAATGCGGCAACGTGCCGTAGATTCGGCCCTGGGTGTTCGTCAGCACCAGATGACCGGGATGGATGGTGCCCCAGTTCTGCATGAATCCGGATGTCCCGTCCGTACCCTCAATCGTGACGGTGTGCTCGTTGAGCCAGAGAGTTGACCCGGGATTAGGGCTCCAGCTCAGCTTGGTTGCCCAACCTGGCCCGCCCTTGACGAGCGTATCGCCGAGAAACTCCGTGTCGAAACCCAGCGGCCATGTGCTTTCATTGCCCTTCAGGTCGATGCAGCGAAGCGCCCCAAGCCCATCTGCGCCCACACCCTCCACCGCGATGTACTTCTTGTCGTTGTCGTTCACGGCGCCCGCGATTTTGTTGAAGCGCACCAACGTGGCCCCGTTGTGCACATACGTGCCCGCCGAACGGGCGGCACGCTGCTGCCCCGTGCGCGTCTCCAGAACCTGGGCGCCCAGCGAACCGTAGCAGCGCGACAGCAGGTATCCCTCCAGCACATGGATCTGACCACGCCAGTTGGTGATTTCCGTGTCGATCTCCAGCCAGCCGGCGCCTTTCTTGAAGAGCGTTCCGGAGGTCGCCGCACTGAATTCCGCATAGTCCACGGTAGTCGGCTCGGCCGTCTCGCTCGCCACCTTCACGATGCCGGAGACGGTGGCGAACCGATTGGAGGCCTCGCCCACATCCACGACATAGTATGGATAGGTGTAGGCGAACTTGCCATCCTCCGTGTCGAAGTCGTACGCGCCCGCAGCGGCCAGCAACGCCGCCGTGCAGTACCCCATCGTCAGCAATGTCTTCATGTTCAGTCCCTTTCCGAATCCGATCAACGGAAGTTGATGCAGATGCCCCGCTCACGCGCCAGGCGGATGCGGTTGGCGTTGATGCGCACATTCCAGTTCGCCGGCAGATCCTCCGGGTTCGCCAGCGTGAAGGTTCCCGAGATGGGGCCACCCGCCTCCAACAGCGTATACGGCGCCTCCGCCTTGTCGGCCTGGTCGAGATTCGCCACATACACCGTGGAGCCTTCCGCCAGCGTCAACGCGCCGGGATAGGAACCCGTCTCGCCCACGGTCAGCTTCAGGTTGAAGGCCGGACGCGCAACGCCCGTACCCACGACAATCCGGCCGCCCTTGAGGACGAGCCGCGACTCGGCCGGCAACGCATCCGCCACGCCCAGCACAAGATCACCCTCTTCGATCACCGTGTCGCCCGTGTACGTGTTGGGCGCCATGAGCGTGAGCATCTTCGCGCCCTTCTTCACGATACCGCCGCCTGCATCATTCGCCGCCAGCGTGCAGTCATTGGTCCACACCTTGGTGCCGTAGCGAATGACGGACTTCGCCCACGTGTAGTCGTTGCCGGGGCTCGTCACCTTGATCTCGGTGATCGCCTTCGCCGCCTCGTCAAACACGGCGTAGGCGCTCGCGCCCGTACCGTCGCCGATGATGTCCACAAAAGGCGAGCCCACAAAGGTGTTGCCGGGATCGACGAAATTGACGGCTGACACGCCCTGCCCCGTAGGCGCGCCCATCGGCACGTCGAGCGAGGCGTTCTGCTTCGACGTGTCGAAGATGGCGCCCTTGGCGTAGAGCGTGACACGATCGACCTTGACGTTCCAAGTGCCGTCCGTGGTGCTACCGAAGAGGCTGTTGTCCTGGTTGGGACGGTAGGTGCCGCCGTTGAAGTTGATGTCCGCACGCGCTGTGCCGCCGGGACGCGCACGCGCCACATTCCAGGCGGTGAAGACGCCGCCGTTGAAGTTCATGATCGTCACCGTGTCGTTCACGTTGCGGGTGGGGTTGGCCGGGCGCAGGTTGACGAACTCGCCCCCGTCCATCGTGAAGACGGACTTGACGCCGACGCCACTGGCCAAGATGGTGTCACGCTGGTTGGTGACTACGCCGCCCGAGATGTAGACACACGCGCGCGCCATCTCGCTCGAACCGATGTACCAGCCACCCACATACGTATCGCCGAGCAGACCCGAGGGATGTATCTCCGTACGGCCACCCGTCTGCGTGAAGGTGCTCCATCCGCCAAACCGATCGCCGTTGACCGCGGCGATGCCATTGCCCTGATATTGGATGCCCGCCACGTCGAAGAAGCCGCCAGAGACGCAGACGGAACCGGAGCCGCCACCGCCGCCGACCATCGAGGCCACCTCAATGCCCAGATCCGTGACCAGCCCGTCCTTCACGTAGAGCGCACCGCGTCCGGCGGCCCCATAGCCCACCATGAAGCGGTTCGTCACCACCGAGTTGCCCAAGACCTCCACAACGCCACGCCCCAGGCTGCCCACCATGAGCGAGTCATAGGTCGTGTTGGCCCACCAGGTGGCGTCCAGCGACTTCACCTTCGTCACCTTGGAATTGGCGATGGTCAGTCGCGCATTGGCGTCGTTCACGCTCGAATAGCCGCCCACGGTGATGTTGCCGATGGTCTGGCGCACATCCTGCGCATCCTCAATGCGGCAGTCGCCCTCGTGCAGATCCCAATCCGAGGAGATCGAGCCCGGACCCAGAGTGATCGGTCCCTCGCCCGTGAAGCGCAGCGTGCCGCGGAACGAGCCGAACCTGACGGGCTTGGTGAACGAACCCGAGACCGTGAGCACACCTTCGCCGTCGTGGCCGATGGAGAAGTTGGGGCCCGTGATGTCCGCATCCGAGAGCTCGATCTCGGCTGTGCGTCCCGGCGCATAGGTGGTGTTGATGGCCAGCACCGAAGGCATGTAGTAGACGCCGGGTCCCGCCGACGTCGGATGGTAGTTGGCGCCGCTGTTGTTGGCCGCGGCCAGGTAGCTGGCCTTGTCCCAAAGCCCCTCGCCCCAGCATAGGCCGATGCGGCCGAGATAGAAGTCCAGATTGTCCCAGTTCGGCATGGATCCCGGATGGAGGAACGTGAGGCTCGCACCGCTGGAGCCGTTCAGCTTTGTAAGGCCCGTATAGATGTTGTGGGGGTTCGTGATGAGAATATGCCCCTTTATGCCGCTCTTTCCGCCATAGCCACAGTTCACGCCGCCCGCACCCGAGATCGGGCCCGAGAACGTGAGGTAGCGGTCAGCGCGATAGGTCTCCCAAGGGTGGAACGACAGCCACGTGTTGGCGTTCCGGATCTCGATCGGGCCCGCCCAGTTGGCGAAATTGGTGATGCCGCCGTCGTCGCGATAGGGGAGCCCACTCGTGAACGACGCCTCTGGCCCGTCCTTCGAAGCATCGATGTCCAGGACCAGACGGCGGTAAATCGGCTTCTGCGAGGTGCCCAGCGAGAAGCGCGAACCATTCGTGAAGATGATCTCAGGGTCGTCCGCCGTTCCCAGATCGCATCCGCTCCAGATCGTAAGGTAATTCCACGAGTTGGCGGTGAGGCACAGCGGGGTCATCAGCCAACGACCAACATTGGTGACGACCACATCAGTCATGCTGACGGTGGCGGCCTCCATCATGAATTCCAGGTCATGGCCATTCATGTCCAACGTGGTGCCCGACATCGTGAGCGTCGCCGAAGTCTTGTTCGAGATCAGGGTGTCGCCGTCCAGAATGACCTGCTTCGGCAGGCTCACGCTCGCATCCGTACGCAGCGCGCCCGAGTCATCGGGGCCCCGTCCCGCCAGATGCATCGTACGATCCTTCAGGTACAGCGAATCGGAGAAGGTCGTGTTCCAGATCTGCCCGCCATTCGTGACGGACAGCGTCCCTGAACCGAAGACGCCATAGTTGGCCGGCGGCTTCACTTTGCCGCCCGCCACGACAAACTCGCCGCTGAAGTCGGGCTGCTGCTGGGAGAGCGTCCATTCGCCCGCCCCTTCCTTGCGGAACGTGCCCTTGCCCTTCAGTTTGGCATTGAAGGCCGTCTGTCCGTCGTTCGCCAACGCCAGGGTTCCCGCCGACAAACTGATCGTGCCGGCCCAGTCAAAAGGCGACAGGAGGCGCACCAAGCCCTCGCCCAGGATGGAGAAGTCCGCCGAGGTCGACGGCATCGTCACCGCCGCATTCACCGTGAGCGGTTCGGTGGTGGAGGCGTTGTCGAACTCCAGATACGTGCTGGCTGGCGCCAGCGTGCCCGCACCCTCGGCCGTGCCGACCGTCAGTGCAGAAGCGCTCGCATGCATGGCGATCGTGTTGGCCTTGAGCGTCTGCCCGGCCACAAGCGCCACCTCGGCAGGCGTGTCCGTCCGCTGATAGAGTACTCCGACAGACGCCGTGGAAAGGCCATTCGCCAGCGTGATGGGACCGGCCGAGGCGTCACCGGCGGATGTGATGCCCACCACTTCCGCCGCCGCATTCGGGATACGGCCGCCGCGTGCCGGGATGTCCGCCGTAACCACGTACGAACGCTTGACGATCGTACCCGAGCCATCACATTCAACCGGCATTCCATTGAGCGTCAGGCCCGCCGGCAGAACGGTGCCGGCCGTCGCGCCCGCCACCTGCACCTTGCCCGTGCCCTGCGTCACGATGTCGAGCAGGCCTCCCTCTCCCGTGATTCCGGACAGCGTCAGCGTAACGCCGTCCAGCACTTCCAGATGGGCGCTCCCCGCCCGCATCGTCAGCGGCGGCAAGGTGAGCGTACGCGTCAGGCGCAGCGTGCCGCCTTGCATGAGGATGCGACTGACGTTTCCGATGCCGGCCCCTTCGGCAAGGGCGAGCACGCCCGCCTCGAGCGTCAGCGTGCCCGAGCAGGTATTGGCGCCCTTCAGCGTCACGACGCCCGTGCCGCGCTTGATCAGATTGAGCTTCACGCCGTCGTCATCCGCCAATGCCGTCTCCACGTCAAAGTCCTGGGCGGTGGCGTTCGCCAACACCAGCGTCGCCGAATCGATCACCGTGCCACTGGCGTTCTCACACCGACACCGCACCGGCGAATTGAACGTCAGCTTGCCGGTGCCGCCCTGCTCCACCACGCCAAGCGCAGCCACCTCAAGTGCGGCACTGTTGGAAAGCCGGGCCGAACGGTTGGTCAGGCAGATTGTGCGCGAGCAGATCTCGCCCGGGCCCGTGTAGAGCAGACGCGCCTCATTGGCAAGATGCAGCGGCGCATAACCCAGCGAACTCGCCGCCTCGTCTGTGCCGATGGTCGCCGCCCGCAGCGTCGGCTTGTGGGATGCCGAGGTGGAAGCAATCTGGATGGGGCTGCGCAATTGGTTGTCGCCCGTGAATTCCGTCGTGCCCGCGCCCGAATAGTGATACCAGCTGCCGTAGTAGTCGCCGACCTTCTCCGAGGTCATCCGACAGGAAAACGTGGCTTTCCCATTGATGGACTGCGTGTTGTTCTGGTATTCGCCGCCGCCCAGGAAAGGCACGCCCTTTGAATCGGCTTTGTTCTTGGTGGTGGCCAGGCAGCGGAACTCGCCCGCACCCGTCACGTTCAGGGTGCCGCTGATCTCAAAGGGACCCATGCCGTAGTAGCCCGAGAGCACGCCGCCTTCCGCGATCTCGATCGTGGAAGTGTAGTTGGCCGCATTCCGGATCTTGCGGAAAAGGTTCTTGTTCACGGCGGGCACATCGCAGGCTACGATCGTCTTCGCCCCGCCCGTCTGGTAGATGTCCAGATACTGACACACACGATAGGGAGCCATGCCCGAGAGCCGGATGTCACCAGTTCCCCAGAAGGCGATTTCGTGTTCCTGCTTGTAGGTCGCATCGTTTTCAACGTAGAAGAACTTCTGGAATTCGATCTCGGCCGCCGACCAGTTCTCCACCCGCGGCTCGTCGGCAACGCCCATATTGCCCGTCTTACGCGGCAGGCGGCCGCAGCCGAACTGCGCCACGAAGAGCGCGCCCTGAGATCCGGCCTCGGCGATGAACCGGCCCGTGTCGGCCGAAATGCAGAGGGCCTGCGAGTTGGCCGTGCCGAACGTGTAGCGTGGCGCACCGCTCTTCACCGTGAGATTGCGCACATCCCATGCGCCCGAGAGGTCAATCGTGGTGGGACGGCCTTCGGCAAGCGCGGGGAACTCCGCGCTTGCCTCCCCAACGCCCGCCAACGTGCCGTCAGATGCTAGATAACGGCCGGGCGGCACCATGGCCACGACGCCATCCACCGTCCAGTTGGCGGCATTCGTCCAAAAGGCGTCTTGCGCACCTGTCCAGACCCAGGTGTCGGCAAACAGGCCCATGACGGCCCCCAGCATCAGCGGCAAAATCCATCTCTTGTCTGTCATTGCGTAGCGCTCTTTCCGTACAGTCCTTATTTCTTCTGAAAAGCTCTAATAAGCCGTAAATGACAATTATAACGCCATTTCGGCTTTTGTCAATAGCGGAGATGCCCGTCCATCCGCAAAATCACATCACACACGTACTTGCGGAGACCACGGAACACTCAGAAGCCCGCCTTCGCGGGACACGGAAGATGATGCGGAAGCAACCACTTCGTGCCCGAGATCAGCCCTTAAGCCAGGTCCCTTTTAAGCATCTTAATAAAGGAACCCGAAAAGCCAAAGAGGAATCTTATTGCCGATGCCAATTTCCGTATCATCGTTCACGACGATCGGCGAGAATCGCGTGAAGCATAATCCGTCAGTCGATCAGAAGTTTCAAGGAGGATGGAGATTTCAGAGTCCGTCATACACACCACCATTCATTCTAGAAAAAACGAACAACGAGCCGAAGTTCGTTTTTTTTAACACGAACAGTATACATCAAAATACCATGGCGAGCCAATCTGCAAAATGCGCTAATCTACAGTTTTGTCGTCAATCCGCAAAATCGCCTCACACATGCCATTGCGACGACCACAGAACACACGAGCCCACCTTCGCGGGGCACGGAAGACGATACGGAAGCAACCACTTCGTGCCCGCGATCAGCCAGCCCTTAATGGCGGCCAAAGCCACGAAGTGGTCTCTTTCGAGGCCGTTTCCGCGCCGCCCAACAGGGCGTTAGGCACGCGTGGGCAGGAAGTGGCCCGTCCATGCCCTTTTAAGAACATTAATGGTTGGCAAAAGCCACCACTTCCATTCCACGTCACCTCGCGATTCATCCAGCAGGAAGGGCAAGAACGAGTCTGCGAAGTCACCCTGAGCCTAGAGCACGTATTTCACGGATCTTACTGCGCAAGAACAGGGGGATGGGACACTCTTTTCACTCCTCATGTGCTCATTCAACCCAACCCAATGCTCGCCAAATCAGCATAAGATGCGTGGGATGGGTAGCAAAGGACCACACCACGAAAAACACGATGGCAATCAACATGTAGACCCCCAATTGTCCTCTTCCATCGATGATATTGGCCATACGAGGCGACTCAACCATCAAATGGTCAAACCATTTCCGCAACACTACGTTAACTACCACAGTACCCGCAAGTGCCGTAAGAATCACTCCGTAAAAAAGCGAAATCTGTGCTACGCCGTGCCATTCTCTCCGTGCCAGGAAATCCGTTGCCAACATGAGTATCGGCAATAGCACCATAAACTCCACGAAGAAGACGCGTCCAACACGATTCAATATTCTCATCATCGCTATATCCCCTTTCTCTTAAAATTTGCTTCATCACCTACTGATACACGCATCTTCCAACTCTCGTTTTGTGCGCTCTAACTCGTCCTCCAAAGAAGAGACACGCTCGCACAGTCGCCTCATTTCTTTGTTTCGTTTATTCTGTGCAATTGCTTCCAGCTCTTCGAGAGTCATGTCACTGAGGTTCTTCTCTTCACTATGTTTCACTTCCACTTGACCTGGTTCTGCTCCTATTGCTCCTATAAACCCATACCCTAATGCCCCGATGAGCATCATCCAATCCCCCAACTTAGGTTCTGTCCACTCATATCTCGTCGGGGCAGGGGCAACTGCATACTGCGCGGCAATGTCCTCTATAGTAATAGTCGAAGTGGAAGACTGACGCCTTTCCGCCCGACCATTCATACCAGCAACCAGCTGCCTCAGTTCTCTTTGCTGTCTCAAGATTTCTGAGAATTCCTGATGTCTCATATCAGCAATCAGCCGATCTTCCAACGTAGAGTTGTTGTCATCCATGATCCATGTCTCTTTCTATTATCTTTTCGATAGATTCCTCTTTCACCGAGAATCTGCTATTTGTCACAGGTCATTCAACATCGCCCGGAAACGCACCGTCGGACAACCAAATATCGACGGGGTCAACACTATCACGATCGCCACACACCGGACATTCACCATCTACGCCAACACGAGGAAGTGCCAAAGCCCCACATTCTGATGAATGACAAACATATGGATACTTCCGAAGAAGTTCTTCCTCGGAAATGGCAACCTTCTTGACGACGTCATCACCATCGTCCCACACATCAATTTGAATTTGCATGTTCTTACTCCTTTTCTTGTTTTTATCCATAACCTACTTAGCCCATAAAAGCCCCTTCTCATCTTGAGATACATCCACTACTAATTGTCATTACGGGCCATATAATGACAAAAACAGCGGCAACGAGGGCGACACAGAACTTAGAACACAGAACTTAGAACACAGAACTTAGAACACAGAGCGCAGAACTTAGAACTTAGAACTTAGAACTTAGAGCTCAGAACTTAGAACTTAGAACACAGTACTTAAAACTCTGGTATGGTATCACACCGGTTGTAACATGTCAAGGGTATTTACATAGAAATTCCAAGGCGTCACAGGACTACCCTGGACGAGGAGAATTATGTGACTCTTGGAGAGGATTTTTGAAACCTAGTTCAGGGAATTTTGAGTGCGCAAAATCGCATCGTACACGTACTTGCAACGACCACGGAACACGCAGAAACCGCCTTCGCGGGACGCGGAAGATGACGCGAAAAACTCTACTTTGTTCCCGTGGTCAATCCTTTGCCGGATAATGTCGGCCAAAACCACGAAGTGGTCTCTTTCGAGGCCGATTCCGTGCCGCCCAACTGGGCGCTTCCGTTTCTTCCGTGGTGATGAATCCGTGCGAGGGCAGGCCCCGCACAGGACAAAAAATCAGACCTTCCCTATCCTCAACTAGCGACAGCGCCTATATTCCATCTCTTTTGGATAATCATCTCGAAATTTCAATTATCCATTTTGCAAGTGCCGCATAAGTGCCGCATAAGTGTCACATTCGCGTCACATTGGCGTCACATTCGTGACACAGGATTGCCTTGGGCGGGGGAATTTTGAGACCCTTAGAGGGGATTTTTGAGACCCATGCGAGGGAATTATGAGACCTAAGGAGGGGAATTTTGAGACCCTTGAAATTGAGGGGATGGATCCTACGGGCGTGCTCGGAGGCCCTTACGGATCGAGCGGCAGGGTGAAGACGTGACAGTCCCGGCGTTTGCGGTGGCCCGCCTTTTCGCACACCAGATTCTGTCCGGGCGAATAGGTTATCACGTCAATCGCCCGCATATCGCCGTGAAAGCGGTAGAGCCGCAGCCAATCGTCGCTGTCGGCCTTGCGGGGGTAATCCTGCAGCGTCAAATGCACGGTATTGCCGGCGATGCCTTTGCGCGTCTCGCGGGCGGCAATCGCGGGTCCCTGGTCGCCCGAGACAATCAGGATGAGATTCCGGTGCTTCGAGAAACACGTACGCCAGGCCTCTTCGGCGGAAACGCCGTTGGCGCCATGGCATTTTGTCCAGTCCATCACGCCGAACCACTCCTCCGGCGGCACCTGATCCTTGAGCTGGCGTCGGTCCATGTCAATCTGCCGGGTCCGGAACCCCACCGCCATGTGCGTGCAGATAATGGCCCGCCGATCGGCATGCTTCGCGAGCATCGCGTCCACCCACTTGAGCACAGGGGCCGGCGCATTGCATTCGAGATGCAGAAAGACGAACTTCACGCCACCCGCCTCCACAAGCTGGCAGCTGTTGGCATTGCCACCCGAGACGAGCGAACCGGGTTTGAGCCCCGGACAGCCGTCAAAGCCGCCGGCATACCAGGCCTTGCCCTGATAGCGTTCACGGGGGAAGTATCGGTTGAAGTCACGGGAATCCTCACCGGCCAGATCGTGGTTGCCCGGTGAAATGCCATAGGGCACCAGGCCGTCGAGACGCGTCATCAGGTTCGAGGCGAAATTCCACTGTGCCTCATTCTTGAAGTCCACGATGTCGCCCACATGCGACACGAAGAAGATGCGCTCCTTCGCCACATTCTCGGCAATCCAGTTCACGCGACTGGTGAAGGCCGGATTGCGGGTGGGGCCCGTCTGCTGCGGCTTGCCTGGCTTCACATGCGCGCCTTCACCGCGGTAGAGCTGCGTATCCGGAATGACGCAGTACGTGAAGGCGCCTTCAGGCAGCGGCGGCAGAGGCTCGGCCACCGCCGCCAACACCAGACCCACAGTGCAGATCAACACGCGTTTCATGAGCTTTCCCCTATCGAAGAATGAGCCGCACACCCACGAGCCCGCTACGTGACCGCACATGCAGGCGGCCGCCGCCCGTCAAATAGTCGCCGAGCGCCGTGACGCCCATCGATGCCGTTGCGCCATAGTAACCCGGCGCAAGGCGTACGCCATTTACCTCACACGTGGCGACGCGCAGGGTAAGCCCGTCGGCAATCTTCAACGTGCCGCCTGGAACAAGGCAGAGATTCACCTTCGACTTGCTTCCCTCGCCAGGCTCGAACCCACTCGATCCCGCGTCAAAGGCAAGCGTGCCGGCAGCCCCCACCGTCACATTGGTGCCGGCACTCCAGCCCGCACCCGCCAGGAATGTGACGGAACCCGAGCCCACTTTGAGGCAACCCTCAGTCGTGGAGACGGCGTTGGTGATGCGGATCTCGCCCGTCCAGGGAGCACACGTCTCCAGGCTGGCTTTGCCGGTGAGGCGCAGAACGTGCGTGTCCGAATAGGCGCTCTTGCTATTCAGCAGCAGTCTGCCGCCCGAACCGCTCGTGACGTCAAATGTCGCGTTGGGATACTGCACATAGCGGTTGTTCGTCACATCTGTGACGGCCACCAGGCGCGCGAACTCCTGCACCGTGTCCTGAAGGTCCAGCACCGCCCAGAGGTTATCCGTGTCCGGCACGCGGCTGTTGACATAGGGCGTGAGCTGAGCCGCGGAGAACACGCTGTTCTCGCACACGACCGTGACGCGGGAGGGATAGATGTAGGTGCCCGTCAACGTGCTGTCCGCCAATGTCAGCGTATTTACAGTTGGGTTAATTCCGTAGAACCGCAACTGGACGACGCCAGAAGAGCCTTCCTGCGATTTGCCACGCGTCAACGCGCCCTCACGGAACGTCAGCGTACCCTCGTCGGCATACTCAAACTGCACGCGCGACACGCGCTCAACATGGAGTCCGCCGGAAAAGGTCAGCGGCCCCTCCACGGCCAGACGTACGTATCCTGTGTAGTCCAGCACCTGACCGGACGCGTCATGTGGCTGAAGCTCCGTGCCCGCGATCGACACGGCACCCTGGAATTCGAAGGGATAGCCTTTGTTGTCCTTGAAGACCAGCGGACTGAGAACACCCGAACTGGGGAATGCGCCCACTACCGACCAGGGCGTCGCGCAGACGTGCGTGTTGCGGAACATCGGGATGACCGGGGCCTGGATCTCGGCCCGCGTAAGGCCGAACGAATGCGCCCTGTAGCAGGTGATGGACGCAGAATTGACGAATACCATGGGGAAGTGGCAGTTGACGCTCTCTCCCCGCAACACCACGGCAGGACCATCAAAGCGAAGATGGAACAGGTCAGAATCCGGCGTGCTGAACGTCGAATAGAACGACACCTTAGTGTTTGCGGCGATGCGGATCGTGTGGTCGGCATACGTGGTGAAGACGATGTCCGGCCACACATAGAAGGTTTCCCTAGATCCTTCCGTCGTCACGTCCGTAAAACTAAGCGCCTTGGTGCCAAGATTCAGCACACCGCCAACTGTCTCGTCTTTCAGGAGCGTGAAGCCGCCGGCATATTCCACCTCCACACCGGCGGCAGTCACCGTGCCCGAAACCAGGGGCATCTGGGTATAGTCGGCATCGGCGGGAAAACGGAGAATCTCCTCCAGCGAGGTCAACGAAGGCGCCACATCCCAGTTGGCGGGATTGGTCAGCAGACCATCGCGGGCGGCACCCGTCCAGGTGTGGACGGTATACTCTGTCTTCTCATCAGGATCACCGGCGGCGACCAGCAATCGGCCAGAACCCTTGACATGCCCTTCCAAGGCTGGGTCAGTAGCCTCATAGACTTTCGCCGGCAGATACTTCCAGCCGCCATGGCCATCCGCCAGACGCAGGTGTTCCACAGCGAGGTTCCCCGAGATGTCCAACGTGCCAGAGCCAGCCAGGAACAGTTCGACCGATTTGTTGATGCTCGCGCCCGCCTGCACGACCAGATTACCCGACTCAAGCTTCTCCAACATACTGAGAGCCGTGAAGTTGGCCGACTCCAGGAATGTGAAGGTGCCGCTCGTGCAGATGACCGACCCCGTGGTCGAGGAAGCATACCCCGTGTAGTTTGACACCATGAACACGCCCGTTCCCGTACCGTCAGCCGCCAGCTTCAGCGTAAGACCACCATTGATGCAACTGGCGCAAACGGCCTCCGACCCCGAAACAGGCGAGAAGGCACTGTTATTGCTCTTGTAGGGCACAGCACCTTTGGTGATCGTTAGGGTGGCGGCCGTCTCAGAGGTCAGAACGTGATTTTCGGCATACGTCGCAGTGACCGCTTTGGGCGGCATGAAGGACAGGCGGCCAATCTCCTGGTCATGGCCCTGAAGATCAAGACCGCCATGGAAGCCGGACGCCGTCCCAATCTGGAAAAGCACATCCTGTCCCGCGAAGACGTTGTCTGCCGCAAACTTGAAGAGGCTTCGGGTACGCGTCTGAAAAGTGGGCAGAGACGCCCCTTCTGCCACTGTCAAGGGTCCCGCAAACGTCACGGTGTTATCCGGCCCAGTGCCTAGACGGAACAGCTTCGAGTTGGCCGACATGTCGCTTTGGGCATGAGGTCCTAGGATAACGGTGCCCACCGTCTCGAAAAAGCCTCCACCTGCCGCGAAGACACCATCAATCGTCAGGCTTCCCGTGCCGCTTTTACCCAAGTAACTGTTGGCATCGCCCGAGACGACCGCACAGCGCAGCGTGACGGATTCGCCGTCCGCCGCGTAAAGATAGGTCGTCTTGCCGCCCGTGAAGGTGAGGCGGTCGATCTTGTCCAACACGACCTCATCGCTTTGGGAAAGCGCACAGGGGGTGTTCACCGTAACCGTGTCGCCTTCACCAGGGCCTCCATCTGGGGCGGCAGGCGAGAAGTTGGTGCCCTCCGTCCAGGCCCCGCCCAGATCGCCAATCCATGTGTAGTCGATGGCCCCAACGGACATCAACAACATACCTGCAACCATCGCCACAATGAATCTCATCTCATTTCCTTCCCGATTTCGCTGATGTCGCCTATTGTACGCTTTCTTTGTCAGGAAAATGTGTCCATTCCGCCAGAAAAGTGTTTGCCTGGTGACCGGAAGGACGCCCGGTCCGTTCACGGGCGCATGGTCGCCTGACGCCGCAGCTGCTCCAGCTTGCGGCGTATCGCCGCGATCATCTTCAGCGGATCGTCCAGCTCCTGAACGGATTCTTCCATCGGGCAGATGCCCGTGTTGTCGCGATTGCGGATCTGTGGCGTAGTCTCATCAGCCGAACACGCCACCTGACGCGCCTTGAGGAACTGCATCGCCCCTTCACTCATAAGCTGCCCATGTACGGCCTTGACGCCAGCCGCCACGCAAATGGCCGCAGCCGCCCGACCGACGATCTTGTCGACCACCGTTGCCCCCTGCAACGCCGCCAGTTCGTCGTCGTAAAGGCTCAGAAGCGGTCCAATGCCGCGGCCGGCCGCATGCGCCGTGAAGACGCCGTCACGATAGGCGACCACGCCAGCCTTGTTCTCCTTGATCACGCGCTTCGCCTCTGCCAGCACATCTGATTCGTCCATCGCCTTTACCTCCCTTTGCACTTCATGCCCCTGCACCTGCATCCCCGGAAGCGGCCGCCCCGGGCACACATGCTCGCACGCACCACATCCGATGCACGCCTGCGCATCCACCACGGGAATCGGCACGCCGCCTTCTCGGGGTATGCGGTAAATGGCCTTTACGGGACACACCCGTGCGCAGGCGTCACACGCCACGTTTTCCTTGTGGGCGATGCACATTTCAGGATGATACACCGCATGTCCGGCATGCACATGCCGCCGCTGCTCGGGCGAGAGATGTGCAATGGCACCTGCCGGACACACCTCCGCACACTTGCCACACGAGACTCGACAATACCCCTGCTGAAACGACAGTTCCGGCAGCATCAGGCGACCTGGCGTCTTCGACATCCTCAACACCTGCTGCGGACACGCCGTCACACACAGCTGACACCCCACGCACTTCGCCCGAAACGCCGCCAGCGACCGGGCGCCGGCCGGCAACACCGGACAGTCGCGCACGGGATCACCCGGCAGCGACACGGGGGCCAGACCACCGTCGTAGATCTTGTCCTCCACTGCCAATGCCGGCACAGTGGCTCCCGCCGACACGAGGAACGTACGCCGCGTCACTTCCATGTCAAAGCCCCCTTCCTGCAGGCAGACGAACAGTTGAAGCACACCACGCAACGCGAGGTGTCCACCCGATGGGCCGCCACATCAATGCATTGGGCTTTGCAGGCCTTCGCACAGAGGCCGCAGTTCACGCACTTCTCCGCGTCCAAAACCGGCTTCACACGCGCATGCCGCGACACGCATCCCAGCACCGTGCCCACCGGACACACCACATTACACCACAGGCGCCCCTTTGCCGCCGCACACAGGGCCACCGCCACGAGCAATGCCCCTGCGCAGACCAGCGTCGCCGCCGTGGGTACCACAATCTCAACCGACCGAACAAGGTAGCAACCATGTGCCTGCAGCCACGGCACCAGGGCATTACTGCCCAAGCGAGTCAATGGCGTCAGGAATGCCGCCACCGCGCGTCCATAGATGCCATAAGGCGCCAAGACGGCAAAATGCAGACCCACCACACCAGCACCCAATGTGGCCACCAGAAAGGCAATGCGCGTGCGCGTGCGTGCGGGCGCATAGGAATGGGGGCTCCTCAACACCAAGCGCGTTGCCCAGGACACGATGTCCTGGAAGATACCCAACGGGCAAATCACCGAACAGTAGATACGCCCGAACAGGAATGTCACGGCGAGAATGCCCAACACAATCGCCAACGCCCCCCACGTAAAGGCACTCAACGACAGCAGGGCCGGGAGGAACTGTATCTTCGCCATCCATCCCCAATGCGCCACGGCATATCCCGTTCCGTCCAGGAACAAGAGCGTCAACGCCACGAATGACACAGTGGCCAGAACTAGCCGCAATCCCCGCATCTAAAGAAGCCTCCGCTTTCCCATGAACGCGCTCCGCAATTCCAGACTTAGGCGATGGAAGGCTTGCGGCCTTCAAGCGCGGGGTTGCGGTGCGCCCAAAGCGCCTGGCGCGCCACGCCCAGCATGATCGCCGCGTCATCGCGCGTGAAGACGCCCCGCGAGAAGATGCGGTGAATGCCCTGCATCATGTGCTCAGTCTGCTTGTCGTCGGCGATGAAGCCAATGTCCCGCAGCATGATCTGCCAATTCTTCATCAGCTGCTGCTTCTGCGCCTGCGGGGCCGGCGGCGCCTTCTCGTGGGGCGGCTGGTAGCTGCCGCTCGCCGTGAACATCTCGTAGCACGTGATCAAGACAGCCTGGGCCAGATTGATCGAGGTGTAGCCTTCATCCACGGGAATGCGGATGAGGTGCGTGCACTGGGCGATCTCCTCATTGAGCAGGCCCTTGTCCTCACGTCCGAAGACGAGCGCCACCGGCCCCGTCTCGGCCAACGAAAGCAGATCGGCCGCACAGTCACAGGGGGCTTTCACGTGCTGGCGGTAAAGTCCGCCACGTGCGGTTGTGCCCACCACGGCCACGCAGTCGGCCACCGCCTCCTCGAAAGTGGCGAATTCCTGGCGGTTGTGCAGCACGTCGTCGGCATGCACCGCCATCCGCTCGCCTTCGTCCCAACCGTTCTGGATGTTGGGGGCGGCGAGCACCAGCTTGCGGATGCCCATATTGGCCATGGCACGGCACGCGCTGCCGACGTTTCCCGAATAGAGGGTGCCCACGAGCACCACTTTGATGTTATCTAGTGCGGACATGAGTTGAAGGTTAAAGGGTTAAAAAGTTAAAGGGTTAAAAGGTTGAAGGGTTGAATCCCATCCTCGGACCACGGGAATGATCACTTCTGTTCGACCGTACGCGGGCCGTCGGAATCACGGGGGCCGGAGGAATCGCGTCCAAAACCTGATGGCGTCGAACCGACGCTACGGATCTTGGGCTGTTTAACCAGAGGCTTAGTGCGCCCATTTCGGCACATTACACCTTGGAAGCGCATCTCGTAACCATTGCCGTCCGCTGCCCGCTCGGCCAGGATGCAGGCCGTCCCTTCCTCGAAATATTCCCACCTCCGGTCTTCCGTGAAATAGAGATTGCCCACGGTCGACATGTTCTGGTAGGCCACAAACCGCGTGCCGTCGGGCGTGGTGACGCGAACCTGCAGAGAGCTCTTGAACGGCAGCCTCACACCGTTGGGCGCCACAAACTCCGTCTCGCGCACCTCGCCCTTGCCGTATTCGACCAGCATGAAGCGATGGTCTTCATCCACAAACTGACTTTCGCGATTGGGCGTGAACGACCATGTGGCACAGCCGCCGACAACCAGGGCCGGCAGCAGGAAAAGGACTTTCTTGAATTCAAACATATTCATATTATAGCATAAAGACACTCGCAGACCGCCCTCAGTCTTCAGGTTTCATTCTCAACGCCTAACGCGGGCCTGGCGGCACCCTCGGCCCTGCGTGCCCGGAAGAAGTCCTTGAGCACGGCAACACACGGCTCCTCCAGAACGCCAGCAATGACCTCCGGATGATGGTTGATGCCCGGATGATCGAATATCCCGAACACCGTGCCGCCCCCGCGTTTCGGATCTGACGCGCCCCACACCACCACATCGGGGCGTGCCAGGATGATGGCGCCGGCGCACATGGGGCAGGGTTCCTTGGTCACATAAAGTCGTGTGCCAGTGAGTCGCCAGGCACCTCGGGCCTCGGCGGCGGCGGTGAGCGCCAGCATTTCCGCATGCGCCGTGGCGTCCTGCAGCTGTTCGGGCATGTTGTGGGCACGCGCCAGAATCCGGGCGGCGGCAGGAGGCGCATCCTCATCCAGACCCGTTGTGTCCACGATCACGCACCCCGTCGGCACCTCGCCGTCCGCAGCCGCCTTTTCGGCCTCGCGCAGCGCCATGCGCATGAAATGCTCGTCAAATGCCTTGGTCATGTTCGCCTCCCCATCAGAACATCCCCATCCGCAGATACGGCAGAATCTGCGTCATCAGCGTGTAGTCGAGATCAAAGAGCGCCACCCCCGCACAGCCCGCACGGCGGGCGAGCGTGATCTGGTCAATCACCTTCACTGCTCCCAAACGCGACTCGTTTGCCGTGACGCCCAACCCCGAGATCACCTTGCGGGCATGGGCCGGCGTACGACACTGCCGCGCCAGGAAGGCCGAATAGCGTGCGTTGTCCTCGGAATAGTTCATCGGCACGATGTAGTCGACAATCCCCATGTCCATCCACCGTTCCCAGTCCTGAGCCACCGACGTGACGCAGGACGGATACGAGGCCAGCACCGCCGTCGTGAGCCAGGCCTGCGGACGTGCCGCCTTGACCCGCGTGCGCGCCGCGCCAACGAAGGAGGTGATGATTCGCGCCGCCTCGGGCGGCTTTGCCGCACCTTCGTACCAGCGCACAAAGTCCAAATGCACCCCATGCACAGGATAACGACGCGCGATATCCCCCACCGCCGCCAGCATCCTTTCCCGAACGGCGGGCTTGGCCGGATCCAGATATTCCGTCAGCGCGCCCGCACGATTGCGCAGACGCCAGCCCCACCGCGTGAACTTCTCCATCTCGCCAGCGGCCGCCCGCGAACCATTGAAGCACAACACCCACGCATGCACACGCACACCGGTTCCACGTGCCGCCGCCAGGCACTGCGCCAACTGGTCGCCCTTTCCACGCAGCACGGACGATCCCGGCAGACATGGCGTGGCACAATGCGCGAATCCCGCGCCTGCCACATTCACAAAAAGATCGGTCACGCCCATCGCCGCCAGTTCCCGCATCGTTCGCGACCAGTCTCCGGGATAAAGACCCGTTCCCGTATGATCCCACACCGCATGGATTTCCCCCGGACGGCGAACTTGGCGCTTGGCATAGGCCGTTATGGTCGCCACACGGCCACGCTCATGCGCAACCCAGGCAGACGCATTCCACACACCCGGCACGGCCGCCCCTGCCACGGACAGCAGAAACTGCTTCTTGGCGCGTTCATCCCCCTCGGCGCCAAAGACCTGCGTCACCCACCAGCCGGCCGACGAAGCCAACACGGCGGAGACACCGGTTGGGCGGCCCGCCGCATCCTGCCAAGTGGCGTACACCTTGGTGCGCGGCGACAGCGGTTGAGCGGTGAAGACGCCACCGCTCGACTGGACGATCTTCGCCGGCGCACCAGCCGGACCACACGTGAAGACGATCTTCTCATAGCTGCCCGAAGTGCCCTTTCGGTAGGTTCCGGGGTTCACGCCCATCAACGCGCCCAATTCAGGGGACTTGGAGTAGAACACGCACAGGCGCCCGCCACGCAGGACAAAGCGCTTGAGCGCCCCCAATTCGGCTGCGCTCGGCGTCAGCGGCATCACCAGATACGCCAGGCGCCGCCCCGCCAAAGCGGCCTCAATGGCACGATCGTCGGCCATATCGGCGGAAACGCCGCCATCCTTCAACCATGTCACAATGTGCTTCGATAGCGATTCGGCGTACCCACGATCCACTGCGGGGCACGACTCCATCGGACGGATCACCACAATCGGCCGACGTGTCGGCGCCGTCCATCCGATCCACGTCCACACGGCCAGGGAAAACAACAGGAACTTTCTCACCTCAACCTCTCCATCTCAGCCTTGATTCGCGAACGTGCCGCCCATCTCCAGCAGATCGGGCCGACGTCGGCTCGTCAGGTCAATCGCCTGCCGCCGCCGCCAGGCCTCGGCCTTGCCGTGGTCGCCATTGACCAGCACCTCGGGCACAGCCATGCCTCGATAGACAGGCGGCCGCGTGTACTGAGGCGCCTCAAGAAGGCCATCCTGCCCAAACGACTCACGGGCCGTCGCCTCGGCGCCACCACCCAACACGCCCGGCAAGAGCCGCACCGTGGAATCGATCATCGCCGCCACAGGGATCTCGCCCCCCGTGAGCACGAAGTCGCCCAACGAAACCTCATCCGTCACCAGCCGCCGCACACGCTCGTCAAATCCCTCATAGTGCCCGCATAGGAAGATCAAGTGCTCACAGGCCGAGAATTCCTCCGCCTTGCGCTGCGTGTAGGGCGCACCTGCGGGTGCCGTCATCACAATCCGCGTGGCCGTCCCGATCTGATCGGGCGGCGTTTCGGACAAACAGCACTCGATGGCCTCATACCACACCTCGGGCTTCATCAGCATGCCGGGACCGCCGGAATAGGGCTTGTCGTCCACGGTGCGCCGTTGGTCACGCGAGAAGTCGCGCAAGTCGACGGTGCGGATCAGTGCCTTGCCCGCACGGCCGGCACGGGCGATCATGCTTTCGCCCAAAAAGCCCCGGAACATCTCCGGGAAGACTGTCAGAATGTCGATTTTCACGGGACTCGATTATCGTAGTTCACTAGGGAAAGGAAATTATCTCTGTTTGTCGCGCGCCGTCTGCCGACAGCTCGGGCAAAGCTTGGCCACGGGGCAATCGTCGCAATTGGTGCGGATGGGGCCGCAGCGCGACTGACCGAAGGAGACAAGGTGGCTATTCCAGGTCTTCCAGTACTTCACCGGCACAATCTTCCGCAGCGCCATCTCCGTCTCGAAGGGGGTCTTCGTCTTCACCAGCCCCAGACGATTCGAGATGCGATGCACGTGCACATCCACACAGACGGCCGGCAGATCGAAGCCCACGGCGACCGTGAGATTCGCCGTCTTGCGGCCCACACCCGGCAACAGGCAAAGGCGCTCCACCAGCGCATTGAACTGCTCCAGACGAGTCAAGCCCTCGCCCGCATGCGCAAAGCCTTCGGGGAAGTGTTCCTCCAGCGCGGCCGGCAGGGCCTTCAGATGGCGGGCCTTGTCATGGTAGAACCCCACGGGGAAGATGAGCTTCTCGATCTGCTTCTCCGTGAGCCGCGCGAGGTCGGCCGGCGTAAACGGCGCAATGTCCTCGCCCTTTGCCGCACCCGTGGCGAACAGCCGTCGCACGGCCCCGGCCGTACACTGGTCTTTGGTGCGCGCCGAGAGAATCGTGCCCACCAGCACGCAAAACGGATCGTGCGTCTGCGCCTCGATCAACTCGATGATGGGCGAGGCATGCGCGACGAATTCCCGCTTGAGCGCACGGTCGAGCGCTGGTATGTCCTTGACTGTCACAGTGAATCCTCCTCAACTACCCACGGCCGACGCGGAATCGTATCCAGCGTGAAGACCCTCAGCAGCTCGGTCAGCCGCACAGGCGAACCATCCCCCCAACCACACGAATGGGCCAGCTTCCCCAGCAAGGCCTCCGGCGACAGGCCTTTGGCGCGATAGGTTGCCACGCGCGTATCCCCATGACGCTTGGCAAGGCGTCGTCCGTCCCGCCCCACGGCCAATGGCACGTGACAATAATCCGGCGCGGGCAAACCCAAGGCGCGCTGCACGAGGATCTGCGCCGGTGTCGCCGGCAGCAGATCATCGCCGCGCACAACCTCGGTGACGCCCATGGCGGCATCATCCACCACCGCCGCCAACGTATACCCTGCCCCCCAGGCGTCCCGCGCCAACGGAAAATCGCCCAGCGTATGGGCCACATCCTGCACATGCCGCCCCGCAAACACATCCGTGAAGGAAACCGGTTCATTCTCCGTCACCCGGAAACGCCAGCAGGGCGGGCGCACCGCGGCGGCCGCCTCCCAGGACGCAAAACGATCCCGACAGGTGCCCGGGTAGAAAAGCTGTTCACCGGCATGCGGCGCCGACTGCGCGTTCTCGACGTCTTTGCGCGTACATACGCAGGGATAGATCCGCCCCGCCAGACGAAGCCGCTCAAGCGCCTCGCGATAGACCTCCCGGCGCTGCGACTGCACGAATTCCTCATCCCAGTCAAACCCGAGCCAACGCAAGTCCTCAACCGCCTGCGCAGCGGCCCCTGGCTTGTCACGCGGATGATCGAGATCCTCCATGCGGAAGACGACCTTCCCGCCCGCCTTTCGCGCACGCAGCCAGGCAATCATGAACGTGCGCGCATTGCCGAGGTGCAATGCACCAGTTGGGCTGGGCGCGAGTCTGCCGACGTAGCCTGCCATCTCACCTCTCAACCCCAGGCCCCAGCTTGAACGGACCTTCGCGCAGCACCGTGCATGCGCCTTCGCCGTCGATCTTCAGGACCGTGGACGCCACACCACCCGGCGAAATGCCGTCGTCAACGACGATGTCCGCCGACAGACCAACTTCCGCCAATGCCGACGGGGCATCCGTGGCCGCGCGCTGCCCGCTCAGGTTGGCGCTCGTCACGCGCAATACGCCGCCACAGGCGGCCAGGAGGCGACGCGTCCAGTCATGGTCAGGCACCCGCAAGCCCTCGTATTGTTCCTCGGCGCTTCCCTGCACGGGCAGAACCAAAGTCAGTGCGCCAGGCCACCCCCGCATCGCCAGCGTCCTCGCGCCAGGCGGCAGCTCGCCGCCGAGGAAACGCGCAGCCGCGGCCGTGTCGCTGGCCAACAGGGCAATGGGCTTTCGGGCCTCGCGCCCTTTGATGGTGTAGAGCCGGGATACGGCCTCGGGGAAGTCCGGATGGGCGGCCAGGCCATAGACCGTATCTGTGGGGATCACGGCCACGCCGCCTGCGTTCAAAACGGAGGCAACCTCCGCAAGCCCCGCCTCATCGCATGCGACAATCTTCATTTCCGCTCCGCAAGATTCGCGGCCAGGCGAACCAACCGACGCGCCACCGCATCCTTGGACATCAGGGGCAGCGCCTCAATCGTGCCATCGGGAAACACCAGCGTCACCTGATTGGTCTTCACGCCAAATCCCGCGCCCGGTGCCGTGACGTCATTCGCGACCACGCAGTCGAGCCCCTTCTCGCGACACTTGCGCGCCGCCTCAGACGTAGGCTCGCCCGTTTCGGCGGCAAAGCCAATGCGCACGGCGGGACGCCGTACAGCTGGGATCTCATTGACCGTCTTGAGGATGTCGGGGTTGCGCACCAGCTTGAGCGTATCGGCCATCTCGCCCTTCTTGCGCTTGCGTTCGGCGCATTCGGCCGGACGCCAGTCCGCCACCGCGGCCGTCATGACAAGACATGTCCGATCCTGACCATGTCCCTTCCTGGGAACGATTGCCGCCTTGACTGCGGCCAACATGTCCCGCGCGGAGACGACGTCCACACGCGTCACGCCCTTGGGCGTCTTGAGCGCCACAGGACCGGCAATCAGCGTAACCTCATGACCGGCCGCACGCGCGGCACGCGCCACGGCAAACCCCATGCGACCCGTAGAGGGGTTGGAGAGGAATCGGACGGGGTCCAGATATTCGCGGGTGGGACCTGCCGTCACGACAAACCGAAGCGGCGATCTGTCAGTCATGGGTAATCACAAGTTTGCGATTCAGGCGCAGGGCCCGCAGCTCCAGCATGGGGTCAAGGCGCCCCTGCGAGCGAATGACGTCATTGCCCTTGCACGCCTCCAGCGTCTTGGCGATGTGGGCATCCACCTTGGCAAGCTTCTCACGCACCGTTTCGCACTGGCGGCCAGAACCCACCCACACAATCAACCCGATGGCGGCAATCGAGAACAGGAACCGACCGAGACGCAGCACGAAAATGTGCAGCCGTGAATCGTGGCACCACGTCATCGCCGCCACGGCGGCGGCGGAGAGGACAACGGTGGCCGCGGCAATCGCCGTGAAGATTCCCGGCAGCACCGCCACCGCAACAGCCTCTTCCTCGTCTGACCAGGCCCGATAGCGCAGGGGCGCATAGTCGATGAGCTGCGTGAGCGCCACGAGACCCGCCAGCACGCAGAGGCCACGAACCCAGATCGGTTTTGGCGCCAGCGGATGCGAAAGGCGCGGGTAAACACTGGCGACGACGATCAACGGCAACAGCGTCACGGCCCCACCCAAGAGCGCACCCTTCACCGTGGAGCCCTCAGGCAACAGGCGCGACCACGCCGCGCGGGTGGCGGCAAAGGAATCCACCACGCCACCTGCCGAACGGAAGGCCGTATCCGCCAGCCCCAACACCAATCCAAATCCAATCACCCAGGCAGCTACCATGAGCGCATAGGGGAATTCCTCGATGGGCTTGATGCGCACGGCAGGCTCGATGTCGTCACGCGGATCAAGCATGTACCAGGCCAGACCGATCATCACAACCACGGGGACGAGCAAAAAGAGACCGTAGGGCGTCTCGGCCGCCAATGCGCCCAGTAAAAAGAAGGTCAGAAAACCCAGATGCCGCCGACCGCGGGCCAGGAAACGGAAGAAGAAGGCAAACGCCGCCGCCGCCAGGAAGAGATCCACACTGGCCGACGTGAGCATCTGCGAAGCGGTCCACGTCAGCTCCGAGAACGCGATCAGCAGTGCGCCACCCGCGGAGATGGCGGGACACAGGCGGTTGTTCCATTGCCGGTCCGCCATATCGATGTTGCCGCCGAACTCCAGCATCTGGCGAAAGGCCATGTACCAGCAGCCCGCCGTCAGGCCCGCCAGCACATGCCCCAGAACGGCGATCGCCCCCAAGCCGATGTCGGCGCCGAGGGAACTGAAGACAATCCGCTGCAGGAAAGGCGCCAACGCCGGAAACTCGGCGGCCTGGGGACGAAGCCCGGCCGCCGCCGCGAGGTCCGACCACACGCAGGGGTGCGGCATCGGATAGGGGAAGAGCGTCAGCACCAGCATCACGACACCCGCGACAATCGCGGCAGCCGACCAGTCGCTCGCGCTCAGATGGGTGCGCATGCCCGCGCCATTGATACTGTCATTCAGCATAGGGTATCCCTCAACTTAGGATGCCACGCAGATTTACCATGATGCGACCAGCCACTTCTGGCTTGTTCATCGTGTAAATGTGGACAGCGTCGACACCATTGGCGAAAAGGTCAATGATCTGCTCGGTGGCATAGGCCACGCCTGCATCGAGCATAGAGGCCGGATCGTCGCCGAAGCGGTCGACGATCGCGCGGAAGCGCGGCGGCAGCACAGTTCCCGACAGACGGCAGATGCGGTCGATCTGCTTCCCGTTCACCACCGGCATGATGCCCGCGAGCACCGGCACCGTGATCCCGGCCGTACGCAGACGCGCGAGATAGTGGAAATAGACGTTGTTGTCGAAGAACATCTGCGTCGTGAGGAAGTCCAGCCCGGCGTCGACCTTCTCCTTCAGATGGGCGATGTCGTCCTGAATGTGCCCGCATTCGGGATGGCACTCGGGATAGCAGGCGCCGCCCAGACAGAAGTCCGACGGCCGCAGGGCCCGAACGAGATCCACCGCGTGGGCAAAGTCATTGGGCGTGGCATCTGCGGGAACGGCGCCTGCCGTCTGACGCGGATAGTCGCCGCGCAGACACAGGATGTTCTCGATGCCATTGGCCTTCAGCGTGGACACCTCTTCGGCGATGCGGTCACGCGAGGACGTAAGGCAGGTGAGGTGCGCCAGCGCGGGCGTACCGCACGCCTGCACGAAGGAGGCGATCTCGGCCGTGTTGGCCTGGGCGTTGCCCGAGGCGCCGTAGGTCACGGAGATGAACGTCGGCTTCATCGCGGCCAGCTGCGTCACGGCGTCGCGCACGGGGCCAAACGGCGCATCCGCCTTGGGCGGAAACACCTCAAAGGAAACACTGGGCTTCCCGCGGTTGAGAATGTCGCGTATCTTCACTTGGCCTTGCCTTCCTGGGGCGTGATCTGGATGCCCCGAACATTCTGCGCGTCCACGGCGACGCACATGGGGCGCGCATCGGCGGCGGCGAGCGTGAGCTTCACGTTCTCAAAGGTGATGTTCTCGGCATGGCGGATGAAGAATCCCCAGGCCGGCAGCGGCGCATAGCCGAACATGTGATTGTCGGGATAGCCCGTCTCCATCTCGGGAACCGGCTTGGCGGCAGCCTGTGCCGTGCACCCACCCGGCATCTCCAGCGTGATGTTGCGCAGCGTGATGTCACGGGGCTTGAGGCCCGGCACGCCCGTGATGGAACTAGCGATATGGCTTTCCGCACGCCCCTTCACGTTCTCGATGAGGATGTTCTTCAGGAACGTGCCCTTGCCGTCGCGGCAGGCATGCCGACGGTGATGCCGGATGAAGATCGGCGTCTGGAAGCCATTCTTGATCTCAATGTTGCGCACCTTGACGTTCTCCATGCGGCCGCCGTCCACAACCTCGAGGGCAATGGCGGCGAGACCCGTGATCCGCTCCGTCACACCCGGCGTGCGCTTGCGCCAGTCAAAGCGGAAGTTGTCCTTGGAGCGGGAAATCACGCAGTCGTGCACATCGATGTTGCGCCAGTCGCCATAACTGCCCGTGCCGAACTTGATGGCGTTGCAGCAGCTGGCGAGGCGGCAGTTGCGCACCTCCACGTTCTCCACGGGGAAGGTGAAATCGCTTTCGGTCTTGAAGACGATGGCGTCATCGTCGGTGTCGATGTCGCAGTCTTCGATGAGCACGTTGCGCGACTCGATGTCGATGCCGTCATTGGTGTTGTTCACGTGGTTAAAGGCCTTCATGCGGCGAATCACCACCCCATCGCAGTTCATGAGATGGCAGCCCCAGGCAGCTCCGTCGCGGAACGTGAAGTCCTCCAGCCGGAGATTGCGGCACCGTGCGAAGCGCATGAGAATGGGCAGGTTCTGCGGCTGGCTCTCGCCCTTGAGACCCTTCTTCTCGCGGAACACGCCACCGCGGCCGCAAATGACGCCCTCGCCCTCGATGGCCACGTTGTCGGCGTCTTCGGCGTAGATGAAGAAGCGCTGACCGTCCTTCTGCACATAGTCATTGATGTTCGTGCTCGCGAGCACGGTGGCGCCCTTCGCCAGATGGAGCGTGACGCCCGCACGGAGGATCAGCGGCTTGCTCTCCCACGTGCCCGCCGGAACCACAACGGTGCCGCCGCCAGTGGCAGCCGCCTTATCGATGCGTGCCTGCAGCTCGCAGCCCGCACCGTCCTCCACCACGGAAACACAGCCGGCGAACGCGGCCATCGCCAAAAGAAACAGGGTTCTCATCTCCGACTCACCTTTCCGTTCATGCCGGACTATTCGACTTGAGCGCCGCCACTTCGGTCTTGAGCGCCTTGAGCTCGGCCCGCGTCTTGGCGATCATCTTCGGCGCGAGCGTGATGGCCGCCATCTCCTTCATCGACGTCGCCGGCGCGCCGATGACGTACTTGATGGAACCGTCCAGCGACTGCGGCACGCCCGCCTGCGGACCCACCTGCACGCCGTCGGCGATCTTGATGTGGCCCGAAATGCCGGCCTGCGCCCAGATGAGGCAACCCGAGCCGATCTGCGTGGAACCCGCGACGCCGGCCTGCGCGATGATGCCGGAATAGCCCGCCACCTTGACGTTGTGGCCGATCTGCACGAGGTTGTCGATCTTCGTGTGCGGGCCGATGTAGGTGCGGCCGATACGCGCACGGTCGATCGTGGTGTTGGACCCGATCTCCACGAAGTCGCCCAGCTCCACAATGCCCAACTGCGGGATCTTCTCGATCTTGGGCAGACCGTTCTCGAAGGTGGTGTTGTAGCCGTAGCCGTCGCCGCCCAGGCGCACACCACAGTGAAGAATCACGCCGCGGCCCAGCTTGGTGCCTTCACGCAGGGTGACCTGCGGATAGATGTGCGAGCCGGCACCGATCGTGCAGTTCTCGCCCACGAACACCTGCGCCTCGATGACCGCGCCATCGCCGACGACCGTGCCCTTCTCGATGATTGTGAAGGCGCCCACATGCACATCCTTGCCGAGCGTCACCGACGCGTCGACGATCGCCGTGGGATGGACACCCGGCGCACGAATCGGCGCGGGCGGCGCGAAGCGGGCGGCGGCCTGCATGCAGGCGTGATTGGGGTCGGCCACGCGAATGACGGCACACGGCGGCGTCGCATGCGCCCAGTCCACCGGCAGCAGCACGGCCGACGCCTTGGTCGTCTCCACCAGCTTCACGTGCTTGGGATCCTTGCAGAAGCTCAAATCGCCGGGACGCGCCTCCTCCAGTCCGGCGCAGGCGAGCAGCTCAACGTCATTCCCCTCAAGAACACCATTCAACTCAGCGGCAAGTTCAGATGCTTTCATCGTCTATTCTCTTTCCTCAAATCTGATTTGTCTTCGGACTGCATTCCTCACAGCCAGGCATTGGCCACCGTCGCGCTGGCGTGCGCGGGCTCCAGCGAATCCGGACGGCCCTCTGCCTCGATGATCCACCAGCGGTTCGTGGGCTCGGTCTTCAGATAGGCAATCACGTCCTTCCAAGGCACGCACTTGCCACCATCCGTGGGCGGCACGCCCAGAATGCCTTCCGTCGTGGGGGTGTTCTCCTTGAGGTGCACCGAATGGTGACGGCCGGGATACTTCTTCAGCAGCGCCACGACATCCGTGCCCGTGTGGAACGTGTTGCCCGTATCGACCTGCTGCTGCAGCAGCGGCGAGGCTTCTTCATAGATGGCATCCCAGGCCGTGACAGCGCCATAGACCGTGGTGAAATGGTGATACGTCGTGTGCACGCCCACCTTGATGCCGTATTTCTCGGCGGCTTCGGCGGCCAGGCCCATGTCATGCCCGAACTTCCGGTAGGCATCGCGCGAATCACGCTTGGCATGCGGCGTCGTGATGCTCTGGATTCCCGCCTCGGCGCAGAAGTCGAGAGATTTCTTGAGGCCATCGCCCACCAGGTCGATGTCGCCATTTACGTGGGTGCCCGCCGCCACCAGCCCAGCATCCGCCAGCAACTGCCGGATCTGCTTGGCCGTGCGGCCGCCATAGCCCGCGAATTCCACGCCATCGTAACCTGCGGCCTTGATGCCCGCCAGGCATACTTCAGGCGACGGCCAGAAGATCTTGTGGATGGAATAGAGCTGCAGCGCCAACGCCGGACGGCGCAGACCGACCGGCAGGCTCTGGCACGCCCCGACGGCAACCGCGCCAGCCGAAGCCGCCAGGCCCCTAACGAACATTCTACGGGAGATCATTTGCATGTCCTGTATTCTATCATAAGAAGAACGAAAAATCCACTTATATGGGCTTGAGATACCTTTTTTCGCTCAAAGCAGCACTAGAATATCTAGGATTCCGCTAGAACCCCCACTTCCCTTGCAAGACGATCAATGTCGGCTTGCGTCGGATTCTCGCCGACTCCGGAAACGGACAGCGTCTGCCAACCATTGGGACCCTCGCTATAAGTGAAGTCGTAGAACGGTGCGAGCGACCAACGCCCCTTCGCATCCATCAAAAAGCCAAAATTCTTCAAGTGATCGTCACGGTTGTGTTCAAGCACGTTAAGCGTGACACGACGAAAGAGTTCCTCCTTCGCCGAATGATCGCGAAGAAGCGCATCCGTCAGTTTGAAGAGGAGCGAATACTCGTCCCCCGGTATGCGATAGTCGGCATGAAGAAGACCTGCTGCGGACGCGAAATGCAGCCGCCCGCCCGCATTCGTTCGGTCAAAGCGCTTGGTCGCGAAAAAAGTCCCCGCCTTCGTCTCGATCAGTCGGCTCGGCATCATCGTCACACCTGCCGCAAGCGCCTTCTCATAATACCGATATTCCTCCACTCCCGCATTCTTGCCGTCGCGACGCGTCGTAAACTTGACGATCCAATGCTCGAAGTCCGCCGGAAGCTCAGGACTTTCAGGACACACCTCGCCTGTCTTCGGATTATAGCCGATAAAGGCCTTGGGCCTCGCACCGCCCGAACTGCCGCCCGCTTTGCGCACGGCCGGCAAGACATCCTCGGCCTGTCCCGCATCAAACGCCATCGCGGACTCGGCCAGTGCGGCTACGTCACACACGGCAACCTCTTCGGCCAGCTCGTCTTCCGGCTCGTAGACAAGCGCTCCCATGCCATTCGATCCCACACAAGCCAGGCGTTCAAGCACCGTCGGTAGACGTCCGTGGCGTTTGCGAAATGCAACATCCACGAGCCGCCGCCCCCATCCGTCCGGCAACGAATCCTCAAACAGCCCAAAGGTCTCCATGTTCCCCGTGTGGTCATACGCTTGCACGCCGGAACGCAACGGAAGACGGAACGGCGCGGGATTGATTCCGCGGGACAGAAAAGCCACGTCGTATTCGAACACCGTATCACGTCCGAAATCCGACAGCGTCCCGACCAGAATCTTCACATTCGGCGCAAACTGAAAGGAAACGGAGAGTCTCATGTCGCCTCCTTTCGCACCCGCACACGCAGGATGGTTTTCTTCGGCGGCTCTTCTTGTAGCGTCGTCGGCAAATCAGCAAGACGCTGACACTCCTTCAGGAAATCCGAGACCGCATCCAATCGATTCAGGGCAAAGAGAATCTTCAGGACAGTATCCGTCGAACCGAGTCCCGTCAGTTCCAACCGCGAAATCGTCGCCGCTGGCACACCACTGCGCCGCGCCAATTCCGCCTGCGTCCACCGAAGGCGTTGCCGCTCGGTCCTGAGCCACCCCCGCAACACCGCCAACACATCCGATGGCGTAACTAATGAAAGTATGTCCGAAGAAGTCATCAAACAATATTTTACCACAATATTTTGGTACTATCAACCCATTGCGCAATTATCTCCAACATATTAGCAATAAGTTGAAATCCGCGACATCAACCACAACGGATGCCGTCACAACCTTATCCATTTCCACGCCCGCACAACCGTCGAGGTCGACGGTGAGGGGCGGGAGATGACCTTCCTGGCGAACAACACGAAATGTGAGGCAGGCACGGTGCGCGAACTCTACAGGGCGAGATGGGAAATCGAGGTGTTCTTCAAGGAACTCAAGCCGACGCTCCTGCTGCACTAGCTCAAGTTCCTCTCCGGGTGGAACAAGGCGTTCTCGCGCCTTGTCGGGATCGTGCGCTCGGCGGTGTGGATGGACCTGGACATTGTGGAGACCCTGCGCCTCTATGGGATGATAGTGTCATAATTTGCAGATATATGACACAATATACATATAAAGCAAATTGACATGGATGATACCCCGCGTGCACGACTTTCTGCGGCTTTGGCGCGAAACAATCCGCCGAGAGAGCTTTTCCGCTTGCGGCAATTGCTACTTGCGCATTTTAACCTCATAGAGATAATCAGAGGTTTTAGCGTCTTTCCCTGTTCGAGGGACCATGACGACATCTATCCGCCCCTCCGCCTTCAAGTCGCGGATGGCGTTTGCAATGCGCTGGCGGCAAACGCCGACTTCACGCATCAACGCAATCCAAGACGGACGAACCCGATGCGTCTCAGGGTCCATGCGTCTGCACAAGGACTCCCACACCATCTTATGAACTACCTCATTAGGTACTTTTGCCCGCCTCATGCACCCATCCTTTCTGCTCCATTGGTCTAGACGTGATGCTCCTATGGTCTAGAATAAAAATCCCAATGGTCTAGAAACCTTTTGCCTATGGTCTAAAATGAAAGTCCCTATGGTCTAAAATGCCCCTGCCTACGCCCTAGTTCCTATAAATCCACCGACTAAGACACCTGACGTCAAGGTGACGCCAGTGTGACGCACCAGATATGTACAGTTAGACCCTGTAGCCGGCGTCGCGCGCCAGCTGGCGGTCATCCGCGAAATCGGCGCCTGGTGTGGTTAGCAGCGGCCCCGCAATGCCCGCCGAGACGCCCACGTAGATGGCGCGGGCGGCGGTTTCGTCGGACATGTCGCGGCGGCCGCCCGCGAAACGCAACGGCGTGCGCGGGTTGACGAGCCGCAACACGGCGACGCCCGTCAGCACCTCCTCGGCCGAAAGAACGGGACTCTCCCCCAGCGGCGTGCCGGGAATGGGGTGGAGGATGTTCACGGGAATCGAATCCGGCGCTATCTCCTTGAGCGCAAAGGCGAATTCCACCAGCTCGGCCGGCGTCTCGCCCATGCCGAGGATGCCGCCGCAGCAGATCTGGAGGCCCAGCTTCTTGGCGGCCTTGAGCGTGGCGATCTTGTCGGCTGTGGTATGCGTAGTGCAGAGTTTCGCGAAACGCGAGGGCGCTGTCTCCAAATTGCAGTGGAAACGCTGAAGCCCAGCCGCCTGCAGCTTGGCAAGGTCCGCCTCCGTCAGCAGCCCCAACGACGCGCAGCACGAGATCGACGTTTCTTCCCGTATGCGGCGCACGGCGGCGCATACCGCTTCCACGTCCTCGGCGGAAAGCGTTCGCCCGGACGTGACGATGCCGAAACGCACGGCTCCGTTGGCCGCCGCCGCACGTGCCGCGGCCAGACACTCCTCCGACGTCTTCATGCCCCACACGTCACAGTCCGTCTTCCAATGTGCGGACTGCGCGCACCAGCGGCAGTTTTCCGAGCACCGCCCGCAGCGGGCGTTCAGGATCGCGCAGAAGTCGAAATTTGTCGGCTTGAACGCCTCCGTGACGCGATGCGCCGCCTCGAAAATATCCTCTTTTCGCGCCGTCGTCAGCAGCTGCACCATTTCCGCAGGCGTCACTTCGCCCCCAGCGATGATTCGATCGGCCACAGAGGATGCCGTCACAACATTATCCATTTCCACGTCTGCTCTTTCCTTTCACTGCACGGCCTTCACACATGACGCAATCGCCGCCGCCGCCTGACGCAGCTGGTCGGGTGTGTGTGCGCTCATAAGCGCCACCCGCAGCCGCGCCGCGCCGCGCGCAACGGTGGGATAGCGAATCGCCGGCACCAGAAAACCCTGCTCCGCCAACGCCGCGCTCGCCGCCAGCGCCCGCTTCTCGTCTCCAACCAGAATCGGGACGATGGCCGTTTCCCCGCGCGCGGACACGCCCAGACGCGCCAGCTCCGCCACGAAAAGCGCCACGTTCTCCCGCAGACGAGACACGCGCTGCGGCTCCGCGTCCAGTACGTCAATGGCCGCCGTGGCCGCCGCCATCGCCGGCGCGCCAGGCGCCGTCGAGAAGATGAAGGCGCGCGACACGTTGCGCAGATAGTCGATCAGCACGCGCGAACCGCACACGAATCCCCCCTCCGACCCCAGGGCCTTGGAGAGCGTGCCCATCAGCACATCGGGATGCCCGCATCCAAAATGTTCGGAAAGGCCGCGGCCCGTGGCGCCCACGACACCGGTTGCATGCGCTTCATCCACCATGGAGAAGGCATCATGACGGCGCGTGATCTCCAGAAAGCGCGGCAGATTCAGCAAATCCCCATCCATGGAGAAGACGCCATCCGAAACCGCCAGCCGCCGCCGATGTTCACGGCAAAGGCACAGTTTGCGGTCCAGATCATCCAGGTCGCCATGGCGATAGACGAACACGTCCGCGCCCGACAGCCGACAGCCATCGATGATCGAAGCATGGTTCAACTCGTCCGAAAGCACCGCATCGCCCTTGCCGACCAAGGCGGTGATCGCACCGACGTTCGCCATATAGCCCGTACCGTAGACAAGCGCCGACTCCGTTCCCTTGAACTGGGCCAGCCTCTCCTCCAGCGCCACATGCGGCGGCTGGGTGCCGGTGGTCAGGCGCGCCCCGCCAGACCCCGCACCCCACGTGCAAGCCGCCGCGGCGGCAGCTTGCGTCACACGCGCATCGCGCGCCAAGTCAAGGTAATCATTGGAGGCCAACACCAGCATCTCGCGACCGTCCACCTCCGCCGTGGGACCCGTTGGCGAAGACAGTGTCCGGCAGCTGCGCGAAAGACCGGCGGCTGCGCGCGCCTCAAGTTCCGTTTTCAGTCCCTCGAACCGCCGTTCTGCCTGAGCAGTGGCCAGCACGGGCACGTCAGTCACCAGAACGGGCGTCTGCTCCAGGAAACGAATCGTCTCGGCCACGCCTGCACGCGGTCCGCGGTAGAGGAAGATGCGCCCGCCGTTGGGATCCCCCTTCTCCTTGATGACGGTGATGCGACGATATCCCAGCTCACGCGTGGCCACATAGC
>JAKSOW010000249.1 GCA_024405395.1 Kiritimatiellia bacterium | reverse complement strand
TGTCGAAGAGATAGAAGTAGGTCTCCTCCATGTCGAGCTCGTTCGGCGGATTGTTGACGTCGTGGCGGTGGCTCGGATAGCCGCTCCAGTTGCCGGAGGGGATCATGCCCTCGCCGATGTAGAAGTGCTCGCTGTCGAACTTCTCGTCGAGGATGATCTCCGAGGTGCGCGTCCAGTTGTCCTTGCCCAGGGCGATGTGCCGCGTGTCCTCGGGCTTGATGAGCGTGGGCTTGGCCGTGTCGCGCGTGACCGGCGAGGCGTTGTAGGCGAGCTCCACGTCGGAAAGCGCCGTGATCGTGTACTGCGTCTTGCGCGGCAGGTACAGGCAGTGGGGCTTGCCCGTGAACGGGCTCTTGCGGCCATCCGTCACCTCGAAGGCGAATCCCTCGCCCTCGGCCTTGAAGTTGCCGCCGATGAGGACAAGCGCCACTTCCATGTCGCCCGTGTTCTCGGCGAAGGTCGTGCCCTTGGCGAGCTTGACGAGGCCGAACTTCGTGAGCGCCATCTTGTATTCGCCCACGTCGAAGATCTTGTTGTAGCCCTGCACGGGCTTCAGCGGGATGCGGAGGTTCATTTTCATTTTCCTTTCGTGATTGTTACTGAAACTTTGGCGCCGGCCAGGCCCTCGGCCGTGGCGGCGAGCTCGAGAGTGCCCGCGGCGCCTTCGTCCGCACGCAGGATCGCCTGCGCCAGACCATGGAAGGCGCGCCGCCGCGGCGCATGGAAGTCCGCCATGTCGAATTCACTGCCGTTGTCGGTGGCGACGAGCCTGGCGGGGCCTGTCACCGTGAAGCGGACTTCCGTGTCGGCCGTGGGCACCACGCGCCCCTCGGCGTCCAGGATCGACACCGTGACGAACGCCAGGTCTTCGCCGTCCGAGGCGATCTGCTTCGTCTCGGCGGTCAAGGCGATCTTCGCGGGCGCGCCCGTGGTCGCCACCTTGTCGCGCGCCCACTCCTTGCCGTCCCTGTAGGTGACCACCTCCAGCGTGCCGGGCGCGTAGACGACGTCATCCCAGCGCAGACGGTAGGCGCGGTCCCATGCCGCGGGATCCTTCTTCTGCCGCCCCAGCGACTTCCCGTTCAGGAACAGCTCGCCCTCGTCGCCCGACGTGAACACGTAGACCGGCGTCACCTGCCCTTCGCGCCCCGGCCAGTTCCAGTGCGGCAGGATGTGCGCCATCGGCAGCTCCGGACGCCACCGCGACTGGAAGAGGTAGAAGGAGTCCTTGCGGAAACCCGACTGGTCCAGGAAGCCCGTGCTGCAAGTGTGGATAACCTCCTTCGTCTTCAGCTTCCGCCGCCACTCATCCGCCCAATAGGGGCCGCCCAGATAGTCGACGCCCGTCCAGACGAATTCGCCCATGCAGGTCTTCACCTGGTCCATCCACCACCACTGCGCATCGGGCGGACACGCCCAGCCCGAGTCCAGGCGCTTGAACCCCGCGCCCTCCCAGCAATAGGACGAATTGGCCAGGGTCGTGATTTCGGAGGTGTCCGTCCAGCACGGACGCACCGGGAACGAATATTCGCCGCGCGTCGACACCATGCAGATGGTCTCTGTGCCGAAGTACGGCACGTCCGGATAGATCTCCTTGAGGCGCGGATACTGCCAGGCGAAATAGTTGCAGCCCATGATCCCCAGCACCTTGGGGAAGTCGTTCGTGTAGTTCTCGGGGTTGTTGTTGGCGTTCGTCGTGGGGCGCGTGTTGTCCTCCGCCGCCGCGATGCAGGCCAGATGCCGCGCACGCGCCACGTATTCGGCGTGCGGCGCGATCTTCGGCTTGCCGTCGCAGATCTCGTTGCCCAGCGACCACATGATCACCGAGGGGTGGTTGCGGTCCACGCGCATCCACGCGCGGATGTCCCGCTCGTGCCAGGTCTCGAAGATGTTGTGGTAGCCGTTCTTGCGCTTGCCGGCGTCACCCATGTGCTTCCATTCGTCGAACACCTCGTCCTTCACGAGGATGCCCAGCTCGTCGCAGAGCTCGAGCAGCTCCTCTTCGGGCGGATTGTGCGAGGAGCGGATGGCGTTGACGCCCGCCTCGCGGAAGGCCAGCAGACGGCGCTTCTGCGCGGCGCGGTTCCAAGCCGCGCCCAGGACGCCGAAGTCGTGGTGCATCGACACGCCGTTGAGCGGCACCGTGCGCCCATTCAGCTGGAACCGGCGCTCGTCGGCGTTGAAGGAAAGCGTGCGGATGCCGTAGCGGTAGGTGTTGCCCTCCACGTCGAGCGTGTAGAGATGGGGATCGTCGATGTCCCACAGCCGCGGATTCGCCACCGTGAAGGAATAGTCCTTCCTGCCGCCCTTCGACATCTCGTACGTCACGTGCACACGCGCCGCCTTCGCGGTCACCTCGGGCGTCGTGATGTGGACGCTCCCAGGCAGCACGTAGTCCGCGGGGCACACCAACAGGCGGCAGTTGCGGATGAGGCCGCCGCCTGTGTACCAGCGCGAGGAGTCCTTCACGTTGTGGCAGCGGATCGCCAGCCGATCCGTGCCGTCGCCCTTCAGATGGGGCGTCAGGTCCACGCGCCAGCGCGTGTAGCCATACGGCCAGCCGCCCACGAACGCGCCGTTGATCCACGTCATGGCGTAGCTCATCGCGCCGTCGCACTCGAAGAACACCTTGCCGCCCGCCGGCACGGTCAGCGGCTTGAGGGTGAGCCGATACCAGCCCACGCCCGTGACCGGCAGAAAGGCGTCGCCATACGACAGCGCCGGGTCATAGGCCCGGTCTACGCCCCAGTCGTGCGGCACGCGCACGTCCTGCCAGGCGGCGGCGTCAAAGGCCGGCGCCGCCCAGGCGCACGTCGGCGCGCCCGAGAGGTCGCCGCGTTCGGCGCGGTCGAGGATGTCGCTCATCGAGAGCATCGGCAGCCGCGCCTCCAGCCCCGGCTCGTCCGCCCGCACGAACTTCCAGCCTGTCTTCAGCGGCACCTTCTCGATTGCCGCGCCCGCCGCATAGACGGCGAACGCGGCCATGCACACCACGCCAAAACGCATGCGGAAACCTCTCTTACTTGACGAGATGCATCTCGATGTTCATGTTGCGGCAGAACGCGGTGAGCTCTTCCGTGCGGTCGCCGTACATGAGCGCGTAGTGGTGCTCCCACCCGTTCTCCATCACCTCGCGGCGCACGGCCTCGCAGCCGGCGTCGAACTTCACGTTGAGCGGCGTGCCGCGCACGAAGAGGTCCGTGTCGATGCCCTCGCCGGGGCACACCAGCATGCGGAAGCCCGTGCCGTCGCGCTTCTCGCCCAGACGCGCCAGCGTCACGCGGCCGGGCTTGAGCGGGAACTCGCCCGTGCAGCCCTTCACGCCGCCGCCCTCGACCGTGGCCGAGCAGTGCAGCTCGGGCTGGTAGCCGGGCTTGCAGAGCCCGCAGGGCGCCGCGCCGCAGTGCCACACCGTGCCGTGGTCGCCTTCGCAGATGATGAGGTCGCAGAAGAACGGCAGCTCGTTCGAGATGATCTGGCCGATGCGCATCATCACCGCGCCGTACACGTCGCCCTCGCAGGCCGTGAGATAGCCGTGGTTCGTGAGATGCCCCAGCGTCGAGCACACGGCGATGCCGTAGAACTCCTTCAGGATCACCTCGGGCCAGCAGCGCATCGCGAAGGTGTCCACGAAGAACTTCTCCTTCAGCTGCATCACCGCCGCGATGAGGCGGGCGGACTTCTCCTTCTGGTCGCCGCGCGGGCCGTCCGTCGGGTGCGTCTTGAGGTCGC
>JAKSOW010000248.1 GCA_024405395.1 Kiritimatiellia bacterium | reverse complement strand
TCCCAAGGGCGTGGGAATTACGCCCTTGGCCCAGTCGATCCCCTTCGCCGCCCCCGGCACGAAACGGATGCGCGCGTAGCCGGGAGCCGTGGGCACAACGCCCAGCAGGCCCTCGGTGAGGTCGCCGGCGATGGCCGTGTCCGGATGGCATTCGTCCCCCCAGTTGGCACGGGTGGGATGATGCATGCATTCGGAAGTCGTATGCACGCCCATCCACGCGGGATCGACGGTCTTCAGCCAATTGTGCTGGCGAATGCGGCGAAGCGCCTCGTCGGAATCACCATAGGCGAATGCTCCGCGCACCAGCAGCATCTGGAATTTGCCGTGTCCAATCCGCGGCACGCCCGCCAGCATCCGCTTCGCCTCAGCCGCCGTGCAGAAGCCCGTTCCCAACGCCAGCGCACAGGCCTCAAGACCTGGCCTGTCATCCTCCAGCGACGTCTTCAGAAGGCCATCCGGACGAATGAACCGCGCGCGTACCGGAGCTGCGACACGAGCCGCCTCCTGCATCCAGCGTGAGGCCTCCAAAGGCAAGCCCATTGCCGCGGCCAAGCCCGCCGCATCGCGGAAGGCCCGCCAGAGCAGCACGTTCATGAAGGCGCGGTGATGCGTAGAGCTGGTGCCAAAAGCCAAGCCGTTGGCGTGCTTCGAGGTCTCCGCGCGCTGCTCGAAGATGCCGTCCTCCCGAATGTGGGCCCGCAGATACCCAAGCAGCTTGACGACGTTCGGATAGAACTCGCGCACAAGCGCCAGATCTCCAGTATGCTGATAATGCGTCCACAGGACCGGCACGAACCAGGCAGCGAATTCATCCGACTGGAATGGACCATAGTCCCCGTCCCTGAGCGGCCCGTGCGACTCGGGCCATGGACATGCCTGCACATAGCCCGCAGGCGTCTGATTCTCCGCCAGCATTCGGATCGAGCCCGGCAGGTAAGGGCTGTCGGACGAAAAGGCGGCGTACATGTTGAGCTGGGCCCACCACAGGTCACCGCTCCAGACGAGGCGGTCGCGCTTGGCGCCATCCGACAAATACGCATGCGTCGTGCCCAATACGACATTCGTCTCGGGCGTAATCAGGTGCAACGGCTGCTGGCGCGCCGGAATCGCCGCCAAGGTGCAGGTGCGCACACTCGCACGCCAAAGATCCGTGAGGCCCGCGTCCGAACACGCGAACTGCCCCACGACGGGCTCGGTCGAATGCGTGCCGCGATTCGCGAAGTCCACGGCGGCAATGCGCACTTCCGTGTCGGGGCTCTCCAACGGCACACGAACATAGCGTACAAGGCCCTGCTGCAGCGTCGCCGCGTGAATGCCCGTATTCGTGACCGTGAACACGTCGAAACGGTCGATGTTCGCCGGCAGAATGGGAAGATCGACGTCTTTGCCCAGGTAGCGGGCGCTGGTCTTCCGCGTAAAGTCGCCGTCGGCGCCGAAATCCGGCACACAGGCGTAGGACAGACGCACCTTGGCAGGCCCCTTCACCGAGGCCACGTCAAGGACGGGGTATCCCGCCACGCCATCAGGGCCAAAGTCAATCACCTGACACGGTGCCTCGCCCGATCCATCCCACTTCAGCGAGATGCTCGCGAGACGCGGCTTGCGCTTGGGCGTATTGACGCCATTGGGCGTGGGACCGCGCGACAAGGTCTCCAGGCACTTCTCGAAGTCCTCATCCCCATAGGCCTCGCGATAGGACACGCACCCCATCTCGCGGCAGGTCCTGCTCCACGTCTCGAAAAGCGCACGACGCTCCGCCTCCGTTCCCAGCTCCCAGAGCCTCCAGTTCAACAGCCGCACCAAGTCGGCGGTCAGCTCCTCACGCGCGACACGCTGAGCCCGCATCGGGTTCTCGGCGGCCGCCCGGGCCGCCTTGATCTGCGCGCAGAACGCCAACGCATCCGCACGCGACATGAAATTCGTCACATTCGCATGATAGCAGGTCACCGCTTCACCCGCGGCCGCCGTACGCCGCCCCGCCGCCTCGACGATGGACAGCGCCTGCCGCAGATGTGGTGCCGCCGCCGGGCCGTAGTATCCGACCAGGAACTCATCCATCAGCTGTTGCGCATCACGCGCCGGATTCCACAGCAGATGGGCAATCGTCCATCCCATCAGCGGCGCCATGAATCCCGTTCGGCAAGTGGCGTCGCCCTGCTCAAACACGCCCACGGCGCCCGTCTGGGCGAACAGACGGATGTTGTCCGCCAGAACGTGCAGATTCGGATGCGGCACCATGCAGGCACTGAAATCGGTGACATAGTCCCAGATGTAGAGGCGGCCGGCGGCGATCTTGCGCCAGCCCTCAAGATCGCGGACAAAGTCGGTGTTCAGAGGCGACGTGGCGATCGGCGCGTTGAACGCGCACTCGATGTCGCACAGGCGCACGGTCACATTGTGCCGCGGGCGGATCCGCTTGGGCGGCGGGCGGGTAAAACGGTAGGCAAACGTGTCGATGGTGACATGCGGAAACTCTTTCTCCACTTCTGCCGCCACCGCGTTCGCGAAACCGAGATAGAGACCTGAAAGCCCCTCCTCCTCTTCGGCGCGGCGGCAGACCGCGCATTCGCAATGCGCCCGGCCGTCATTCTGGCTCACCTGAATGAAATCGGCTTCGGGATGGGCGGCGAGGATGGCCTTGATCGACGCCACATACGCCTTGAACATCTCCGGATTCGTCATGCACAGCTGAATCGGCTTGCGTTCGCCCTTCACAAGCGAATACCATTCGGGATGTGCCGCAAAGTGGCGAGCCGGCGGCAGTATGACTAGATTGGAATGGTAGGCCGACATGCGCTCCTCGAAATAGTGGAGCGCTGAATCGCCGCCTTTCGCCGTACCAATGCGTTCGGGCTGCCGCTTCACGTACTTGGTGCGCGAGGTGACATTGCCCTTGAGGCGCACCTTGAAGGCGGCATCCAGCAGATCCAGGTAATAGGTCTCGCGGTACTTGAACGGCGACGCGTGGCGGATCGCCAGCTCCTTCATGGGCAGCGACGCCAATCTCGGGTAGTCCGCTTCCGTTGATGTCCACCAGCGCACGCCGCAGACATCCTCCAGATAGACGTCCGCGGCATACAGAGGCCCCCGTTGCGGATGACCGTCCAGCACGACGCCTTCCGGCGCCGACAGAACCGCGATCTCGTCGTCCCGCCAGTTCGGCTTTTCGCCCAGCACGCGCCGTGAGACGACCGTGCGGCCGACATGGAGATTGAGTCCGTGCACAGACGCCGTCCCCTCCGGGACAATCGGCGCAGACTGGCCCGTCATGCGGCGGACGCCATCCGCCAACTCCTCGGCCGCCGTGCGTTCGACAGCCGTGGGCCGCTCGGGCAGCACAATGGAGACGGCGGCGAAAACGCCATACACGCCGCCCAGCAGAACTCCGACCAGCAGACGGCGAAGATCCCCCTGCATCAGGACTTGACCTCCCAGACGCCGCCCACGCCAAAGAGCGAACGCTCCAGCTCATCAAAGAGACCCAGGCGCATCACCAGATCAAGTGCGAAATAGCGGTTCCGCATGAATGCGACACCACGATACGTTTCGCGGAACCGCGCCCGCGAAACGCCCACCATCTCGGGCTCATAGGGCGCGCCCACGAGGCGAAGGTTCTCACGCACCTGCTCGAACGGCATGATCTGCGCCTTCATCTTGGCGGAAAGTTCCGGCCAGACGGATTTGACGAGCATCAGCTCCTGGCGCAGCTGGTCGGGCGTCACGTACTTTCCCTTCATCTGGTCACAGGCACGCGCAATGTGATCGGGCCGATTTCCGTAGACGGACGGAAAAGTCGC
>JAKSOW010000247.1 GCA_024405395.1 Kiritimatiellia bacterium | reverse complement strand
TCCTTCGCGGAAGTATGGACAGTTCCCCCGAAATCCGGCGCGACTCGGGAAGCACACACCACACACTACCCACCACTCAACACACAACACAACAACCACGAAAGGAAACAACCATGAAGCTAAACATCAACTGGAAAGAAATCGGGATTCAGATCCTCAAGGCCATTTGGCCTGTCATCGCCGGAGCACTTACGGGCGCAACTGTCGTGACGGCCACGGGCTGCACGTCGATGGCCACCCAGCCACGCGGCCAGACCACCGAAATCATCGCCTGCGGCATCCCCGCCATCGCCTGGATATCCCATTCCTCGCAGCTCGCGGAGAACTACGGCGGCGACACCAACGCCCCCACCAATACCATCAAGCAGACTGTCCCCGTCACCACCATGATCGGGAAGTAGGCAAAAGACAACCACCGCATCTATAAAATGCGGTGGCAGTTTCTCCACGCCTCAAGCCGGCGCTTGACGCCTTCACCTCATTCGCCCTTCAGCATTGAAGGCAACTCCAGAATGCGCCAATCATCCGTCAGCTTCAGCAAAGCCGCAGGCACGCCATCCTTCGGCGTGGCCGTCTGCAGCAATCCGCGCCAACGCCCATCATTCTTTCGCACCAATACAACGTCGACGCCCGGCTGAATCAATCCCGTATTCAGATTCTTCGCAGACGCGAATCGCAGACCGCCTGCAGCCAGCGCCTCAAGATTTCCGTCCGCATCAAAACGCGCCGCAAACAATCCCTCCGCTTCGTAAGCCACCTCGCCTTTGCCTGCGGTCAGCGATCCAGAAATGGCGTCGCCCGCCACATTTGGCAGACACCCCTTGATGCGCGCCACCGTGCCGTCCGTCAATGTGATGACACCATCCGGCGCGGGCAGCTTGTCGTCAGACCATTTGTTCAGACCACGATCCGTGAGCGGCGTCTGCTTGGGGCACTTCGCCTCGGCAAGGACCTGCGCGATCGGCGCGCCATCCTCGGCGTGCGCCAAGGCCACGGCACCCGAAAGGCTGGGCGAGTCCCAGGCAAACAGGCGCGTGCGACACGCACGTCCGCCAAGCATGCGCCGAAACGCCGCGACATCCTCTGCGCTGAGCCGATGCAGCGCCAATGCCACATAACGCTGCCGCCCCACACGCAAATAGCCATCCTCATCCAACGTGAATGTGCCCGCCGACAATTCGCTGGACGGATAACTGTCCACATACCAGCCCTGCTTGCCGAGCGCATACGCGAGCTTAAGCCCACCATCCTCAAAGGCCGGGTCCAGCCAGTTGAGCGTGCGGGCGTGACCAAAGACGAGCGCCACCGGGCAATCGATCGGCGCACGCGTGATGAGCGGCAGCAGAGACACGCGCGCCTGGGCCCGCACGGCCTGCGGCGTGAGAATGTCCGTCTGCCCGTGTATCTTCCGCTCCGCCTCCGAATACTTGGCGAGGTACTTTCCGCCACCGCCGTAGATGCCATGGTAGACCATCCGTCCGCCCGCCAGCGCATAGCGCCAAAGCGCGAACGGATAATGTTCGGGATCGGGTCCATAGCCCTCATTCATCCAGAGCGGTCCGCCGAACTTCTTCGTCATGCCCGTGATGCAGGGCAGGGGCACCGATTCATCGCTCTGCGCCCAGTCGCGTTTCGCCGCCCACCAGTCGAAGCCGTTGTGCAAAAACTCGGTCGCCCGAAAGCGCGTGTGCCAGGTGGGGTGCTTGGTGACATAGACATCCTCGCCGAACACCCGCTTGTTGAGATCGTAGAACGCCACCTCCGTGCCGGCGATTACGTCATAGATCGTGCGGTTGAAGGCGTCGACGGCCGCGCGCCGCTGCGCCTCGGCGCCCTTCTCGCCCTGCACCATCAGAAGACAGTCCCGCAGATAGTCACGCCCGCCGTTGCGCTTGGCGTACTCGGCGGCGAACAAATCGGTGAAATGAAATGCCGCGTGCCGCTCGGCGTAATCCCGCATCGGCGGGAATCCCCACTCATCGCGCATCGCCCCATCCGCGCCCAGCGCCCGATACCGGCGCGCCAGCTCCTCGAGATACGGCGTCAGATGCGGCGAACAGGGATCGGCCGTCAGCAACTTGAACTTCGCCGCCACGACAAGCCGCTCATCGGACGCCAAACCACCAATGGAGCCCGTCACACAATTGGATGCACAGGCGACGTCCGCGAGAGCCGCGCGCACGTCTCGACGCGAGGTCGGATCGGCCAGGCCATCCGCATCCACCTTGACCACATACGCAGCCGCCAACGCGCCTTCCAGCGGCGCATAGCCTGCGCGCGCACCCCACGCCATGTGGTCGCGATATTCCCCGAAATCCAGAGAAAAGCGCGCCACGCCATTGGTGGGCGCCACCGACTCCACCCGCAGCATGCCGGCGTGATGTTCGGGCCAGCGCCGCAGGAACTCAAAGCGGGCGATGCGCACATCGATGTCCATCAGCACCTGCATGCCGGCGGCATGGGCTGCGGCGATGTAGGCCTTCACGCGTTCCTGGGTAATGGCGTCGGACAAATCGGGAACGCTGCGCAAGGTGAGCGTGAAGACGTTGTACGTGCTCTTGGCCGCCACCTCCGAGACCTGCCGCAGTTCAATCGACGGCGTGGGATTCTCGAAATTGACGTTCGACAGCGAGACAAAGGAGTTCTCGGGCACCACCTGCACCGGCAGACGGCGAATGGTCTTGCCCGTCGTCTCGTCCCAGAAGCGCGTCAGCGCCGTTTCCGAGATGTGCGCCGCGTCAACCGCGAGGGCCATGATCAGCAAAGCCGAAACAGGGAAGGCGGAGTGTTTCATGAATGATCCTGGTCAACTTACTTCAAGATGCGCGCTTCGGCGAAGGCCGCGCGCACGGCCGCCACACTGAAGTCCGTGGTGAAGTACTTCATGTTCTCGGCCTCCAGCGTACCGGCGCCGCCCGCCAGCTCCAGCTTGCCCTTGCCGGAGACGTGCCAATAGGCGACCACGCGCTTGCCGTTGCGCTCGAAGAGGAACGCGCGCACAGGAGTCCACTTGCCGCCGGCCACATCAAGCTGTTCCCATTCGAGCAGGTCATACCCGCCCTGGCCATCCGGCTCGAGGTGGAACTCCTTCTTGGGGTTCTTAATCTTCTCCTTCTGCTCGGCCGTGAGCAGTTTGCGGGCACGTACGTCTTCCCAGCGGCGCATCGTCTCCATCAGGTCGTTGGCGCGTGCGTGGCCCCTGAGCGCCGCCAGACTCATCTGGATCGTCGCCGGGCAATCCCACGCCGCAGCCTTCGAGGTGCCGAACTCCCACATGTCCGGCTGCGACCCGATGCTGGGCTTGCCGCGCCAGCTCTTCGACCCTGCCAGCGTGAAGCTCCACCAGCCGAAATCCAGTCGCGTGAAGTTCTGCTGCATGATGGGCGCCTCGGCATAGGGATACTCGAGTATCTTCTCCTTGAACACCTCCGGCGCGAATGTGTCGAACGCATTGGCGCCCGCCTGCAGATGCCAGCCGAAGTGGCTCTTCGCGGCACCCTCGGTGAAGAGCGGCATCTTCTTGAACTTGTTCACCACGCGCAGCTGCGCGCGCGCCACGTTCACGCCGCACGGGGGCGTCGCGCCCTCGGAGCCGTCGAAGTAGCAGAACTCCATGCCCTGGTCGCAGATGCGCGCGATCTTGCGGCCGATCTCATCCTGGAGATCCGTATCCTGGTCGATGTAGCAGGCCGTCGCGCCGTATTCGCTCATGTCGAGGATGCCGCCGATCTCGCCGGCCGGATGCGCCACGACGGTCGTATCCCAGGCACCGCGTTTGACGCCCGTGAACTTGTAGGGCGGCGTCGTGGCGTAGGCCTCGTCCGAAATCACTTCGCCCTCGACTTTCAGCAGACGGGCCTCTTGGTGCCCCACGGAATCCCCAGGATTCTGCACC
>JAKSOW010000246.1 GCA_024405395.1 Kiritimatiellia bacterium | reverse complement strand
TGTAGGCCTTCATGGCCGCCTCATAGCCGGCCATGGGGCGCAGCTCCCGCATCTGGCCGGCTTGCTCGCCGCCCATGCCATGCCAGAACGGCACGGCGCCGGTGGCGATGACGCCCAGACCATGCTTCTGACAGAGATCAAGCGTGGCACGATCAGTGGCGGGAATGCCGTAGATGAAATCCACGCCACAGTCCTTTACGTCCTCTATGTGGGCCTCCGTGCGGGCATAAGGCGCCAGACAATAGACGCCGATCTGCAGCTGGGAACGATCCATGCGCGCGGCACCCGCGCCCGAAAGTACCACGGCACCAGCCGCAGCGAGAATGACAGATTTGATCATAGGTGGTAAACAACTTCAAGATTAATGATCTAACGCAGAACAATCAGCGGAGGATGATGTGCATCGCATGGGGCTTCACGAACAACGCGCCTGGCCCGATGATTGCCGGACAGTTGCTCTGGTCAACCACGCCCCAATTGCAGCCCACCCCGTCCACATTCAGGCTCGTCACCGTGTTGGTTCCAACGTAGTCCAGGTGCAGAGTCGCACCGGCGGCGACATCGATCGACAGACGCCCGTTCGCACCAGCGCCAAAGGTCGGCGTCGCCGTTTCGTTCACACGGCGAATGGAGACGTCGTCCACACAAACATACCCCGTCTTGGCCGTGCCGTCAACCAGGAAGGTCAGCCTGCGCGTACAGGGATCCTCTACGCGGAAGAGCAACGTGCGCTGCTGGTACACGCCGCGCGTATGGACGGTTACCCGATCCAGCCAATTGGTGGCGCCAGCAGCCGTGTCCTCAAGATACGCATAAAGTGGTGTGGTGACATTCTGGTTGCTGCGACCCTTGGTGAGATAGGTAAGGCGGTAAAGACCGGCGTTCGGGAACGTGATGTCCTGATAGAAGCCGCCAACAGCTGGTGTGGTAACCACATAGGGCTCCATGAACGCATCGCCCGAACCATGGTCGAAGCCAAAGGCATCAGGATCGTTACGCCCGTATTCGCGGGCTTGGTTGGAGCCCAGGGTGTCGTTCTTCTGGGTTGTCTCGTTGTAGGCGGTTGTGGAGATCCAGGACCAATGCGTACGGCCACCAACCGCTGTGCCATTGAGATAGCTGGGGGCCTCAAAGTCGCCGTTCTTCACCAACTCCCCCTCGTCCGCTTCGCAATCCGCCACCAGCTCGAAGTTGTCCAGATACGCGCCATGCATGCCACTGGCGCAGGACGCGCTCACCGTAAGCGTCACAGGCGTGACGCCATCCGCCGTAAAGGCCAACGGCCAGGTGCGCGAACGCATCTGCCAGTTACCGGGCAACGTCAACTCGCCGAGATCCGTCGTGTCATCGCCAATCACCACCGACGCCAGCAGCTTGTTAGGGGTGGTCGGAACCGCACCATACGAGGCGGAATCAGCGCGCAGATACCAGCGCCCGGCTGGGGGCGTGAATTCCGCGCGCACCCAGCCGCCGTCGCGGCGGATGCACACCATGCGTTCCCCGGCAAACGGCGCATGCGAGGCGTTGAAGGCCACGCCGTAGCGCCGGCCCGTGTCGGCATACGTCCTTGCCGTCGCGAGTCCGGCACGCGCATAGGTGCTCTCCACCGTGGTGTCATAGGTCCAGCCCGGCAACGTCTTCGCGCCCGTGAGATTGTCCAGCTGCGTGGCGAGCTCCGCGGTGTTGGTGGTCTCGCAGTCGCCAAAGGGAATCTTCCAGCCTGCGCCGCCTTCACCCGTGCGGTAGAGATGCAGACCGTTGATGAGAACCGTAAAGTCCTGCTGCGTCGTCCCGTCCGCCTGAAGCCACGGCAACTGGTGGAATCGGATGCCGTAGGTGCCGGGTGCGCCCACGCGGAAACGGAACGCCTGAGGCGTCCAGGTCTTGTAGTCGGCCACGTACGTCTTGCCGATTTCGCTTTCCGCACGGTCTGCATCGAACAGCGAGATGCGCAACCGCGTCTTGTTTGAGTTTCCGCGGCCGGCGAGCAGGAAACGCAGCTCGTATTCGCCGCCCTCCGTGAACGGCACCTTCACCTCGGCCCAGTTGTTGCACACCTTGAGCATCAGCACGCAGCGTCCGTCAAGTGGCGGATACTTGTCGAAACCGTAGGCGGAGATCGACACGCTTGCGCCATAGCAGGCGCCGCCGCCCGCACGCATCCAGTCGTCGAAATTGTAGAATCCCACCGAACCGCTGCTGCCCGACCAGGCGCCGCCGACCGACGAGACATGGATGTTGCCACGGCCCGTGTTTGCCCCCCAATCCTCGAACCGTCCGTTGGGGATCGCCACCTCATAGCGGGCCGGCGTGGCCGACGTCGCGCGAATGCCCAGCGTACCGTTCTTCACGGAAAGCCGCCGCGTGCCGGCGGGAATCCCGTCAATGGCCACGTAGCCCGAGCCGTCCTTCTCGAGCACGTTCGCCGCCGAGGCGGTGCCCTTCTTGACCTGCGTGCCGGTGTAGGCGCCGTTGCCGTACGCCACAGCCGTCACCTTCATGCCAGCCGCGGCTTTGAGCGTAAACGCGCCGCTCGAAATGACGTCGCCATCCTGCAGATCCAACTTGACCGGGGTAGCCGCCTCACGCGCCTCCGGACGGTACCAAAGCGTCCCCGCGCCCTTCTTCACCAGCGTGCCCTCGCCCGTCACCAGCAGATTGGCCGTCTCCGTCTCGCCGGCCGCCGCCTCAACCTCAAGCGTCGTGCCCGCATTGAGTTCCACGCGCGCCGGCGCCAAGTTGCTCAGCGACCATTTGCCGATCAGGTAGTTCTGCACTTCCGCGCGTTCCACGTCCGTCAACCGGTTGGTGAAGAACATGATCTCACCTACGTACTGTCCGCCCTTTGACGACTTGTCGGCCTTAGTCGAGAAGAGCGCGTTTTCGAAGTTGTTGAGGTTGGATTCGCCTGTGGGGAGCGTATTGTAGCGCACCTGCAGCACATGGAAACCATTCGGCAGCACAGCGCCGGTGTTGCGGTCATGCGGCACGCCATCCACCCACACCGCAGTATCGCCGGAGACCGGTCCCCACACGTCCGCCCAGGGCAACGCATTGCCTTCGTTCCACAACGTATGTTCAGATGTCGCCAGGCAGTTGCCGAAGAGGAATCCGTAGCTTTTCGACTCCCACGGAAAACCATAGACGGCGACCGTCTCCTGCGGACGCGTCTTGTACGCGGCGCCGTCGGGTTTGAGGAACTTCATCGACACGCCGCTGCCATAATCGCCGAAATACGCCATCTCGCGCGTATTGGTCACAGTATGGTACTGGCGCACAAAAACGGCATCCTTGAGTGTCGGCGCGGCGGCTTCCTCAAAATGCTCAGCTTCCAGATAGACGTACTTGGGCGCGGCGACATCCGTCTCGCGCCTGTCATAGATCTTCTCGATGCCGTCCCCGGCCATCACCAGATGGGGCGTATCCTTCACCGAGCCCCAGAAGGCGAGCTTGGCCTGGATTTCGGACGAAAGCGTATCGGGGCCAGAAGTGACGCCATTCGCGAGATCGTTGGTGTAGACCACCTTGCCGCCCGCCACCTGCACGCGAGACGGGCTACCCGTCCTGAACGCGGAGGCGGGAAGGACCAGCGTCCCCTCGCCGCCTTTGACCACCGTGGTGCGCGCTGAAGCAGTCACCGGCGCCGCCAAGGTGGTGGTCACCCCCGCCGACACGTTGGTTGCCATCACCGCATGGTCGTAGATGCCTCTCGCCGCCAGCTCCGCAATCGTATCGCCCCAGAGCGGCACAACGGCCAATGCCGCCAGCATCGCAAGGATCTGATGGCGTGCGGGCGACTGCGCCACATGCGCTTTGCAGTTTCGGTCAGTCATTGTATGAACCTTTCTTTAACGGAATCAGCGGAAATAGAGCATGGTGCCCTTGGCTATGAAGACGCGGTAACCGGACGA
>JAKSOW010000245.1 GCA_024405395.1 Kiritimatiellia bacterium | reverse complement strand
GCCCTTGACGACCCCATCAGGTAACAACTGAGCGACAATTATGTTTGCCATCGTCGCACGTAGGTCAAGAAACGCCTCATCATTCCCGGCAAGCCGCAAAAGGGCCTTATTGAGATTTGTGCAGCTGTTCGGTCTCTTCCCACTCATGCCCCCACCTCCTTCATCAACTGCAACGCCTCATCGGGTTGGATCAACTGCCGTTGCTGGGCGGCCAGAATTGCCTCCCGGAGCCGAGTAGGCTCCACTCCGCGCCGTGCCGTCCGGATTGCGCCGCCAATGGTCTGGGCAGGAACACCATCCATCCAATGCAACGGCTCGCCTTTTGGCCTTTTCTCTATCTGAATCGTCTGCGGAATTCGCCGCCGAACGCGGTGCGACGTTCCCACATGCATGATAGCCTCATGCGTCGGGCACAGTCGGTAAAATCCCAGCACGGATTCGCCAATGATGTAGGATCCTTCACCTACTTTTGCAACAGCCGCCGCATACGCATCCGTCTCCTGCGGGAAGTACTTGTCGATTCGATAGACGCCATGTCCAATCCGAGTCAATTTGCCGCGATGGCAAAGCTTCACCAGTTCAATAGCTGGGATTCCCATCCCAATCGCCTGCCGAGACGTGATGATTCCATTGTTGCCAATTGTCTCGTCGTAAATCTGGTCATAATAACTCATGCCAAAAGTATACCAAAAATGGTATACATATGGCAACTCAAAAGACTAAATTGCCCAACCATACTATGATTGGTGTAGTTTTACCGCCAATGCTTTCGCTTTTTCGATGTCTTTTGTCTGCGTTGCATTGTCTCCACCAGCCAGCAAGATGATGATCTCGCCATCACGCTCCATGTATTACATCCGATACCCAGGACTTTAAGCATCTCGCCCAATCTGGCCGTTGCCTTGCCGCGCTCTAGCTCGGAAATATAGCGTTGTCCCGTACCTGCAAGGTGTTTCCCAGCAAGAGTTTCCTGGGAAACACCTTGCGCTTTTCGGATTTCGCGAATCCGCGCACCATCTCAGTAACTGTCACCTGCTTTTTCATTACCGAACGGTATTACACATCATTCCCAAACCAGCCGCCAACAGAATCCATTACCTATCGGTAATGAAATTTTTGGGGTTCAGCGCCTGATCTGCAGCCACTGCACGGCATATTCATCTCCAGGACGAATCTCCGGCTGAATGCGCAATGCGTAGATCCGCTGTCGCCAAGCAGGCTTATCCGAGAAATCCAGGGTGTAGACATGCCATTGTCCATCATCTTCCAGTTTCACCGAGGTCGACGCGGCTTCACACCAGGCCAGATCCTCTGCGCGCCAATACACTTTCAGCTTCCCGCATTTCACAGGTGACTTCAGCATAATCTGCAGCGACTTGAATGAGGCCGGATCGAAAGGCTCAAAATCGCACACGACGGCCGGTGTCGCAGTTTTCGCGACAACACGCAAGCCCTCGACTCGCGACACCTCCACTGTGGAGCAATGAACGCCCAAACCGCTGAGCGGCTTGACGCCCCTGTTTTCCCCCAGGGTAAAGTCAATCCTCTCACCGGCCCTTGGATCATCCCCTCCGGAAACAAGGTCATACGGCCCGAGTCCAAGGTCGCCCGGCACAAGGTTCGCTGGCCAGCCTTCGACTGGTTTCTCGCAGAAGACATCCCGAACCGCATCATACATGCCGAACCCATATTCCCGATTGGGCTCAAGATAGCTGCCCTCCCCCCATTCATTCAATGGGCCCAGCTGTATGCGCTTCATTCCGTGCCGATCGGCCATCTCCTTGATTTCCATGCAAATGCGCCGGAATCCGTCAACCGTACGATTGTACACTTCACACCGGTTGACCCAGGGGCGTTCGTCTCGTCCCGAGGAAATGCAGGGCCAGAATGGCAGACAATAGCGGCCCACGCGACTTTCCCAATCGCAGGCGCTCGTCTTGACCACATGCCCAAAATCATAACGCCGACACGACTCCGCCGCGCCATGATGCCCATAATAGTTGTAGGCGGCGATCTCGTCAAAGCCGCAGCGTTTCCACTTGGCGACCAAAGCCGCGGAGCGATCATCCACGGGGTGAAGATAGCCGATGAAGTGGATTCCGGCATATCCTGCAGACCGCGCCATCGCACGCGAGGCGTCAAGCATCTCCCGCACCTTGCCCTCACTGCCAAAATCACGCAGATAGTGTTCCGGCACGAAGATGCCCACGGTTGGCTTGCCGTTTGTCCGATGATACTCGGGCATCGTGAAGTAATGGTCAATCCAGTACTGCGTCACCCTCGCGTTGTCCTCTGGCGTATGAATCGGCTTCTGCGACTCATTGCACCACATCACAAACCACTTGAGGTATTTCCGCCACTTCGCCCTTCTGTAGGCGTCGAGCCAATGGCCCAGGCGGATTTCGCCCTGGTGCCAATACCAGTCAAGCATCATCACACTGATGCCATGTTCGCTCAAGTACTTGATCTGCCAGTCGACGACTTCGGGATTCGCCTCGTCATACCAGCCCAGCAGAGGCTTCCGTTCCGGACACGACCGTTCAATGACCCGCCAACGGTCAGAGGTCATCCATCCCGGGAAATAGCAGGCTGCGATTTCGTAATCCGTCTTGGGCGGTTTCGGTTCAGGCACATACGCCTCCGAACGCAAAGCCTTTTGGCGAGGCTCCGCGGCCTTCACCCAGCCACGAAACGTATGCGTCCCGTCCGAAGGTATGACCGGGGCCACGGCCGGCTTCTCCAGCCACAGGATCTTCTCCTGCAACGGAAGGTCATCCACTGAAACGTTTCTGGCCTCATGTGTTCCGCGATTCCAGACACGCACACGGCACTCTACCCGATCCTGTCCTGGTTCGCACCAGGCATCTCGATGTATGCCCATCACCGTGAACGTCGGATCAACAGGACGTCGGCAGAAGGCTATCCGCCGAATCGTCACCGTTCCCGAATCTCGGCATTCAGGCGGCAGGCAAAGTTTCAGGGCAACTGCCTTTCGGCCATCTGCGGCGCGAAACGGGCGGACGGCATAGTCGTGCCATTCGCCGTCAACCGTCCAGAGAAACGCCTCTCCGGACTGTCTTCCGAAATCTCGTTCCCCTTCATATTTGACCAGGACCCGTGCCTCAACACATGGCTTGCCGGTTGAAGGCGCCTCGGCCTTCGCGCGGAAGCTCAGTTCATGCGTTGTGTCATAGGAGCCCTTGCCGGCAAAATCGAAAGAAAGCCCAACACCACGCCAATCCGCCGTCTTCAGACGTAGACCATCCTCCTGCAGAGCGGCCTCGCGGATGTTTGTCATCGCATTCGTCCACGCCGCCAGGTCTCCACCTTCCCAGACGCCGCACATGCCGGCACCAAGTGCCGACGCCAAGATCGCCATGCCCAGCATATTCAGTCCCCCTTCATGAGTCGAATGACATCATCACCATAGCGGAAAGAGGAAAAGCCACCCTTATTGGAGATGTAGGCGACACCTCCACCTGCAGGACCTTTCTTTGTCGAATCATTCACCATGACGAGTGCATTATACCATACTCACTTTCTCAATCGCCATCGGAAACTTTTAAGGGTGCACAAGGACTGGCGTCGCATCCTTCGTCGCAGGGAAAATTGCGAGAGCCCCTTCGCGCGGGTAAGTCACCAGCCCTTCACCCGTCTTTTCCGGTGAAAGTCGGTTTAAGTCGGTTTGAACCGACATGAATTTCAGCTCGCATGCCCGCATGAATACAGGCTCTGGTCGATCTGCTGCCAGAAGAAAGTCGGTTTCGCGGAATTTGCATGAGATACTTTTCGCGTAATTGCCGACGCTGTGTCGGCAATCCCCAAACGCGAAAGGAACAGCCCATGACAAGCAGAAGATCCATCCCGCCGGCAGACGGCCCCGACATGCGCAAGTGGATCCCATTCCCCGACTCCGTGACCA
>JAKSOW010000244.1 GCA_024405395.1 Kiritimatiellia bacterium | reverse complement strand
GCCTACTACTTCTCGGCGCTTGTGCGCACGGAGGGGCTCAAGTCCAAGAAGAATGGCGCCTCTCTTTGTGTCGAGTGGTACGACGCAAACAACAAGTGGATGGCCGGCGGCTATGTCCACGGCGTGCTCGAGAGCAGCCAGGACTGGACGCTCGTTCGCGGCGTCACGCGCGAGATTCCCCAGGAGGCCGCCAAGGTTGTGCTGCGGCTGTACCTTCCCAAGGGTTCAAGCGGCAAGGTCTGCTTCGACAATGTCGCCGTCGAGCCTGTGGATCGGCCGCCGGTTGCGTTTGTGTTCTCCTCGGCCTATCGCAACGTGGCCGCCGATGGCGAGGTGCGTTTCCACGCCTCGCTCTATCGTCCGGCGGATGCCGCCGACAGCAAGGTGCTTTTCACGTACCGGAACCTCGCGGGGGATATCTGCCGCGTGCCGCCCACCTCCGCCGCAGCCGATGGCGCCACGTTGGCGCTGCCCGTGGCGGGCCTGCCCGTGGGCAAGAATGAGATTGTGTGCGAACTCGTCTCCGCCGCCGGCAAGGTGCTGGGGCGCGCGAGCTGCCCCTTCGAGCGCGTTCGCGCCCTGCCGCAACGCCGTGTGTGGATTGACGCGCACAAACGCTGCATCGTGGACGGAAAACCGTTCTTTCCGCTGGGCATGTACGCGGGGCGCCTGGCTGGTGAGCAGCTGGAGATGTACGCCAAGGGGCCGTTCAACGTGGTCATGCCGTACACGCGCGCCACGCGGGAGGATCTCGACGCGCTGGCCGGCAAGGGCCTCATGGGCTTTGTGAGCCTGCGCAACGAACTTCTCGGCACGCCCTGGGCGGCCCGCAACAAGATAACCACCCAGGAGCAGGTCGACGCCTATTTCGCCGCGGAGATCAACAAGGTGAAGGACCATCCGGCCTTGTTGGGGTGGTACGTGAATGACGAACGTCCGGCCACGGAGATCCCGGTGCGCACGCACCTGCGCGGCGTCTTCGAGCGTTGTGACCCCAATCACCCGACCTGGGCCGTGTTGGACCGCACGTACGACCTGCGCGAATTCATTCCCACCTTTGACGCATTGGGCATGGATCCCTATCCCGTGGCGCTGAAGCCGCTCAAGCACATCACCGAGATGATGGCGGAGGTCAATCACGCCATCTTCTCCGACGTGGCGTTGTGGAATGTGCCGCAGGCGTTTGACTGGGGCTGGTACCGCAAGAACGAAAAGGACGTGCAGCGCTTCCCCACGGAAGCCGAAATCGCCAACATGAATTGGCAGCACATCGCCCATGGGGCCAATGGCCTCGTCGCCTACTGCTTCCATTCGCTGTTCCGGGACTGCCCCGCCTCAGATCGCGAGATGTTCTGGGACCGTATCTGCCGCGCCAATGAACCTGTGAAGCGGATGGTTCCGGTACTTCTGTCGGTGGATCCGGCGCCCGCCGTCTCGGGTGCGCCGGCGTTGATGCCGACGCGTGTGTGGCGCAAGGACGGCGAGGTCTATGTGCTGGTCGTCAACGCCGCGGCCGAGAAGCTGTCCGCCGCCTTGACGCTCTCTGAGGGTGCCTGGCGCGTGGCGGGCGTTGAGGTTGGTTCGGCTGTGCGGGCCGAGGCGCAGGGCCGTGTCTTGAACGTCGAATTGGCGCCGGCTGGCTATGCGATGATTCGGCTGGCCGATGCGCTCGCTGCAGCGCCCAGGCAGCTGCCGGTGGGCGAGGCCCGTGTCACGGAGATTCCGCTCCTGCCGGATGAGCGGTGGTACGGCGGCGCCGTGAACCTCGGCGAGGATGGCCAGCCCTGGACGGCCTCTTCCGAGACGGGCGATCGGCGCTACGGGGGGGGCGATTTTGATCTTTCCAGCCGCTGCTGGGGCGGTGGCGTGATGCCGTTCCTCGTTTCCGACAAGGGACGATATGTGTGGGGTGAGGGTCCGTTCAAGTTTCGCTTCTCGAAGGGCGTGCTGCGTGTGACGTCGCAGGTGGAGAAGGTCGAAGTCGTCACGGCGGGCAAGACGCTGAGAGAGGCGTATCTTACTGGCGCTGCGCGGCATTTCCCGTTCAGCGGCATTGTGCCGCCTGCCGAATTCTTCGAGAAGCCGCAGTACAACAACTGGATCGAGATGTTCCTTCGGGGCGTGCGGCAGGATAATTGCGAAGCCATCGTCGACGAAGTGGCCAAGAGCGGGTTGCCCGTGGGCGTGTTCATGACCGATGGTGGCTGGATGAAGTACCACGGCGCCGAGCTTTTCGACGAGATCAAGTATCCCGATCCAATCCGGTATTTCGACAAGATCCGCGCCAATGGCTGGAAGTCGATTCTCTGGATGAGCCATTTCGTTTCGCCTGACAGCCAGCTGGAGTACCGCAAGCTGCGCTATTACCCGCACGCCGGGCTGCCCGGCAGCGGCTACGAGAAGGGGCTCGACTATCTCGTCCACACCAAAACGGGCAATGCCGCCGCAATTGTCCGCTGGTGGAGCGGCATCAGCGCCTCCTACGATCTCACCAATCCGGCGGCGTTCGAGTACTATGTGGCGCGCCTGCGGAAATTCGCGGCGGACTATCATTTCGACGGCTTCAAGTTCGACGCCGGCAACGCGGAGTACTTCAAGGGCGACCAGCGCCTCCATCAGCCCTGGATGCAGCCCTGTGAATTCGGGCGTGCCTACACGCTGGTGGGCACGCGCATCCCCTATAACGAATACCGCAGCGGCTATGGCACGGGCGGACGCGAGATCGTGCAGCGTCTGCACGATCAGCCGCACAGCTGGGAAGCGCAGACGAACATCATCGTCAACACCATCACGGCCGGTCTGATTGGGTATCCGTATGTCGTGGCGGACATGATCGGCGGCGGTCTATGCGGCAGTTTTTTCCCGGGCAAGCCGTTCTATCCCGAGCTTGTGGTGCGCAGCTGCCAGCTGCAGACGCTGATGCCGATGATGCAGTTTTCGCTGGCGCCGTGGCGTGTGCTCGACAAGGAAATGTGCGCCATCTGCCTGGAGTACGCGAAGCTGCACTGCGCGTTCGGTCCGTACATCATGAAGTGGGCTCGCCACGCCGCGAAGACGGGTGAGCCGATTCTGCGTGCCATGGACTACGAATTCCCCGGCGAAGGCCTGGGCGATTGTCTCACGCAGTTCATGCTGGGCCCCGATTGGCTGGTTGCCCCGGTGCTGACGCCGGAGAACAAGGCCACGGTGCGGTTGCCCTCTGGCGTCTGGACGGACGATCTGGGTGAACGGTATGTGGGCCCGAAGACGCTGGAGCTGACGAACGTGCCGCTCGCGCGCCTGCCGCGCTATCACCGCGAGGCGAAATAGTCGCCATGGTTTGCTTGGGGGACAGGCCCCGTCTCACCTGTTTCGCATCGACGGCGCCGGCGCGTCTGCGTTGACGGAAAAAGCAATGCCGACTGGCTTGTGCGGAATCCTGACGTTGAGCGGCCCCCCTTTGTCGGACGCTGGGGCCGGACGAGTGGCGGAACTTCTACAGTGTGGAGCCCTGAACGCTTCAGCCGCAGGTCCTGCGTCCAGGCGAGCGGCGGGCGCACGGAATCGCCATCACGGTCAAGCCGAGAGCTTCAGTCATGGACTGAGCTGCAGGAGCCAACTCAGAGCCTCGTCGTCAAAGGCGGCGTCGATCAGGGCCTTGTGGTTCTTGCCCGGCAGCACGCGGACGTCGGCCGGGTGCCCAAGGCCGTTGCCGAGCTGCGCCACAGAGGCCTGTGTCGCCGCCGGCGGGGAATGGCGATCCATTTCTCCCAGATACAATCTCACCTGCGCGGAGACTTTGGCGGCAACCACGGCGGGGACTGCCCCCGACCCCGCCAGCAGGGCGCGTGCGAAAAGGTCGGGCTCCTGTGCGAGAAGAGTCCAGGCCGCATCCGCGCCACTGTCCACGCCCGCCGCAAGGATGCGGCCTTCCGCCACGCGAAACTCCTGGGCCTTGGCGCGGACAAGTCGCGCCACAACCGCCAATAGGCCATCGGATGTCTTCTTCCGAGCCCCCAGCC
>JAKSOW010000243.1 GCA_024405395.1 Kiritimatiellia bacterium | reverse complement strand
GCGCGGCAGATGCCGGTCATGTCCGCCTCCTGGAAGGCGTCCGTGCCGATCTGCGCCAACGGCACCTGGCCCGTGATGCACACCAGCGGCACACCATCCATGTTGGCGGTGGCAAGACCAGTCACCGTGTTCGTCGCACCGGGGCCCGAGGTGACGAGACACACGCCGGGCTTGCCCGTGGCGCGCGCATAGCCGTCGGCCATGTGCACGGAACCCTGCTCATGGCGGCCCAGAACAAACTGGAACGGCGCCTCCGAAAGGCAGTTGAAGATATCCAATACCGAACCGCCCGGATAACCAAAAAGTACCTCCACCCCAGCCTTGGTGAGGGAGTCCACCAGCGCCTGGGCACCAGAAACGGGTTCGTTCAGCTTCTTCATTTTCATTGTCTTTCCTCTGTTCTCAAAATCATCGTCTACATGTCGCCCATCTTCTCGGACATGTTCTTCTCCAGCCATTCCGCCGCTGCGCGATCGCCACGCGCCGCGCGCGAACGGAACTTCCACTCCAGCGCCTTGCGGTTGTCCTCCGGCACGCCGCGTCCGCGCGCGTAGCATTCGGCGAGATTCTCCATCGCCGGCGGGTAACCGGCCTTGGCGGCACGCTCAAACCACTTGACTGCGCCCGGCTCGTCGGCCTTCACGCCCTCGCCGCGCGCCAGCGCCACGCCATACGCCGCCATCGCCTCGATGCAGCCGCCCTCCGCCGCATGGCGGAACTGGACCACGGCCTTCTCGGGATCTTTGGCCACGCCCTCGCCACGCTGCAGGGCCAACCCCCAATTGAAATGGCCATACGGATTGCCGTAGCTCGCCGACTTCTCGAACCACTGCGCCGCCGTGTTCAGGTCCTGGGAAAAGACGCGCCCCTCGCGGAAAAACCAGCCGATGGAGTTGATGGCCTCGGGATGCCCCTTCTCGGCAGCAGCACGGAAGCAGTCGAAGGCCCGCATGTCGTCGCGCTTGCGTCCCAGGCCGCGCGCATAGGCCATGCCCAGATTGTAGAGGCCATTCGCGTCGCCCAGGCCCGCCGCCTTCTCGAAGTAGGCGACCGCCGCCCGAACGGCACGCTGCTCAGCATCCTTGGACTGGGACATGTTCAGCGCCAGATCCAGCGCCGATGTGCCCCAGGCGTTCAGGGCCTGGACATTGCCGCCGTCCGCAGCACGCTTGAGAAGATTGGTGTCACCCGCGTCAACGGAAAGCAGGTACCATGCGAGCGGATTGTCGCGACCCTCCGCCAGGCGCCGAATCACAGGACGGCTCTCAGCCAGGTAGGTCTCCCGCTCCCGGGCCGTGAGACGCACCGGAGGCGGCATTTCCTCGTCGCGCGCGATGATCGCCATAAGGAACTTCTGCAGGGGCTGACCGCGTTTGGCATCCGCCGCAACCACCTCCACTGCCTGCGCAAAGGCACGCGGCGACCCGGCGGTACGCGAATTGAGCAAACGCTCAATGGCGAGCGCCGACTCATCCGCCGCGCGGCGGGCATCTTTCTGCGCGGCGCGGCAGGGCACAAGGGCCACTGCCGCCGCCAGAAACAGTATGGCGCACTTCACCGTCAAAGCGCAACCACCGTCTCCTCGCGCGTCGCGAGATCCTTCATCTTGGCCTGTCCGGCCGCCACATCGTCCGGACCCAGGAACACGGCCTTGGCGCAGGTGCTCGCGCTGGCGCGCGAGAAGAACTGCTTCGGCTTGGCCTTCTTGAGCGCCAGATTCACCACCTCGCCCGCCGCACGCAGCTTCGCCGACAGCTTGAGCGCCGCGTCGCGCTGCTCGGGGAACATCCAGCCCACGTAGACGCCCTTCTTCGCGGAGCCCGCATCGGCGCCCAGGCGTGCCTTCAGCAATTCAGTCACCACCACGTCACCGAAGCCCAGGCCCACGGCCGTTGCCGGCTGGCCCCCGATCGTCGTGAGCAGATTGTCGTAGCGTCCACCGCCGAAGATGGCGCGGAACTCGCGCTGTGCGTCGAAGCACTCGAAGACGATGCCCGTGTAGTAGCTGAGGCCGCGGATCACGGAGATGTCGAACTCGAGGCATTCCGCGAAACCCGCGATCTCGGCGAGGCGGAACAGCTCGCGCAGGCGGTCGACCGCCGGCGACGTGCCGCCCTCGGCGGACGTGGCCTTGAGCACCAGCGCCTCGGCGGCGTCCAGCGTCTTCACGTCCATGATGGCGAAGGTGGCCGCCACATCGGCGTCGGAAAGGCCATTGTCCTTCATCATATGCGCCAGTTCCTCGTCGGGCATCTTGCCGCGCTTGTCCAGCGCCAGGAACACCTGCGCATGCTTGTCGGCCGGGATGCCGCTCGCCGCCAGCAGCTCGGAGAGGAGCGCGCGGTTGGAGACGTGCACCTTGAAGTCGGCGTTGGTGAGGCCCATGCGGCGCAGGGCGTCACAGGCGGCGCCCAGCACCTCGACCTCGGCGAGCACGCTCTCCTCGCCCACGATGTCGCAGTTCCACTGGTAGTGCTCGCGCTTGCGGCCCTTGGTCATGCGCTCGTAGCGGAAGCACTGCGCGATGGTGGTCCACTTGATCGGGAACGCCAGCGAACCCTGCCGCTGCGCGACCATGCGCGCGAGCGTAGGCGTCATCTCGGCACGCAGCGCGATGTGGCGCTCGCTCTTGTCGTGGAAGTGGTAGATCTGCTCGCCCACCTCTTCGCCGGCCTTGCGTGCGAGCAGTTCGTAGCTCTCCACCACGCACGCGTCGTAGGGCTCGAAACCCGCCGCCTCGCCGGCGGCGCGAAACGCGTCAAACACCTTGTTGCGCCACACCATGTCCTCGGGATAGAAATCCCGCATGCCGCGCGGCGGCTCGAATGAAATCTGATCAGCCATGTTCCTCTTCCTGCGGTCGAACGCCGTCGACCCCTTACTTCAGCAATTCCTGGACGGCGGCAAGCGTCGCCTCGGGGGCGACGATCTTCATCGCCTCCTTGGGATCGCGGCGCGCCTTGACCTCCACGCCGCCCTTCTCGAGACCCTTGCGACCCACGACGACGCGCACCGTGAAGCCGATGAGGTCGGCGTCCTTGAACTTGACGCCCGGGCGCTCGGCGCGGTCATCCACCACCACGTCGATACCCGCCGCCTCGAACTGGGACTCGAGATCGAAGGCCACTTTCGCGACTTCGGCGTCCTCGGGATCGAGAAGGTCGATCACCACCTGGAACGGGGCCACAGCGGCCGGCCAGATGATGCCGTCCTTGTCGTGGCTCTGCTCGATGACGGCCTGCACGGTGCGGCTCACGCCGATGCCGTAGCAGCCCATCACCATCACCTGCTCCTTGAGCTCGTCCGTCTTGTAGACGGCCTTGAAGGCGTCCGTGTATTTCGTGCCCAGCTTGAAGACGTGGCCGACCTCGATGCCGCGCTTGATGACCATCGGCTTGCCGCACTTGGCGCAGATGTCGCCGTCCTGAACGATGACAAGATCGGCGAAATCGGCGTCCGTAAGCTTCGTGTCGCGGGCGAGATCCACGTTCTTGAGGTGGAAATCGTCCTTGTTGGCGCCCACGATGCAGCCCTTCGCGCCCTTGAGCGCCTGATCCGCGACAATGCGAACCGAGGCGTCCGCCGGCTTGACGGGCCCAACGGAGCCGGCATTGGCGCCGCTGGCCTTGAGCACCGTCTCGTAGTCCGCGAGCTCAAGCTTCTTCACGTCGAGGAAATGACGCAGCTTCACCTCGTTCACGTCGCGATCGCCCGGCACGCACACCATCACAGGCTTGCCGTCGGCCGCATAGACGAGCGACTTCACAAACGCGCTCCCGGGCACGCCCAGGAACTTGGAGACCTGCTCGATCGTCTTCGCGCCCGGCGTCGCCACCTCTTCATAGGCCGGGCAGTCCGCATCGGCGCGGGCGGCGACCTTGCGCTCAGCCTTCTCCAGGTTGGCCGCGTAGCCGCAGGCGTCGCAGAAGGCAATGCCGTCCTCGCCGGCGTCGGCGAGCACGTGGAACTCATGCGAGAACTTGCCGCCGATGTCGCCCGTATCGGCCTCCACGGGATAGGCCTTGAGGCCGCAGCGCGCGAAAATGCGCTTGTA
>JAKSOW010000242.1 GCA_024405395.1 Kiritimatiellia bacterium | reverse complement strand
TTCGTGGTGCCGACATTGGTGTAGTAGATGCCCCCGCCATACACCGTAAGTCCGTCCCGTGCGAAAGTGAAGGAACCGCCGTCATGCGTAAATGTGCCCGCTGTCGTGGCATCGCCCAATTGCAGCGATTTCCCGGGGAAGGTCATGCTGGCGCCATATTTCCCCGTCCGCAAGACCCGGCCGTCCTTGACGACAAAGTCATCGGCGGAACTGACAGCTTCGCCGGTCGTCCCCACCGTGCCATCCGCCGTCTTCCAGTACTGCATCACCGTCCATGCCGCCGGATTGTCGGCATGGGCATTGTTGGCGATGAGATACCATGTCTCGGCCGAAACGGCCAGACTTCCCAAAACCAGACCCAATAGTGAAACCCGAATCAGACTTCTGATGGCCATGCGACCCGCCTTTCGCTTCCGATATCAACTTGTGTGGATGATAGCACACACCACTTCAGATTGTCAATCTCAAAGAGTCGCCCCCTCGCCATTCCCATTGACGAGACCAGGCGAGATTCGTTATACTAGCGCCATGACACCCTATATCATCTGGGACTGGAACGGTACCCTGCTGGACGACGTCGATGCCGCCGTCAACGCCCTGAACCGCATGCTGGTCGCCCGCAACGTGACGCCAACCACGCGGGCCTTCTATCGTGCCCACTTCGGCTTTCCGGTTCGCCCCTTCTACGCCACGTTGGGCGTGGATCTCGACCACGATGACTGGGACCAAATCTGCCGCGACTTCCACGCCTTCATAGGCCAGGAACCCCAGTCCCTGCGCATGGACGCGCACGCCGCCCTGGCGATGGCCCGAGACGCCGGCATCGGGCAGTCCCTGCTGAGCGCCCTGCGCGAGGATCTTCTCGTCCGCGACACCGCCCGATATGGGGTCGACGCCTTCATGGACGCCATTTGCGGGGTGGACAACCTGGATGGCGCCACAAAGCTTTCCCGAGGTCAGGAGCTGATCGCCCAGCTGAAGGCACGTGCGGCAGCCAAGGATGTGGTCTTCCATGTCATCGGCGACACCCTGCATGATGCCGAAGTCGCCCAGGCGCTGGGGGCCAGATGCATCCTCGTGGACGGTGGCCACCAGTCCGCGGACCGGCTGGCCGCATCGGGATTCCCCGTGGCCGCCTCACCCCTGGAGGCCGTTCAGCTCTGCCGGTCCTGAATCTCGGCGGCCGCGCGTCGTCATCGGCCAAGCAATCATGCCCATCTGCCGCCAGACTGTGGTATAATATGAGCCGCAATGATTAGGACGCTTACGGTTTTCTATCTGCACCAGCCAAGCCGCTTCGACTCGAAGCGGCTTCCCGTTATCGAGTACGGGCTCACCGACGCCTTCCGCGACTTCTGCCGCGAAACGTTTGATGCGCGGGGCGCGCTTGACTATCCGCCCCTCAAACTCATCGTGGCCAACGAGGCCGCCCAGCTCGCAAAGGCCCTCTTCACCAGCGACGGCCCCCGGGGCGTGCTCACGGAACACGGGCGCGCGTGCTGCCTGTTCCTCATCGACGACGATCTGCTTGCCTCGACGCTGGAAGGCGCGCCCTTGCGCGATTGGCTCAAGCGTTTCTTCCCCGCCATCCCCAAGGTCGTCCTGACGCGCCCCGGGCATCCTGAAGTCACCCTGCCGGCACGCCGCTGGGCCAAGAAGGACGCCCGAGTCTTCGCGCAGCCCACCAAACACCATGAGCGCCTGGTCCACCTTTTCAAGAGCTTCTGGATGCCGCGCTTCTCCACGGCCCTGCGGCAGTACGTCATGGTGAAGGCCGGAACGAATTGGCATACACCCGGCCACAATGGCGGACGCGCCTTCGCCAACTCCCCATTCCTGCGCGGTTTCTTCGAGGCGTTCGGCAGCACAATCTTCCGCACGGACCTCTCGGTCTCCGTGGAGTCGCTGGGGGATCTCTCCAGTCCAGAGGGGCGCACCCCGCTTTCCGAGGCCCAGAAGCTCACGAGCGAAATCTTCGGCACGTCGCAGAGCCGTTATGTCACCAATGGCACCTCCACCTCCAACAAGGCCATGCTGATGACGTTGCTGCGGCCGGGCGAGACGGTGCTGGTTGACCGCAACTGCCACAAGAGCGTTCACCACGCCATCGTCACCTCGGGCGCGGTGCCGCGCTACCTGCCCGCACGCTGGAACGCCGCCCTCGGCGTCTGGGGGCCCGTCTCCCTTGAGGACATCCGGCGCGCCCTCAAGCGCCAGGACGACAATCCCCGGCTGCTCATCCTCACCACATGCACATATGAAGGCATCCTCTACCCCGTCTGGGAGATTGCCCGCGCCTGCGAGAGGGCGGGCGTGCTCTTCTACGCGGACGAAGCCTGGGCGGCCTACCTCAACTTCCACCCCTTCTACACGTTTGGCCGCGGCAAGGGCGACGCCGTGCGCTACAGCGCCGTCAACGAGATCTGCGGGGCGCACTTCTCCGTGCAGTCCACGCACAAGACCCTGGCCGCCTTCTCCCAGGCCTCGATGATCCACGTCTCCACCCGCTTCAAGCAGCTGCTGGAGGAAGACACTGCGCCCGCGTTTCGCTGGCTGCGCAAACGCTTCGCCCTGCACGGACATGGCAGCTACGAGAAGTTCTCGCACGACCTCCACGAATTTCTCCGCTATTGGCACTCCACTTCGCCGCACTATCCGTTTCTGGCGGCCCTGGACGTCGCCGGCGTGCAGATGCGCCTGGAGGGGATGAAGCTCATCGACGAACGCATCCGCTGGTCGGTGGCCTTCCGCAAACGCGTGGCCGAGGAATGCGGCAAGGAAGAAAACGCCTGTTTTGCCGGCCTGGACGAGATCGCGGGCCCGGGGATTGACTGGCGAGCGGCCGGATACATGAAGGATCCGCTCAAGATCGTCCTCATGCTGCGCTCCGCCAAGGCGTGCGAAACCTTCCGCAAAGCGCTTCTGAAGGCACATATCCAATGGGAGAAGGCGAGCGCCACCACCATCCTCTTCCTGGTCACGGCCGGGACGGCCGAAGAGCATTTCGAATACCTCTTCCGCGTCTGCCGCCAATACAGGAGTCTCATCGGTGCGCCCAAGGCCACCGGTACCGCCAAGCCCGTCATCGAGGCCGTCTCGGGGCAGGCAGAGGTGCTCCCGCACGACGCGGCGCTTTGCGACGGCGAGCTCGTCACACTGGAGGAATCGGTTGGGCGCATCGCCTCGCAGTTCCTGGTGCCCTATCCGCCTGGAGTCCCCGTTTTCCTGCCGGGCCTGCGCATCACCAAGGCGATGGTGCAGCTCGTCAAGGGCGTGATCGCAACGGACGGGGTGGACGCCGTGCATGGGCTCTTCTGCCGTGGCGGACACGCCCCCTATCTCGTTGAAGTGCTGAACCGCGACGAAGAGGCCCGTGCGCGAAAACCGCAGCCACTGCTCTCATCCAACTGACAAGGAGAATGCCATGGACAAATTCACGGAAAAGACGCTCGCCTGCGAACGCAAGTACACGGGCAAGATCATCAATGTCGATTTGATTGACATCGAACTTCCCGACGGACGCCGCACCAAGCGCGAAGTCGTGCGCCATGGTCCTGCCGTCGCCATCCTGGCGCGTCGCCCGGATGGGAAATTCGTCTTCGTGCAGCAGTATCGCAAAGCCGCCGAAGAGGCGCTCATCGAAGTGATTGCAGGCGGATTGGAAGCGGGCGAAGATCCTGTCGAAGGCGCCAAACGCGAGACGGCCGAGGAAACCGGCTACGAGGTGACGACCATCAAGTACCTCACCACCATCATCTGCACCCCTGGATACTGCGAAGAGCGCATCCACGTCTATTACGCCGAATTGGCGGCCAACGCGCATGCCCAGGACCAGGATCCCGACGAAAACGTCTACCCCGTCATCCTCTCCGAAGCCGAGGTCGAAGACGCCATCCGCAAGGGAACGATCTTCGACTCCAAGACGCTGTCGGCCTGGGCCTGCTACAAGCTGATGTGACGCCCCATCAGTGGCCTTCGTTGGAGGTGCCGTGCCAGCCGCGCGTCTTGACCTCATATCCGTGCCTTCAGTCCGGCGATCTCGCCTGCGTCCAGCTGCGTGAAGGCGAAGCACTTCCAGCC
>JAKSOW010000241.1 GCA_024405395.1 Kiritimatiellia bacterium | reverse complement strand
CGGAAGGGGGATGGCGTGAGGCGGTGGAGCCGTTCCATTGGGATAAGCGTCCAGCGCCCGGCGCAGGCCTGGCCGCCACTTTCGCCCGTGCCTATGCCGATGCCCATCCCGAAGTGACTGTGGGGCTCGTGCCCGTGGCCTATGGCGGTTCGCCGATCGGGCGCTGGCAGCCGGGTAAGATCCATTACACGAATGCTGTCCATTATGTCCGGTTGGCCCAGAAGGATGGCGTCGTGAAGGGGCTGCTGTGGCATCAGGGCGAATCGGACGCCTTCACGATGAAGAACGTTGAGGCTTATGTCCCCAAGTTCACGAATGCCATCACGCAGCTTCGGCGTGCGCTGGGCCTTGAGCAGGTTCCATTTGTGGCCGGCGAGCTGGGGCCCTACCTCAAAGACTGGTATGAAGAGCGCCGCCCGAATCTCTACTGGAAGGAAATGAACGCCGAAATTGCGAAGGGAGTCGCGTTGTTGCCACAGGCTGGGCTGGTGTCTTCGGAGGGACTCTATGACGTGAAGCGCGACAAGATCCACTTTGAGACGCCCTCGTTGAGATGCTTCGGGAATCGGTATTACGAGACGTTCCGCATGATGTCCGGCGCAGGTTGTTCTGGCACCGCGCAACAGGAGAATGGCAAATGAGCAAGTATGGTCTGGACGACCTGCGTACACGCGTGGCAGAGATTGCCGCGGCTGCGGGTATCCCCGAAGACGATGCGCAGATGATCGCCGACGTGTTGGTGACGACGGATGCGCGTGGTGTCCATTCGCATGGCGTCGTGCGGTTGGCGCGTTATCTCGACTGCATCCGTGCGGGCGGCATCCGCCCCGATGCGTCACCCGAGGTTTTGAAGGAGAGCGTGAGCTCGCTGATGGTCAGTGCGGCTGGGGGCTTGGGCATTCCCGCCGCCGTCAAGACGATGGAGAAGCTGCTTGCGAAGATGCCAGAGACGGCCATTGGCGTGGCGACGGTGAACCACTCCGACCACTATGGCGCCGCCGGTTATTATGCGATGATGGCGGCTGATCGTGGCTACCTAGGCTTCTCGATGTCGAACACCTGCCCGCTCGTGGCGCCGACCGGCGGCCGGGCGGCGGCAATCGGAAACAATCCTTTTGCCTATGCTGCCCCTGGTGACAAGTACCGGGCTGTGCTTTTCGACGTCTGCATGTCCAAGGTGGCGGCGGGCAAACTGGTCATCGCCGCCGAAGCCGGCAAGAAGATCCCCACCGACTGGATCCTGACGAAAGACGGGCAGCCCACTGACGACCCAAATGAGATCTGGCACGATGCCGTGATGCTGCCGTTCGCCGAGCACAAGGGCTATGGCTTTGCGGCGATGGTGGAGGTCATGACTGGTGTGCTCGCGATGAGCGGCATGATGAGCGGTGTGCACAGCTGGAATACGCAGCCCGGCCGCGATGCCGACACGGGCCACTCATTCATCGTGATCAATCCCGAGTTCTTCGGCGGGCGCATGGCCTTTCGTCAGCGCATCGACGCGATGATCGACGAGCTCAAGCGCTGCCCGACCGTTGATGGCGTCAGGGAAGTGCTCTATCCGGGCGAACTTGAATGGCGACGCGAAGCGACGGCGAAAGCCGAGGGCATCGAGTTGCCCGAGGCGTCGGTCAAGGAACTGGAGCGTGCCGCTGCAATGGTGGCATGAGGCAAGTTTTGAAGCATAGGAACTGAAAATGAAAATCGAGAACAGGCTTTTTGACAATCTTGAGAAGGGGCGGACATCGATCGGCTGCGTGGTGACGATGAGCGACCTCATCGTGAGTGAACTGGCCGGGGACTGCGGCATGGATTTCTGCTGGATCGACGCCGAGCACGGTCCCCATACGATCCAGGACGTGCAGCGCCATCTGATCGCGTTGCGCGGCACGGGTTGTGCGGGTCTCGTGCGTGTGCGCGCCGACGAGCCAATGCTCATCAAGCCCTATCTGGACATCGCGCCCGACGGCATCATCGTGCCGATGGTCAACACCCCGGAACTCGCCGAGGCCGCCGTCGCCGCGTGCCGCTATCCGCCTGCGGGCATCCGCGGCTGTGGCGTGCGCCGTGCAGTGCGCTATGGTGCGGAGGACTTCTTCGACTACGTGAAGTATTCGGAGAAGTGGCCGATGGTGATCTGCCAGATCGAGCACATCGACGCGGTGAAGAACCTCGACAAGATCCTGAAGGTGCCGGGCGTCGATTCCTTCTGCATTGGTCCGTGCGACCTTTCGGGTTCGATGGGCATCCTCAACCAGATGGACGATCCCGAGCTCAACAAGGTGATTGACGAGGTGGCGCTCAAGATCAAGAAGGCCGGCAAAATACTCGGCACGGCGGCGGGCGGCTTCGCGCGCTGGAAGGAACGCGGCGTCGACTGGTTCGCGGGCACGAGCGATTGGGGTGCGATGGCCGCGGGCATTCGGTCCTTCAAGGCCGATTGCGACAAGGTGCGGGATTGAGCGGAGGCGTGGCAATGGTCAAGGTCAGGCTGGTTACGGCTGGCGTGGAGCGTCTGCCGGCAGGCACGGCGGAACAGCTGCGCACGTTCTGCGATTTCGAGGCCAAGCGCTGCGAAACGCCCGAGGCGTTACTGGCGACGTTCCCCGATGCGGAAGTGCTGTGGATGTTTGGCCCCAATCTCTGCCTCAAGCCCGAGGCGCTGGAGAAGATGCCCAACGTGAAGGCGCTTTTCCGGTCGGGTTCGGGATTGGATGCGTTGCCGTGCGCGTGGGCCAAGGCCCATGGCATCGGCGTGTACAACACCCCCGAATCCATTGCCGAAAGCGTGGCGGAGCATGCCGTGGCGTTGCTCATTTCGTACATCCGCCAGATTCCACAGTACAATGCACGGGCGAAGGCGGGGTATGAATGGGGCAAGGTCGAGGGAATGGACTGGCACATCTCGCATCGCACGTTGGGTCTTGTGGGCTACGGCAACATCGCACGCCGCGTCGAGAAGATGATGAGCGGCTTTGACGTGAAATGCCTGCACTATGATCCGTTTGTGCCGGATTCTCTGCCGCTGGAGGAGGTGCTGGCAAAGTCCGACTACGTGAGTGTGCACTGCCCGCTCACGCCCGATACGAAGGGCCTCATCAACGCCGAGCGTCTGGCGCTGATGAAGCGGAACGCGATTCTCGTCAACACGAGCCGTGGTCCGGTGGTGGATGAAGAGGCGTTGGCGGATGCGTTGGACGCCGGCATCCTCGGCGGCGCGGCGATTGACGTGATGGTGGACGAACCGCCAGCCGTCAACAGCCGCCTGCTGCAGCACCCCAAATGCGTGGTCACGCCGCATGTGGCGGCGTTCTCCTGCGACTTCGAGAAGAATTTCTTCGCCTATTCGGTGGAGAAGATTCGCCAGATCTGCGGTTAACCGGCGAATTCGGTCTGTTCGATGAAGAACACCTTGTCGCCCACGCGGCAACGCGGGGCGGCAAAGGTCACCCAGGTGCCTTTTTCGCCAATGGCGGGCCGCTCGTCGTCGCGATGCAGCTCGCCCACCGTGAATTCCTGTACGCCGGTGGTGGGACCATGGATCTGCACGAGATCACCGGGCTTGACGGCATGGTCCTCGATCTTCACTTGGGCAATGCCGGCTTTGATGAAGTAGTCGATCACGCGCCCGATGTGGCGCTTTACGGTTGTGGCCACCGAGTCTTCCGTGTCTGTGTACTGATCCTTGCCCGGGCGGCCAAAGAACATGCCGCAGGCGAATTCGCGGTGGAATACCTTTTTCGTCTCCGCCACGAGGCGATCGGCCAATTCAGGCGTGAAGGTGCCGACAAGGACGGCGTCGACGGCGGTTCGGTAGGCGCCCACTACGGTCTTCACGTATTCGGGATTGCGCGCGCGGCCTTCAATCTTGAAAGAAGCTATGCCAGCGGCGACCAGCTTGTCGATGAAGGGCAGGGAACAGAGGTCCTTGGCCGAGAGCACGGTATGGGGCGTCACTTCAAACTCGGCATCCGCATCGTGAAGCGGATTGCCGTCGGCGTCCGTATAGCGGTCGATGGCCTTGATGAGGAAGCGGCGGCGGCAGGGCTGGTGGCATTCGCCGCGGTTGGCGCTGCAGCCGT
>JAKSOW010000240.1 GCA_024405395.1 Kiritimatiellia bacterium | reverse complement strand
TCGCCCGGCGACTCCTCCGTGCCGGCGAGCACGCTGCCGAGCATCACCGACGACGCACCGGCGGCCAGAGCCTTGGGCACATCACCCGACAGCTTGATGCCGCCATCGGCGATCACAGGCACGCCCGTGCCGCGAAGAGCCTTGGCGGCGGAATAGACCGCCGTGAGCTGCGGGATGCCCACGCCGCACACGACACGCGTGGTGCAGATCGAGCCGGGGCCGATGCCCACCTTGACGGCATGCGCGCCACACTTGGCGAGCGCGAGCGCGGCTTCGCCCGTGGCGATGTTGCCGGCGATCACGTCCACCTTGGGGAAGTGCTTGACGATGTACTTCGTCATTTCCATGATGCCCTTCGAGTGGCCATGGGCGGAATCGACCACCACCACGTCCACGCCCGCATCCGCCAGCTTCTCCATGCGCGAGAGGTCTCCCTTGCCGCCGGAGACGGAGGCCGAGACGCGCAGACGGAACTTGTCGTCGCAATTGTAGGTGGGGTTCTGGTTCTCGACGAGACGCTGCACGTCCGTAAAGGAGTAGAGGCCCACCACACGGCCGGCCTTGTCGACGAGCGGAAGCTTGCCGAGCTTGTTGGCGCGCATGATCTCATAGGCCTTCTTGAGCGAGGTGCCGGGCTTGGCCGTGATGAGCGTTTTCTGCATCACGTCCTTGAGCGTGGCCGCGTTCATCGGCGCAAAGCGCATGTCGGACGACGTGATCATGCCCACAAGGCGATCTTGGTCATCCAGCACCGGGAAACCATTGAACTTCAAGCCGCGGCGCTTCTTCTCCGCACGCAGATAGGCGATGTCATCATTCGCGTGGAAGCAGACGGGGTTGGCGATGAGTCCATTGAGGTGATTCTTGACCTTGGCGACCTCCTTGGCCTGCTCGTCTTCCTCAAGGTTCTTGTGGATCACGCCAATGCCGCCCGCCAGGGCCATGGCAATGGCCATCGGCGCCTCGGTCACCGTATCCATCGCCGCCGAAACAAACGGAATCTTCATCTTCTGCCGCGACGTGAGCTGAGTCTCAAGGGACGCATCATCGGGCAGAAAATCCGCATACTGCGTCACCAGCGTGACATCGTCATAGGTGAGCCCCTCATAGGGGAAAGTCTTCATGAAGGCATCAAGATATTTGTTGTTGGCCATGGTATAGTCCTGTTCTGTCCGTTTGCCCATGATAATATACACTTTCCCCGACAGAAATCAAGCTAAAAATCGCACACAAGTCAAAAATCGCGTCCTTCTGATCTCAACGGACGTCCGAACGGGCGAACCTCAGCTTCAGGGCCGCATGCCATCGAGAAACACGGTCTCCGCCGCAGAAAGCAGCGCGTGCATCGACTCGGCATCGGGGGCCTCGCGAAGATCCTGCAGCAAATGGGTGCCGTGCGCCAGCAGGCACAGACGAGCCAGGACATGCAGATGTTGGGCATGGTCCGTGCAGCAGATGAGGAAGAAGAGATCCGTGCCCTCGCCATCCTGCGAACCGAAGAAGACGGGGCGTTCAGCCCGCCCCAGCGCCAGAAACGACTCCTGCACCATATAGGGATCGTGGAAACGGGCATGCAGGAACGCCGCCCCACCGCCAACAGACGTGGAAGCGACCTCCTCACGGGCCGTAAGCTCGCGGAAGAGCAGCTCAGGGTCATACACAAGCCCGGTGGATTCCGCGAGATCGGTCATGTCGCGCAACACGCCGCCGCGATTGCGCGCCGTCAGCACCGGCGCAATGGCTTCAGGGCGCAGCAATTCGGACACGCGCATATCCTCGCCTCTCGCACGGCGCCGCTCATCCATCGCCAGACGATGCTCGCCCGTCAGCTTCTTCGGCGCCAGATCAAGAAGACGGCGCTGCGCCCACTCATCCAGCAGCCGATGCTCGAAGACAAAGACGTCGCCCCCGCGATTTATGCTGGGCACCTCGCCCCGTTGCGCGAAATGCTTGAGCTCGTTCTCATCCATGTGCAGATGCCGTGCGGCCTGCCTCAAATCCAACATGCCATGGTCCATGGGCGTATTATACCATAAATGGGTCAGAATCGGTCAAGGATCGCCATGTCATATTTCCATGACGGATTCTCAAGCGAACCAGAAACGCGAAAACCCAGCAACATGGAGGATAGCTTTGAAAACGGCCAGAGAATCGGATTCTTCAACATACCCAGAAACGAATCGTCCTTGACGATCTTGACACGCACCGCGAAATCGAGCTCATCGCGCAGATAGTCATAACTCCCCTTGGCCACAATCGTGAAAAGGCCACCCCGAAAGGTCACGTCATCACTCGTCAGCACGCCATTGGCGAGCTTGTAGGACATCGAGCTATTCGAGATCACAATGCCCGTGGCCTGACGCGACTGCGCCACGAAGCGCCCCATTCCCGGAAGTTTGGCCATGGCGTCAAAAAGTCCGGCCAAGATATTGAGCGTGGCCAAGTTCCCCTGCTTGACAACTACCCGACCACTGCCCGTAAGACGGCGGGAGGCCTCTGCGCCCAAGGGACCTTCGAGATGAATGCTCCCCTCGAGCAACCCTTGGCGATCCCCGACATCCAGGTGGAAGGCATCCCCCAAATCGGCTAGGGTAAGTCCTTTGCCGTTGACGGTGACACCGAAGGTCGACTTCGCCATCTCAAATCCAGGATACGACACCCATCCCGTCCCAGTTAGCTCTCCGCCTCGCGGCGCCATCGCCATAGTGTCGGAGAAATCAACTCGCGTACCCTTCACGTGAAACTGGCTGCGCGCCTTCTGGAGCGGAATGGAGAAAAGGCGCCCCCGCTCGAACTGGATATACCCCTGCAGATTGTTGGTGGCGGAGTAGGCCGGCTCCACGGCCGTCACGCCCTTGAGCGTTATGTAAGGCGATGTCTCTGGTTGAAGGCAATCCAACGTGCCGTCCGTGAGGATGTTCGCCACGGCCAGCGCGTTCGAGAGCGCCACCGTCGACTCCACATTGAAATTCACATAGCCCACGTCATTCGTGTTTTCGTAGATGACGGTGCCCTCCATCTTGCCGTCCGGGAAATTGGCGGCCAACGGACCAACGACAATCTTGGCGTTCTGATACGTGTCGCGCACATAAACGCGAATGTCCACAAGCCCATGCGCATCCTTAAACGGGACTCCGCGATATTTGCCGCCGGTAGGATGCAGATCCAGGAAAATGTGCAGGTCATTGTTGATGAGGTTGACGTCAAACTGGCAGGTGGCATCTACCGGCGTGCGAACCCCGGTAAAGGCATCCATGAAGGAATAGCTGTTTGTTATCTCCAGGGCACCCAGCATCGGCCGTATGTTCGGCAGGCGGGCCTGGCCATGGACATTGCCGCGCACACTCTGAGCAAAGAGGTCCATAGACGTTTCGCCATCCAGCGACATGTTGACGTCACGATCGGGCCACTGAAGAAAAATGCCCGAGAGCTTGGCTATCTTGGGCTTTATGGTCACCGCCGCCACATCAACACGTTCGGGGCGGACCGACAGCACATCGGGGCGAATGAGCGTCAACTTGAAGGAGGGAATTTCAGGGAAAGTGACGTCAAGCGGGGCTGACACCTCTTTGAAGTCGGGCTGCCCCGGAAATTCTATCGAGTCCGGAATGTAGTAGCCATCCGGCAGACGCGGAAAATGAAGGCCCGTAACGACAACTTCACGGATCAGAGAAGAAAACCGCCACGGCAGTCGCTCCAATGCCAACTCAACGTCAACGCGCGCAGCCGAGAGAAACGGAACCGTCTCCAATTTGCGTCGATCACGAATCCTGACACCGACAAGACGCAACCCCCGCGTAAGCCGAAATGAGGCAGAGTCTACATGAATCAAATAGGAGTCCGACGAGAGATGCGCCAACGCCCTATCCAGAATCCCCTGCGGCACACGCTGCTCAAAGCAGACAACGGCGACAAAAAGCACCGTAAAGAGAAACAAGAGGGAAATTCCAAAACAAACCAGCAGACGCGAGGCAATTCTGAGAGACCGATGCATGACCTATTTCGCTGCTTTCGGTTTGGCAGCCCCTAGCGGAGTCGAACCGCTCTTACATGGATGAGAACCATATGTCCTAGCCGATAGACGAAGGGGCCA